>NZ_JABAIL010000003.1:300000-498157 GCF_012641475.1 Flammeovirga agarivorans | reverse complement strand
ATTGTACTATGATCTACAACTAATGAAATATTCGATTGTGTATTATCAGTGGCTAAATCTGCGGCTTTTGTGAAGATCGCTCCACCATTACCTGCTGTGTTCCCAAAGATCGTTACGTTTTCTAATACTAACGCTACCGGATTACCATTCTTGTATCTTCCTTCAATACCAATAGCTCCACCTGATTTTGCTGTTGTATTATTATTAAATGTCGTTTTCTTTACTGTTACAGTGGCTCCTTCTGCTAAGCTTAAACCTGGCGCTATAAAAAGACCACCACCAAATCTTTCGGTTGTAGCTTGTGTTGTATTGTTTTCAATTGTCGTATTTACAATCTCTACATCACTACCAACAGCTGAAATACCGCCACCATGACCTGTTGATGTTGTGTTACCACTTATCGTCATATCAGCAAAAGAAACTAGACCTGTAACGTCTAAAATATTTATTCCACCACCGTTTCCGGCTGCGTCTCCACCTGTTACAGTGAAATGGTTAAAATTAACGTCTATATCACCACCTGAAACTTGGATCACTGAACCATTATTAATCACCTGATTGGCTAAACCTTCTAGAATATCTTCCGAAGCATCATCGCCTTGAAGAGTCAACGATTTTGTGATTATAATTTGTTCTTTATGCGTACCATTGATAGTAATTACATCTTCCGCAGATGCATCATCAATCGCTTCTTGAAGCGTATAATATTGTGTTGATGTCGTTGTATTGAATACGGTATTGACCGGATCAAAAGGTGCAGGAACAAATTCAAAAGCACCCGCATCTGGTAATGCATCTCTTGTTTGACCTAACGCATCTTCTGTTACTAAATCTTTCGCTGTTGCCTTGAAGTAATCTTTAGCAATACTAGATCCTGTAAAAGTGTAAGTTTCATTGGTTGAACCTTCTTTTGTTTCTAGCGATGCTGATAAAAGAAGTTCTGCATTAGTTATTGCTGTTTCATAGTTATCAGAATTTGTAATGTTACCACTTTCGTTGGCTACTCTACCTAAAATAGAGTTGTACAAGTTTTCTGTATCTGTATTACCAAAGTTCACATCAGTACCCGATGAAATAGCATTTAAGGCAATGATTGAATTGTAAATATTCAATCTACCTGATGGCACACTACTTCCATTTTTATAATAATATATACCATAACGAGAACCGCTACTTCCTGAACCCAATGTATTATGAACAATTGTAGTATGGTACAATTCAACACCAATTACTGAAGTAGATGTATTTGTAGTATGGGCAATAGATTTAGTAAAAATTGCTCCGCCTTCATTACCCGCTTCATTTTCATTTAAAGTCGAGTTCACAAGATTGATTGCTACATAGTAGTCACCTTCTCCATTATGATCAAAGCCAATAGCTCCACCATTAGTTTTTGCAATGTTAGATGAAATAGACGTATTTTCAATATCTACTGAAATATCTTTTCCACCAGCATTTCTATTGATAACAAATAGGCCACCGCCTACTCCAACAGTAGCTTCGTTATCTAAAATTTTACAATTAGTAATCGTAGCATCAGTTCCTCCTATTGCAAGACCACCACCTTGCTTTGCTTTGTTGTTTTTGACAATTAGGTTGTCCAGCGTAATACCTGATACATTATTTGCATAGATACCACCTCCTGTTGAGCTACTTGTTGTACCTCCTTGGATTGTTAAGTTCTTAATAATAGTGTTGGCAGCAGTAATATTAATTACTCTAGTTGAACCATTATTACTAATAATATCAGTTGTTGGATCTTCTCCTTGCAATGTTACTGTTTTATTTAAAGCAACTACTGCAGTAAGATTGTGTTGTCCGCGAATCTCAATAACATCATTTTCGTTAGCCGCTGTTATAGCAGCGTTAATAGAGGCATAGTCTTGCTCTCCTATTTTCACGCTTTGCCCCATAGCTAAATGGCAAAGTAAACATGTTATTATAACGGTAAAAATTCTTTTCATTTCTTCTACTGTTAGTTTTGTTGTGTGATTTTTACACTATAAAAGTAGATATCTATTTATTTTTTGTAGGTAGGCGATTTGGTCATAATGCTTAAAAAACTGACCATAGGCCTATATAAAGACGTATTCGTAATGTTTTGAACAGTTATCAAAAGGTTTCAAAAAAGTGATATTCAATTTGAGATATATCACAGGAAGCCTAAAACGGTTTATTTATAAGTATAACAGATTTTACATGGATATAATTACAAAAAAGGCTTGATATTTCTATCAAGCCTCAATTTATAAATATTTACTTAGATTTTTTCGGTCAATCCTTAGTATTATCTCTATTTTGATAAATTTTTCTTTACCTCAACTGCATTAGAGATTGGTAAATCAAAAGTATGTGCTGCAATCCAAACCGGAACTTTTTCTCCATAATGAGGAGTCGTTCTTGTTAGTTTTGGCTGAGCCATCACCCAATAGTAGCCTTTTTGTTCTACTTCGAAAGACAAATCCGCTAAGTCTTTCTTGATCACTTTTGCTTCTAAAGGATTGTTATTTTTTGCATAGAAAATGGTGTAATCTTCTGTATAATCACAAGCATCCCATTGTAAAGTATTTCCTTTACGGTCAACTTTCATTTCAGAATACTTATCAAATCTCCATTCTACCAGTGTTTGGAATTTCATTTCTTCCAATAAAGATTGGTATGCTGGATTTAATGCTAAGTTTTCTCTTTCATTAGGATCTTTCTCAACATCATATAACTGATCGATTACCCCGTGCGTATAGATGTATTTCATATTTCCTTTTCTCATCATTCTTGATGGCAAATCTTTTTGCTTTGGAAATGCTTTGTAATCGCCTGCTCTATACTCTGCGAATACTGTTCTGTCTTTTATTGTTTTTCCATTTTTTGAAGTGGATACTAATGAAACTCCTTGAACTTCTTCAGGAACATCTGCACCAATTAATTCAGCAACAGTAGGCATCACGTCTACTAAACTAACCAATGTTTCGTTTCTAGTTCCTTGAGGCAATGCTTTTGGATAAGAAAGAATAAATGGTACTTTAATCGCCGCATCGTACATATTATGTTTTCCTCTTAATCCATGTTCCCACATGTGCTCACCATGATCAGAAGTATAAATGATAATTGTATTATCTGCTAAACCATTCTTTTCTAAAGCAGTGACAATACGACCAATCATCTCATCCATTTCTGTGATACATGCCGCATAAGCAGCCATCACTCTTTTTGCTTGTTCTGGTTTGTTCTTTGGAAGACCGTGGTGTACCCAATTTTGCACCCAAGGATATTTCCCTGATTTATACCAATCGTTTACAGTTTCAGGAAATTCAAAATCGTTTTGATCGTATAAATCATAATATTCTTGTAGAGTAGTCAGCGGAAGGTGAGGCTTTTCGAAACCTACATGTAAGAAGAAACTTTCGTCGTCTTTTCCTCTCTCGTCAATAAACTCTACAGCTTTTCGTGCTACGACCATATCGAAGTTATCTTCATGATCTTCTACCAATGAAGGCTTTAACTGTGGATTAAGGTCTTGGCTTCCGCCATATTTCTTGTATTCTAAGATCTGACGGTATCTATGGTAGGCATCTTTTCCTACTTCATCTTCATAATGGCCACCAGGAAAGTGAGTATAATATCTTGTATTGACTACATCCCAACCCATATCGTTTCTTTCTGGATGTGCTGGGTCTACATTTTTTTGTAGCTCACCATGAACATGCATCTTACCTGGTGATGCTGTGATATATCCATCTTTCTTAAAAACCTCAGCAATTGTTTTAATATCATCATGATAGCCTGTGGATCTCAAAAATCCTGATCCCTTTCTTACCTCTTTACCGTTGGCATTAATAACCGGTGCTTTATGGTAGATAGCTCCATTCGCATAAGGATACATTCCTGTAACAATTGCTGCTCTTGTGGGTGCACAAACTGGAGCCGGAGCATAGGCATTTTCGAAAGTTACCCCGTTTTTTGCTAATGCATCAATGTTGGGAGTTTTGATAATGTCGTGACCGTAAGCACCTGAAAATGTCTGTTTATGTTGATCTGAAATGATAAACAATACATTCGGCTTTTTATTTTTCTTCTTTTTTTGTGCCTGTGCTCCCATGATAGGGACTAATAAACAGGCTAAAAATAAAATATGTAGTCTTCTCATGATGTTGCTAGTAATATCTTTTTGATCAAGAAGAGTAAGTAGTAAAATGTTAACCACTCTATCTACTTACTCTTTATTTGTTACTTTAATTAATATTTTCGTTGGCTGCTTTTTCTGTTTCAGGAATAGGCCATTGATAGTCTTCTGGTCCTCGGACACCTTGAATTAAACCTTGGTTATTAGGATCGAAGGCCGATTTCACTAGTTCCTCTAACATGCCCATTCTAGTTAAATCGAACCAACGGTTACCTTCTGCCATTAATTCAACTCCCCTTTCTCTCATGATAAAAGTTCTGAAGTCATTCATTGACATACCACTTCCTTGGAAGAATTCATCCATCTCTACTCGCTCTCTTAAGATATTGATATCATACTCTGCCATTGATGGATCTTTCAATTTTTCGGCAGCCGCCTCTGCTCTGATCAGATGCACATCTGCCAAACGCAATACATGCCAATTCTGTTGAGCCGTTGCATCCGAAGTCGCTTCTCTATCTACATATTTAGAAGTATAAACCTGATAAAGTACACCTACTCTTTCTTCTCCTTCATAGATATCGTAACCTGCCTTACCTGCATTGATCACATAGGTTCTGCCATTCGCTGTATATTCTTGGATAATAGATAACAAGTATCTTTGATCTGTCTTGTCAATATTTTTGTTGATAAATCCGGATTTGATACTGTTAGTTCCCCCCCAAGTTCCAGCACTTAAGCCAGAACCTTGAGGAGTAAATAAGTTAGTTATCGCTGATCCTTGCCCAGAGACCGGTGCATTCTGAATCTCAAAAAGCATCTCCCTGTTGTTACCATTCGTAGAATGGAAAATAAATTGATAATCATTAGCGTTAGTTACCAACGCATATTTAGGTCGATTTAATGCTTTATCAGCATATACATAAGCAGAGTCATAATATTGACCATAGTTGCTTCCTATTGATTCGTATATTTTTAAACCTTCATTTCCGATTAATGCATTTCTTGTAGATGACGCCATATGAAGATACACTTTAGCCAATAAGCCTTCAGCTGCCGCATTGGTTACTCTTCCTATTTCATTGACTTTCCCTTCAACAGTCTCTTCTAAGCCCCAACAGTTTTCTGAAGCAAACTTTAGATCACTGATGATTTGTCGGTACACCACGTCCACTGTAGAAGTAGGTAAGCCTATCTCATCCTCCCCTTGTTCTGCCGGAGTTGTTCTCAATGGCACCTCTCCAAAGCTTCTTACCAAGTTGAAATAATGTAATCCTCTTAAGAATCTGGCCTCACCAATAATTCTATTCTTAAGTGCATCATTCATTTCTATAGCCGGAACTCTAGCAATTACATTATTCGCATCTTTAATGGAAGTATAAATGGCATTCCAAGCATCCGTTAAGGTAGAGTGAGTAGACGATAATATACCGTTGTAATAGTCTGTATGTTTGAAACTACTTGTTCCTTGATCAGAAGAAGCATACATATTAGAGATATACAGCTGTCTATAATAAGCGTTCGTCTGTTTCATTGAAGCATAGGCTCCGTTGATTGCGGCTATAGCATCTGCTTCCGTTTTATAAAAGTCATCTGTCGTGATTTGAACTTTTGGTTCTTCTTTAAGTAGGCTACATGATGAAATAAGACCTACTAAAACAAGCAATATGATTACTGATTTTTTCATTTTAAATTTCATCTATGTGTTAGTAATTGAATTTAATGCCCATGATATACGTTTTCACACCAGGGTAAGAACCAAAGTCGATACCTCTTCTTTGAGGATTCTGACTGTATGTGGTTACCTCAGGATCGTATCCAGGATAGTTCGTAAGTGTAAATAAATTATGACCTGATGCATACAGTCTCATTGATCGTTTACTTCTGAAACGGAACGTATACCCTAAGTTTACATTTTTCAATCTTAAATAAGAAGCATCATAAATCTGACGGTCCGAACTGATAGCTCTCTGCCCTGTAACTGTCATTGGTGCAGGATGTTCAGGGTTGTCTATATTACCTGTAGATGGATTATAAACCACCTCGCCAGTTTCGTAATTGTAATCGATTGGTGCTTTCCATGAATTGTTGTAAGCCTCTTCAGAAACATTTGTAGTCTTACTCATATTTACCAATGGCCAAGACTCTACCCAAAGAATATCTCCACCTTTTTGGCCTGTGATTAAGAAACTCACATCCCAGTTTTTGTATTTAAATGCACTGCTTAATGAGAACACAAAATCAGGGTTCGGGTCACCAATTTTCACATAATCATCAAAATTAATTTGTTGGTTAGGTAGTGGATTCCCATCTGCATCGTATTCTACATGGTGGTTTACATATTTAATCTCACCTGGAGCAGCTCCAACAATACCACTTGCATTGGCTTCATCCCAATCTTTGTATATTCCATCTGTTTCAGCACCCCAGAAAATACCCAAAGGTTGACCTTCCATAAAGATATTTGGATATACTCTATCCGGTCCTACTGATGGCCCTAATTGGTAATCAATATTGTTGTTCAATGAAACAAGCATATTTCTATTCAAGGCAAAAGTACCTGTTACATTCCAGTTGAAGTTTTTCTTTTTGATGATATCATAACCCATTGTAACTTCAATACCTCTGTTTTCTACCTCACCAAAATTATCGATTTTGGATACAAAACCATTTGAGGCTGGTAAATTCACTTTCTGAAGTAAGTCGTATGTTTTCTTGTAGTAAACATCTGCAGAAGCTGTTAAGCGATTTCTGAACAATCCGATATCAAGACCTACGTTAAACTGATCTGTCGTTTCCCAAGTTAGGTTATCATTTGCCAAATTGGTTTCTATATAACCTACCGCTACCGATCCATCATAATTGTATCTCACCGGTTCCATTAAAGCCATCGATTGGTAAGCATTAATGGCATTGTTACCTGTCTTACCATAAGATGCTCTCAATTTCAAATTATTGATTTTCTCAGATGACTTTAAAAAGTTTTCTTCTGAGATAGCCCATGCTACTGCCGCAGAAGGGAAAATTGCACTCTTATTGTTTTCGGCAAATTTCGATGAAGCATCAATTCTAGCATTTACATCTACATAATATTTATGTCTAAAATTATAGGCTGCTCTAAATAAACCAGATACTAAGTCTGTCGTAAAATAATTATTGATAGGAACTAATACATCTGTTGCATTTTCAAAAGTATAATATCCTGTTGCATCTGTAGGGAAACCTAATGCTCTTTGGAACTCAGATTGAACTGTTCTTTTTTCAATAGTACCCAATCCGATAAAGTCCAAGTTGTGGTCGCCCCATGATTTTTGGTAACGTAAGTTTAACTCACCGTATAACTTTGTATTCAAAAGAGAAGATCTAGCCGCTTCACCATTGTTTCTTCTACCTCTTGAAGTAGATGAAGGATAGTAAGAGTTTCTATAGCTACTTTGAACGTTCACTGCACCTTTTGCAGTAGCACTTAAGTTATCCGTAAAGTTGGTTGATAACGTAAATGCTTGGTTAAATGTATAAGCATCTTTAATATCCTGTACTTGAGTTGCCATTGTATACGGGTTCGATAATAAGTATCCTTCGTTTAATGGAGCATAAATATCATCCGATTGACCATCATTTAATACTTCATAAATGGGTTGGAAGGTTAAAGTATTCGTTACAATGCCTTTCTCATTAAACATTTCACCGTTACCTGCAGATGTTGCTCTACCTGTACCATAAGATCCATTGGTTCTAGAATTCAAGGTCACTTTCCCATCAAAAGTTTGTCTATTGATGTTCATGTTTAGGGTAGCTCTTGTATAATCAGAGTTAATGATCACCCCTTGATTATCCGTTAGGCCGAAGCTTAAAGACATGTTCCCTTTCTTATTCCCCCCTCTGTAGGCTAAGTTATAATTCTGAGTGATCGCCTGTTGGTAAGTAATATCCTGCCAATCGGTATTGACACCCGTCGTTTCAGGGAAAGGCATTCTACCTGGCAGCTCTGCTACTTCTGGAAAATTCTCCAGAGTTAATGGTTGCGTTCCATCGAACACCATACCTTCTCTGGCTGGGTTGGTGATCACTTTGTAAAAGTTGTTGAGTACTCTTTGGTTCATGTACTCTTCAAATTGAGGACCGTCCAATACACCAATTTTATTATTGATTTCAGAAATACCGAATTCTACTGTTGCTGTTAGTTTGTCATAGCTTTTTCCGCCATCTGCTTCTTTCGTTGTGATTACAACTACACCGTTGGCACCTCTTGCTCCATAGATGGCTGTTGCATTGGCATCTTTCAGAATATTGATACTTTCGATATCACTTGGATTAATAAAGTTCAGAGCAGATTGAGAATCTCCACTACCTGCATTTCCTTGTGCATCTGTCAATGGATCCATCGGAATACCATCAATTACATATAAAGGTTGAGTGCCACCTTGCATAGAGTTCGTACCACGAATCTGGATACCAACTCCACCACCTGGCTGACCATTACCTGATACAATCACACCGGCCACTCTACCAGCAATCATGTTTTCAACATTTACAGATCTTGTTTGTTCTAATTCATCGCTTCCAATTGTTCCAACCGCACCAACAACATCTCCTTTTTTGATATCAAAGTAACCTGAACTCACTACGACTTCATCTAGCTCTTCAACATCATAACCTAAACGCACTTCAATTTCCGATCTATTGTTTACGGCAATTTCTTGAGTTTCCATTCCTATAAAAGAGAAGACCAAGATGTCAGATTCTTTTACTTTAATCGTAAATCTACCATCCATATCGGTAATCATTCCTCTAGAAGTATCTCCATCCTTGATGACAACACTTACACCTGGAAGTGGCAGATTTTCCTCATCAGAGTATACTGTACCTTTAACAGTTCGGTCTTGTGCGAAAGCCGATACTGCGAGGCAAGTAATCAGTATAAGTAATAATTGTTTCATATTTATATTGTCCTATTTCTTAATTAGTTGATGTGTAGATTGACCTTTGTTTGTGATAATTCGTATTAAAAAATGCCCAGGAGGCAATTGACTCACATTGATTTTATTGGTGTTATCTAAAGCTTGCCTATTGTAAAGAATTCCTGTTGTTGAATAGATTAAAACTTCTTCTATCAAGGCTTCGCTTGTGATATATATTTCTCCTTCAGCTGGGTTTGGAAAAATCGATGTTTTTACAAAATTATCTTCTGTTGAAGTAGGGTCTTTTATCTCATCTTCATTAAAAATCTCTTCCAAATACGCACCTACAGTACCATAAGATTGGTCTGGCTCTACTACCCATTTTCCATCCAAATACTTGTATAAAGTATCAAGTTCATATTGTTCTCCTTTCTCAAACTCGAAAGCTTGATCACCAGAACTGAAAAAATTCCAAAGGTATACCTGTTGTACTCCAGTGTATTTCACCAAGCCAAGCAGATCTGAAAACATTTCTGGTAATTCTTCTCTTTCGTATTGTTTTGGGATATAAGGTTCATTCTCGTTCATGCCAAATTCTCCTAGCATTACCGGTGTACCTTCATTAACAAAATGGGCAGAAGTTGTAAAGTACTCTGCAATTCGAATACCATTTAAGAAACCATAAGGAAAAACTTCAATCTCTTGTAACCATCTCCCATCATACGATGACCATGAACTAATATCCAATCTCATTTGTGGGATCACTTGTTCGATCAAATTCGGAACTTCTAATTCGATCATATTCGTGTATTCTCCATCCTTTCTATAGAAAAGTTTATTGAATTCTACACTAAAAAGAACCTCTGCATTCGCCTCAGGATATAAAGCTCTTGCTTTTTCTACACCTCTCATTCTTGAACGGAACATTCGTCCCATACCATCTACTCTCCATCGAATATCAACAGGTATTGTTTCTGGTTCTTTCTCCCAATTTCTTGTAGACCCTCTCAACATCCAATCTCCTTCCCAATTCTGAAGCACAAAACGCTTGTCCATATCTCCATACGTTTCAAGTAGGTGAACTGTTAATTGAAAAAACTGTTCCTCTTCTTGAGCATAGATATCGTTGTTTTTATCAGGACCTTCTTTGTAATAATCTCCAAAATTAGGGTTAGCCCAAACAGCATGGGTTTTAATTTCTTCATCAGAAAACAACGTATCCATCAAATGATATTTGGCTAACCCCGTCATGGTGTTGAATTGGTTAGGCCAATCATGATTAAAAGGATAATGGGCATGCATCTTTTGCCATCCACAGGTAAGAGATGTTTTAAAAGCTGTTGAACCAAACTCTTTGAACATGTCCAACCCTTCAATTAAGTAGGGTTTTTCAGTAAAGTTATACCAACCACCAATATGAGATGCTCCAATCACATGTTTGTATTCTGTAGCATTTTCATAATTTTCTGGCTTATAAGGCTCAATTTGAACCATCATAGAGTCATAAGATTCAATATGATTTTTGAAGTGAGTACGGATTTCACCATAATTCAACACTTGGAACAACTCTTCCTCATTCTGTATTGTTTCTGGGTGTAAAGCATCCTCACCCAAACGTAGTAAACCTGTTCTTGCAATTTTAAGTTGAAAACCTTTGTTTCCACTCTCCACCCATTCATTGGTATGGTTAACGGTTTTTGTAGAAATACTACCTCCATTTTTAATGTAGATGGATGATTGAATACTTCCATTTTTAGAATATAGATCAAGGTTTTCACAAACAATAACTCCTTCTGTAGTAAAAACGATAGGAGTTTTATTCAACCATTTTTGATCTCTACCTCCGCTTATTCCTAAGCTGCCGTATACTTTCAAAAATGTATATGCAGTGAAGTCCACTTCTTGTGTTGAAGTATTGATGATATTGAAATCTCCATCAACCACCATATTGTAATGATCAATAGTAAGCGTTGAAGATTCAGTACCGGATAACACCAAATTTTTTGGATTGATATATCCCTTTCCAGTGATAGAAGTCGCTGAGTTGGTATTGATGATCAAGTTACTATTGTAAGGGTGAAGGAAAGACTCCGATTCCATGGAACTCTCTCCTCTACCCTGAGCAATGGTACCATCACAGTGGATATTACCATTTATTCCAATCCATTTTTCTGCTTCTTCATCATGACCAATCAGCAAGTTACCTGCTTGATCAATATTCAAGTTGTTACAAACAAAAAGTGTGTCCACTCCTTGAGGTAAAATCAAGAATACCGTATAATCTTTTAAGTCAACATTATCTAGTTTTGTAGGGACTTTTTGGTTACTCCAAATGGTAGGATCAGACCAATGCCCTCCAGAAATAGCACTCACCTCGTTTTGTGCCAATGCGTTAATAGATAATGTAAGTTTAAAAAATAGAAGTAGTAATATATTTCGTAAAAAACATTTCATTTCAAATCATTAGTTATTTATAGCAATCATTAGTTATTGAACTCTATCGTCTTAAGCACATCAAAGGCTTTTGTATAGAACTCATCGTTTGTAGGGTATTTTTTATTCGCTTTTTTGTAAGCCTTCAGGTAGTTATTCATTTGAATGAAGTAATCATTATGGATAAAGTAAATCGGCTTTTTCTCACCTTCGGCAGAGATTAGCGACATGTCCTTAGATTCTCCATTCTTTTCATATTCATTGTTATACATTTCCCAGTGCAAGCAGAAAGGTAATTTCATCTGAATAGAAGCTAACATCACATCTTTAGAACGTCCAGCTTGCTCTTCAAAATTACCTTTTACCACTTTAAAGCCATACTCACCAATCCAAACTCTTCTAGAAAAAGGTAAACCTTCTTTAGGTTGAAGCTTAGATTCTATATAGTCCATAACCGGAGCTACATCTTTGTATACGTTTTCGTAACCTTGGCTTCTCTTACTTATCTCATAGCTTGAGTAAGAAACAAAGTCAACATCTACATTGGGCAGAATAGATTCTGAGATACACTTCTCTCCTTTCATGCCTTTTAGTGCCAAATTCACCTCGATGTAATGGTATACTTCTACATTCTTATGCTTCGTATCTCGCTTAGCATCATCAATTGCTTGCTGGCGGATTTGGAACCATTCTGTCATCCCAGCGATTTTCGTTTCAGAAGGAACTAACTTTTTGTTACCCATACCATGTAGTAACCAATCTCCTTCCCAGTTTCCTATTAGAAAAGTTTTACCCGATTTGTTGTAACGCTTTAGTAAGTAAGTAGTGTAGTCATACATCTCATTGTAAAATGCTTTCTTTTCGGTTTCAGTTATGCCGTCATTCCATTTTGCGTTAGTCAGGGTATGTACCCACATAAAAATATACTTAAAATCCATATCCAACACTTCTCTAAAATCTTGCTTGATTTTAACTAGATCTAGTGTTGTCTTAATGTTAGGATCCTTAAATTGGTCCGGGTAGATTTTATGGTATTGTTTACTTACAGAGATCTTTAGGATATTAGAACCTAACCCTCTGATTTGCTTTGCTTGTTCTACCAAGTAAGAGTCTTTCGTAAATTTATACTTTCCTCCAATGCCTTGAGTACCTAAAACAAAGTTATAATTCTCCAATGGTTCTGGAGTGGGTACCTCAACCTTTACAGTGCTTGTTTGTGCCATTACTAAGAATGGAAAAAACACAAACATCGATATCCATAATTTTTTTAATTCCTTCATTTCATTAAATCTTAAAACTAACATCTGAGTTTATTTGTCTAACGCTAATGTCTAAATTTGATGGTAAAATGAGGTTTGTTATCTATCCAAGAGAGTTGAATATTCAACCCACAGGTCTTTACGCCTAGTTTTTGGAAGGATTCGAATAAGAAGTAGATAAAAACTACCTACTTCTTACAATTAGAAAATTATCTCTTCTCTTATTGATTCGATATATTCTTTTGGCGTCTTACCGATGTGTTTCTTGAAGGTAGTACTGAAGTACTTCGGATCATTGAACCCTGATTCATAGGCAACATCAGCTACTCTTAGATCTTTTCTTGTCTTGAACAATTCGATAGCGTGGTTAATTCTAATCTTTATGATCAAATCAGATGGCGACATACCCGAATGTTTTTTCAACTTTCTAAATAAGTTTGATCGACTATATCCTAAGTTTTCACAAAGGGTCACAATATTGAACTCCTTGTTCGTTACATTAGACTTGATTTCCTCTACCACTTTCGATAAGAAATCTTGTTCCGCTGATACTGGTTCAGTTTCTTCTTCCTCTTGGTCAGTCATCAATTTCTTGATCAAATGTCTAGATTTTAGAAGGTTGTTGATAGTTATTCTCAACATTTCCATTCTAAATGGCTTTTCAACATAAGCATCTGCACCCAATTCCAAACCTTCTATCTTGTCTTCTACTCTACTTAAAGCAGTTAACATCACCACAGGAATATGACTCGTTTTGTAATTGTTCTTTAGGATATGGCAAAGTTCTTTACCACTCATTAATGGCATCATTACATCAGTGATGACCAAATCAGGCCTTTTCTCTAACGCAATTACCAAGGCTTCCTTACCATTTGGAGCTTCTAAAATCTTATAGTCTTTCGACAATTCTTCTACCAGTGTTTTTCTGATATCGTCATTATCTTCTACTACCAAGATTGTTTTCTCTTCATTGATATTTAAAGTAGGTAAGTGTTCTTCTTCTTCTACAATCACTTTAAGGATTTCTTCTTCCATAAAGTGCCCTTTTCCAAGGCTTAATGAAATAGTAAACTTTGTACCTAAATCTACCTTACTCTCAAATTCGAGCGTTCCTCTATGCAGTTCAACAATTTTCTTGGCTAATAAAAGACCAATACCGCTACCGGCAATGTTAGATTCTGCAGCGTTGTTTGCTCTAACAAAACGGGTAAATATCTTTTTCTGTTGATTCTCAGGAATACCGATACCATTATCGATAAAGTTGATCAATACTTTCCCTTTCTCTTCTTCAATATTGATCTTCACTGTGCCTCCTTGGTGAGAGTATTTAATGGCATTGGAAATTAAGTTATTGAATACTCGAACCATCTTTTCTTTATCAAACCAAACATTGATGGATGCCATAGAAAAGTTGAACGTTAATTCCTTATTCTCAATCATTGGTTTAAAATCAAGAAGCACTTCTTCCATAAGCGATTTCAAATCAATCTCCTGCACTTTCAACTCCAGCTGGTTTCTTTCCGCTTTTTGGAAATCCAATAATTGAGTTACGTATTCATTTAAATGCTTTGTATTTCTTCGAATTAAACTGATTGCATTTTCACCATTCTCTCCTTTAGCCAGTTGGTCTGCAGACAATTGAATTAAAGAAACGGGAGTTCGGATATCATGTGCAACATTCACAAAGAACTTAATTTTCTCATCCGAGAAGTTCTGTTGATGTTTTGCTTTCTGTACTTGCATAATCAAGAAGAAAATCCCCAATGTTATGATCATATACATTAAAAAAGCAATTGGAGACAACCACCATGGATCTTTAATGTCTAAATTTAATTCATATACATTATCGGATACCACACCATCAGAGTTGATGACATCTACCACTAATTTATAATCTCCTGCAGGTAATTTTGTGTAGGATATCTGTCCACCATTAATAAGAATGATCGGCTTATCATCATATCCTTCTAACTGATACTTAATAATGTTTTGGTTCTTCCCGTATAAATCAGGAACAATGATACTGAACATCACCGTATTTTGATCATGATTTAATGTTAGTTCATGATTAAAATTAAGGTTATCGACAAAACGGTAATCTACCTGTTGACCGTTGATTTTAAATTCATCAACGATAACATTCTTCTTCTGATAATTCTTTTTGATGTTACTTGGGTTGAACTTAATCGCACCTTCTGCACCACCAAACATTAAGGAACCATCTTGAAGTTTAAGACTTGCACCAAATCCAAAATTACTGATCTCTACACCATCTTTTTTACCAAACTTTCTTAGATGATTATCCGTCATATTGTATTTGTACAAACCTTGGCTACTACTTAACCAAAGGTTCCCATTTTGATCAAAGTTTAAACCGTAAATGATACCAACATCACCGTTTGTAAAGTGTGTTATGAGCTTATCAGTTTTAAAATTGTAGCTTTGTAAGCCTTCACCCCCACCAATCCATACTTTCTCTCTTTCATTGTCGATTAACAAAGCAAAAGCATTGGCTGTTTTGGTAGCACTAGACTTTCCTTCTAATTTCTTTATCTCACCCGTTGTTTTGTTTAACAGGTGCGCTCCATCCAAACTAGCTACAATGTATAGGTTTTCTGATCTTGCTACAATGCTTTTCACATAGCCTATTTTATAGTTCCTTTGGTATTTATCATTGGTGAATAGTGATAAAGGAGCGTTATTTCCACCTACCCAAACATCATCTCCAATGATTTGAGTGGTAAAAACAAAAATATTTTCTCTTTCTGGAGCTTCGAATGCTTTTCTCGCCTTGTAAGTTTTCGGATCGACTAAGAAAGAACCTTTACCATATGTTCCCACTAAAATTTCTCCTTTGTACTTGTTTAAAGTAAGTACAGGAGTATTGATTAATGTGTTTAGTTTTTGCCATTGTCCGTTAGGCGACAATACATCAATACCCGACTCTGTACCAAACCAAATATTTCCATTATCGTCTCTTAAGATCGATCGGATAAAATTATCTGAAAGGCTATTTTTTAAGTTTAGAATATGTTGGTAATTAGTAAATGGGTTGTCTTCTGTGAATAAGATATCTACACCCATTTCTTTGTGACCTAACCAATACACATTGTTCTTATCTACATATATTGTTTCAAGGTCATTTTGTCGTAAAGAAGATGGATCATCTGGGTTATGGTTATAATGAGCAATCACATTAAAATGCTGATCTACCACAAATAGACCATCTCCATCTACACCAAGTAATGCATTATCGTTGTTATCAAAAAAGATCTCTCTTATTGTACTCTTACCATTTTTAAAACCATTCAATTTCAATGGTGTTAACTTACCATAATCATATAAGAATAGTTCTGAACTATTGGTGGTAATCCAAAATCTACCTTTGGAGTCGATATTAAATGTGAGGATATCGATATCTTTTACCAACTCCTCTTTGATAGAGTACTTGTTATCAATTCCTTTCACCAGTTCAAACAGACCTTTCGCTCCCCCTACATAAATTTTACCGTTGTATTTGATGATATCTCTACACAATAATAATTTAGTTGGCGACACCTTTTTAGCAAAAGTCTTCGACTCCATATTATAGATGGTTACTCCATTCCTTAAACCTAAAAGGATTTCGTTATCATTGACAAATTTTGCACTAGTAAAAGTATACTTTTCAGCCTTTGCAATAAGTTCAAACGAATCATGAATATAGTCGTACTTACTAATTACTCCCTTTCTACTAATAGCGTAAATATCTCCATCCTTTTTTATCAAAGCGGTGATAAATTGATTGGTTTCTTTTTCCGAGATTTGATAGGATAAATATCTTTCTCCAGAATACCTGTATAGGCCCGATTTTGTGCCTACCCACATGTAACCTAAAGAATCTTCAACCATACTTGTTACAGTACCGTTGACCAAACCTTTTTCTGTTTCTAAATGAACGATATCTTCTGCTTGAATAGACACAGAAAATAAAAGTATTAGTATCGTAGTTTTTAAGTATAGTAAGTATGTTTTCATTCTGGTAAAAAATTGCCGTTAAATAGATAATGGTATGAATCTCTTTTTCATGCTGATCTGTTTAACGAATATAATTATACTATTAAATGAATGATAATAAAGAGTAAAATAAATCTCATCTTGCGCAATGTTCATTCTTATATAGTAGAATTACTGATCACTATCGTATTTCATTTCAATCATTCATGACAGTAGTAAAAATGCGGTTTTGTGATCTGATTTCAAACTTTTGACCTAATATTGAACCTTTGATGGACTATATCAAAACCTTTCGCTCCTATAATTTAAACGATGCTTTTGAAGCCCCCAATTATTTGTATTACTTCAATAAAGGATTTTAGTCCTACTCTTTACTGTAACACTTACTTTTCATCACATCATCGCTCTTTATCTTGCCCAGGAAGTGAAAGTTCATGGAGGGAACTTTGGCTAGTACCACCTATAACATCATCACCCTAAAATAATCGTTCGACACTTTATCTAGAACTCGGAATGTTACACCAAGAAAATTCAAATCATACCTTATAACTAACATCGATAGTATTCTTTGTATATCACTTATTATATTAACAAAGCAACCAACTTCTAACCTAAATATCATTAGGCAGAAAATCAAAGGGTAGTGATAAAAAAAACAAGCGAAAGGGTATTTTCAATACTCTGAATACTAAATAGGATAGTCAAAAAAATCGACTAATTTTGAATGGTTGGTTATAAAACTATTTTGACTTAAAATTGGATTATATTGATGTAGCTGAATTGTAATTTTATGATGTCGCTAAAACACACCTTTTCGTAATCTTTTTAATTAGGAATGTATGAATTATAAAATTAACAATGTATATGTAGGTCTTTTCCTACTTATATTAAGCATAGGTTGTAAGCCCACTTTAAATAAAAAGGTAAAGAAACAACCCAATGTATTGGTTATTATGTGTGACCAATTGAACTACAAGGCTCTTAGTTGTTATGGAGGCCCTGTACCTACTCCCAATATCGACAGAATTGCCAACGAAGGAGTTAAGTTTAATAGAGCGTATAGTGCAACCCCATTTTGTTCACCTTCTAGAGCTTCCATTGTTACGGGACTTTATCCGCATCAACATGGTGTAGTCCACAACTTGGGTTCGAAACAAAAAGATGGTATCGATATTACAGATGAAACAACAGGTAAATTATTAAATAGCGAGGGTTATGCTACACACCAATATGGTAAATGGCATGTAGAAAGCGATTCCCTAAACTATTTACCATACTATAAAGATCAATATGATTATGCCTATCAGTACAAACAAGAAATGGCTGATAGACAAATTACTGTTCGTAAAGATGATGGGCAAGATTGGATGAATTTCTACAATCAATTCTGGCCTGTAGAGGTAAGTCCTTCTATGGCTGATAAAAGAAGTCACCTTGAAAATGTTTGGGAAGATGTTAAACACAAGGACTTCGTCATTAAAATGGGTCGTTTAAGACTGAAACAAGAAGATTGGATTGATGATATCTTAGCTAACAAAACAGTGGCCTCTATTGAAAATGCTTCTTCTGTAGATACTCCATTTTTCATTACTACCTCTTTTATCTGGCCACATGATCCCAATTTTGTTCCTGATCCATACTATGGTCTTTTCAATCCTGATTCATTGCAAATGCCATTAACTCAAGTGCCAGAAACAAAGTTCGACAAATCTTGGTCTAGAAGAATGGTAAAAGGTTACGGTGATGAAGGACTTAGAGAGTTTTTAAGAATCTACTATGGTGCTGTAAAATATCTAGATGACAGGGTAGGCAGAATCTTGGGTGAGTTGGAAGAACAAGGTATTCTTGATGAAACTTTGATCATCTTTACTGCCGACCATGGTGATATGATGGGTGAACATGGTATGGTATGGAAAGTAAATGAATCGTTTTATGATGATATCGCGGCCATTCCATTTATGATCCGTTATCCAAAACTTTTAAAGCCTGGCGTTACAGATATTCCCGTTAGTTTAGTAGACATTAAGCCTACAATATTGTCTATTACAGAAACAGATTATAAAGAAGAAGTAGCAGGTGTGAATATTATTCCGTTCCTAACAGGTGAAAAGGATAAATCATTGGCTCCTAAATATTCATTCTGTGAAAGAATTAAGGCACATCCAAAAGGCGGACGAGAAGTACTGGCAGATGCCAAAGGTTCGTTTATGGTACGTGACGAACAATACAAATTAGTCATTTACCCTGATGGTGATAGTTTTTTCTATGATCTAAAGAACGATCCAGGGGAATCTAAAAACATCATCGATGATAGAAAATACATCAATCAAATTCTTGATTTAGAGAATGCACTACAAAATTGGTTAGATGAAACGGGATGGAAAGGAAAGAAAGTAAATTTCATGTACAGAACGTAATCCAACTATCAATTGGTAGTCATAAAAAAGAGTTGGGGTTATTATCAAAAGTGATAATAACCCCAACTCTTTTTTAGTATTCAGCATAAGTAAAGCTAAAAGAACTAAAACATGTACTAAAAGTCTTATTGCGCGAGTTTTTTATCAAGTTCTAATGCACTAACACCTTCCAAACCTGATTGATATATCTGCTGGATCTCTTCATGGTTTAGGGCTCTAGTCCACATCGAAACATCATCCAAAAGTCCTTTGAAATTCTGCATGTTCATAGTTTCTCTTAGGTTTGATTTATGTTTCTTCATTTGAGTAGCAATAGACATCCAATTGGCTTGGCTGGTATTCACCTTACTATTTCCTCCTTTGGTATTTCTTTCTGAAATTAATTTTCCATCTACATATAGCAAATTATCATTGAGTGTTGCCCCATATTGAGGTACTACCACCGCTACATGATGCCATTTTCCATCATTAATTTTTTGATTGGTAGTTACCGTATAAATGTCTGATTTAAGAGCGAGTTCTAGTTGTCCTTCGTTGATAGAAATATTGTAGAACTGCCCTTTTCCCCAATAGGAATTACTATTGAAGATAATTCTTCTGCCGTCTGCATTTGTTTTTAACCATAAAGAAATAGTTCGCTCGTATCCTTTTGCTATAGGGCCAATTGGTAACACAAATAGCTTTGAATTTTCATCAATTCTAATCGCATTATCAATGATACCTTTTTCTATTTTAGAAGAAGCTCCTAGCAATGAATAATCATACTCAAAATCACCGTCATTTAAGTAGGCAACAGGAGAAGTAATGCCTTTGAAATGCACTTTATCCTTTGCTTGATTTGGATAATTGCCAGTAACACTAAATTTAAATTTATTCGCAGGAATCTTTTTATCAAAACTCCAATGGATTTGTATTTTTTGAGGTGAGATAGGGGCAAGCAAACCTGATGAGGCAACTGTTGTATTTGTATTTGATTTGTCAATCGTCAATGTTCCTAGCTGATCACCATTTTTATGATAAGCGACTAAGCTTAACTTGTTATCTTCTACATCTACAGCGGTTAAATTACTTAAATCATTACCTCTTCCTACAAATTGGATAAGGTCAGACTTATCGTCTTTTGTTACTGTATTCATATGCACTTCTCCAGCTAAATATAGATCAACATGATACTTTCGTAAGAGATTTAAAACCTTCTCTTCGGCATGTCTTGACACCAACATACCACTACTCGCATACTTTCTTACTGGATAAATAATCGGTAAATGAGATTGTACGATAATGTGCTTAATACTCTTCTCTTTTTGGGCTTCACTAAGTACAGCTTCGAACCACTTTAGATGTTCTCCTGTAATATCTCCCTCTACTGTTCCTTCATCTCCTAAGTTGATATCAGCTCCATCGAATCTAAACATATCAATGGTTACAAATAAGATATTTTTGTATTGGATCGCATTAGAAGTGTGTTCATATTTAGTTCCAATCGGTCTGGCATCCGCCTTACCAATTTTTTTAGTAAAACGAGAATTTCCTTTCTCATCTAAAGTAAAAACTTTAGCAAAGCCTTCTCTGAAATGAGGTAAATTTTTGACCACTTTTGAATTTTTTCTCCAAGGATTATCTCCCAGTTCATGATCACCTACAGCCACTAGAAATTCTTGGTAACCCACTCCATATACGATATCTTTCAGTCCTTGATAACATAAACGAGAAGACTCAATAATTACATCCTTTTCCGTATAATCGGCATATGCTGGGTATGATTTAAAAGCATTTAGGTATTTAGCTTTGTACCAATGTCCTCCGTTGGTATCTCCCGGAAGAATAACCAACTCTCCTCCATGAGCATTTTTCATCTCTCTAAAAGAAGTCATTTGTGATGCAATACGCTCTTCTCTTGCGTTTTTAAAAGCAGGATCTTTACTCTTATTCCAAATTCTTGTGAATCCTTCAGCATTATGGTAATCTGGAATATTAATAAATCTCCATTTTGGAGTGGTCTCCTGTGCAAATGTATTTATGCTTAATAGTAAAGCAGTAAAAATCAGTGTTAGTGTATTTCTTTTCATTTCAATTTCTTTTATTCCAAATATGAAGAATATCACACTACTTCAGTAGCATAAAACCTACAATAAGTATCATAGATAATGATTCGTTTATTTGTGGTCATAGTAGTTTAGGCTATTGTAATTTTAAGCGGGACTACTATGAATATTATATTGTACAACTTACCTACTTAGCACTTCAAAATATTCGAATCACCTTCTACTAAAGAAATATCAAACCTAAAAAAAGCACTTCTATTTATAAAAATAAAAGTGCCTTTTCATTACTTTCAGATGCAATTCTAATGTCTAGTCATTGACAATCATCTCTCCAACATATACCTTCTCACCTGCTTTAATAATATGAATAAAGTACAATCCTTTTATTAAGCTATCGAATACAAATGATTGGGCAACGTTATCTTTTGCAAAAACTAATCGTCCAGTTTGATCATAGATTTTCACTGCTACTATGTCTTCTGTTGCTAGCTTAATTAGCTCCCCATTTTTTACAGGGTTAGGATAAAAGAAAGTGGTTTCCCTATTCCCTTCAATACTCGTTATGGGTGTATTTACTTCTTCTTCCTCAGCATCTGTATTTTTCTCTTCTTCCTCTTCGTTTTCTTCTTCTTTCTCCTCTTCTTCAGGTACTTCAGGGATAACAATATTAGACTCCCCAAGTTCTGTTAATTGACCTTCCGGTCTATTGTCATTTTTAATCGCTCGTTTCCATTCTAATCGTGTGGCTCTTTCTTGTGAAATCGCGATCCTCTTCTCCATAAATTCTTTCAATTTTTCCTTATCATCTTTTACTAAATATCCCTCTAAAGCAAAATCATTGGTTGTTCTCATCCAATTCTCCAATCTCGTTCTTAGGTCTTCCAATACTTCTGCATACTTAGGATCATCGATCAGATTATTCAATGAATAGGGGTCATTTTTTGTATCATATAATTCCTCAACTGTACGATAATTAAGAAAATCGAACCTCTCTTTAATCTGTTCATCCTCTTTAGATAAGGCAGAAAAAGTTGCATAAGATCTATACCAACGGCACTCCATAATCGCCTCATAATCACCGGTACCCCAAGCGTTAAAAATATAGACAAACTCTTTGGAGTGTACTGCCCTCATCGGTCGAGGTTCTGCTGTAGGGCCTTCGTTCTGTTCCACAAAAACATATTCTCTGTCTTCTTCTATATCTCCTTTTAAGATACCCAACAATGATCGACCAGCTAAAGGGCCTGGCGCCTCAGTATTTGTAACTTCAAGAATGGTCGGCATCATATCAATAGCAGAAATCATATGTGATGTATCTACTTGGCCTCCTGAAATTTCTCCCGGCCAAACAACAACCCATGGTGTCTTCACACTTTGTGGGTAAAGATTCGATTTTACAAAAGGAAACGACATACCATGGTCAGAGATATAAACAATTAAAGTTGTCGACATCAATCCTGCATCTTCTAACACTTGAAGAATATCACCGATACAATCGTCTCCTCTTCTTACGGTATTATAATAATCTGTCATTTCTTCTTTGAAATTATCAGATTGTGGTAATACTGGGTGAACAGGTATCTCGTCTTCATCATACAACAAAGAAGGAGGGTTTTGGTCAAACCCTTCTTTGGTATCTTCACCTCTATAAAACGGTAGATGTGGATCTTGAACATTTACTGATGCATAAAAGGGCTTGTTGGATGCTTTTGCCTCTTCTAATAATTCCTCAAAAGCTGTTTTATACTTATTCGCTGTTCTAGATTCAGAGTTCTTAAAACTTGCTACGTAATCCCAATATTTAGCTTTATTGTTTGTAGGGCTAGAGTCTAATACTTTCTGAATAATTCCTGTAAAATACCCATTTTCTCTTAACGCCTCTGGAAGGGTGGCTTGAGGAAAGTCAACGCTAAAAAATCCTACCACTCCACTATTGTGAGAATAATGGCCTGTATGGAATACATTCCTAGATGGGCAGCAACTGGCAACCTGAACATAGGCATTTTCAAACATCATACCTTGTGCCGATAGTTTATCAATGTTAGGAGTAGTGTTTTTTACCTTTGAACCATAGGCCCCTACCGAATCAAAATTCAAATCATCGGAAGTTAAGAATAAGACGTTCGGTCTGTCTTGTGCTTTAGTGCTGAACATAGGGATTACCATCAATATGATACTGAAGTATATCATTGATCGCATGTTTAAATATTTCATTTCATTAAGTGTTAGATAAAAAGTTATAATAATGTCACACACTTAAAAGTTAGTTTTCTCTTTTGAAATACAAGTTGACTATCCGTTACAATCATTTCAATATTAGGTCTTACAGCCTAAAATACAGTCATCTTTCTCTTAGATTAAAAAGAAAATAAAAATGTCTCACAGAATTAATTATTCCATGAGACATTTTCAATATAGGTGGTATTCTTTATTGGTTAGCTAACGAAAATAAGAATCTATTTCGAAGTGCTCTTCATTACATATTCTAATCTAAATTCATCGATGTAGAAAGTGACATTTGGAGTACCTCCCATTAATAAAGTAGGAATGATATACTCATAACCTGCTTCAATATCTTTCTTAGTAACCACAACCTGACGAGAAATCTGCTTCCAATCTTTACTTAAGGTAAGATCTACCACTTTGGGTTTGGTATCACCCAAATTAAATGGCTTACCTTGCTTGTTCATTTTCAGTGTTTGCTCTAAAGCATCTTTAGAGATCATTGAACCGATTTTGATTTTTGCATTGGTATCTGATGCCTTCACCCAAAATGAAATTTTATATCTTCCTGGGCTTTTTATCTTAATAGGATTGTGCTTTAATAACCCTTTATACAATACACTTGCATTAGGGTTGGTCTTTATTTGTAAAGAATAATCCCCATTGTAAGCTTCTTTGTTTGTTACTACGATAGATTCTTTTACTAAAGAACCTGTAAAAGGAAGGTACCAACCTTCAACGCCTTTTTTTCCTTTTCCTGGTAAAGTTGAAATTGGTTTAACGGGTCCAGATTGTTTCTCAAATCCTGCATTTGTCGTCCCTTTAATTGGAATATATTTCCAATCCTGAGCCATCAATGTGGCACTAAAAAATAAGGTAACTACTAATGTAAATAGAGTTTTCATTTCACTTTGACTGTTATGTTATTGATACATCAAATATAGAGATAGATGTATAAAAATAAGGTTTAATTCCTATTCATAAAGGTTGGATATCTTCTAAACACCTCACTTATCTATAAGTTCCCACAGGTTCTAGAATATTATATCCATCCAATATACTCGACATCTCATCTGCATCCGATAAATGAGTATCTTTTCCCCAATCTACAATTGTAAGTAGGTTAAGCTTTTTTAGATGAGTATACATGTCTTCCGTAAATATTTCTTTTTCTATCGCTGCACATTTCGAGCGATTTTCCATCATTTTTTCTTTTGCAATAGGCGACGATTTTCCAAACTCTTTTGCTACCAAAATATTATGATAACGCATCTCCCTCATTGCAACAAGTATACGTTGATAGTCGTTTTCGTTTAAAGGGTTAATAAACTGAATCTGACCTAAACGAATTATTGTCTGATGATGACATTTGATTTGAATATATTCTTCAAATGAAAGCAAGTTCATCAATTTCAGATCTGTTTCTTTATCGACTCTTTTCTTCATTTTTATCTTCTCATACTTACTCAACGATTCATCATTGAGAACTGCTCGGTGAATACTATCCTTCTTTAAGTATCGATTTAAATAAAGGTCGTAAATAGTATCTACCTCTTCGTTAGAGAGCGTGAGGAAACCTTGGTAATCATCAATTCTTTGATGAATCTCTTTGATTTTTTTGTCAAGAATCTTTGAATTTTGGGCGAAATCTGGTCCTGCAAAAATCAGGATAAGAACTAGAACTATAAAACTTCTTTTCATTGTAAATTAATTTTTGAGCTTTATGGAAAGCCCCTTGATAACTATGTTATTTAAAAAATGCTGGCACTTCAAATGTATAAAAAGATTTTACCCTAAAATATCGACAACTGGCCATTGGGTTAGTTATTCAACCCTTTTTGAACTGACTTTAAACCATTGTAATAATAATTAACCGATGCGATATGGTCAGTTACAGCGTTTGTTATCAGACCACGAAACACTGTAAAACCGTTACATTCGCACCCTATACTAAATAAGCCATTTTTTAGCTTCCACTATTTATATCAAAGACGAACGAAAACTCTACTTTTACCTCTTCTTATTGATTAAAAATTAGGTAGTTCAATAGGGTTAAACAACAATAGTTTACCTGTCCATCTTCGATAGTATCCACAATTCTTTAGGTTCAAAATATGATCAGAACAGATTTTAGCAAAGGGGTAACAAAAACCATAACCACTGATAACCTCCGACTCTACTGAAAAAATAAGATGGAACGTTTATATAAGACCAATCACAATACCCGAAGTTGGTCATCACAAAAAGTTAAGGTTAAACAATAGTTTTGAGGTGGTATTTTTATTTAGACTTTTAGTTCTACGCATAAATAGAATAAGCCCGAAGAAAAGGATAATAAGTAATGCTTACTTCACTTTTATAAACTACAAAATGACAATCATCCTACAATTAATAAAAGATATATCTTTTAAAACCTAAAAAAGTGAATACTTATAACGGTATTGAATAAGATGAGAATACAATTGAGTAAAGTTTTCTGAAAATAAAGTATCTAAATATTATGCAGAAGAAAATGAAAGTTGAATTTGGCTGTATTTATTTCCTTCTTACTATGATAGGTTTTTCCTGTATAGAATCACCAAATAATAGTGAAGTTTTAAAACATTGTGATGAAGTAACATTAGCTCAAAACGATACTATTAAACGTAAGTTGATAAGGACAACAATCAATGAATTTGTTCAAAATGATCTATTTGTAAACAATAAAGGAATCATAGAGATAAGTATTTATCCCGACACCTTAGGTGGAGAAAAATGGTATATTTCTGCTCAAATTGAAGATAATTATAAAAGACGTAATGATATCACTTCAACAATTGAAGACTTTTATGGTGATATAATACTCTATTATTATGAAGATTACACTTCTCAATTAAAGAGAAAAAACAGGTCAGAAAGTGATAAGAACAAAATTAGAGATTGTTTAGAATACGCTATTGGAGATCGTGTCTATCAAAAACCAACTAAGAAAAAACGATGGTCAAGATTGAAAATAGGGGAAAGAGAATTGGGCGGTATAAACAGAGGTATAACTGGATGGTCAGCGACTAAAACTGTACTATTTAATTGGAAGGGTGAATACACTTTGCTCAATAGATCTTACGGTTGTTACGAATAGTGACTACATCTCAATTCTTAGTAAGCCTAACCTCGTCATCAACTTTAAATAAATAAAGCACTTCTAACAACAACTATTGAAATTATATCAAATGCCCTTTTTCTTACTTATAGCACTATTTGGGGTACACATTTCTACTTTCCATTGAGTATTGATAATGTTCGCTTGATTTTTGAAACGAATCATGTCAAACACTCATGATTTATTTTATGATAGTGTTTAAATATATTTGTTGGTACTTGTAACTCATCTCTTTTGATAAAAACAGAATTCCATATAGACCAAGATTTAGCTCCTTATGTGAACTGTATTATGACTGGAAAAAACAGTGAAATACATTCACATACAAATATTCCATTATATGCTGATGGCTACCCAGGAATAATGTTTCAACAATCTGATGAGGGGTTTTACTTATTGCCTCAGGAAAAAGAACTATCAGAATTATTTCTCTACGGACAAACAATTCGTCCTATTTCATTAGATGTGAAAGGACCACATAATTATGTTGTTGTGCAACTTTACCCTTTTGCCTCCAAATACCTACTCAACATAGACCCAAAAGTTCTAAATGATGAATGTTACGATTTACTTCAAATTGAATACCTCGATATTAAAGGTTACCAGAAACAATTAAGAGCATCAGTAAGTACATCAGAACAGGTGGAAATTATTTCGACATTAATGAGAGAATTAATTAACAAACATAACGTTGTAGAAAATGATTCGGTACAAAAAGCTATTTCGATAATTCTACGTCATCAAGGTCAGTTAAAAGTAAAAACTCTCTTAAATGAATTATCACTAACCGAACGAACACTTGAGAGAAACTTCAAATCATATGTAGGACTTTCACCCAAGCAATTTGCAAAAATAATCCAGTTTCAATTTTCTCTTAATCAACTTACCGCGGCCAATTATGAGAAGTTAACCGATGTGGGCTTAGACAGTGGCTTTACAGATCAATCTCATTTTATTCGAACTTTTAAAAATTATACGGGACAAACACCGTCTTTCTATTGTCGCAATCTATAGGTCGTTTCCACTTTGTCGGTTTTGTTCAATTTTAAGGTAAATAGAGTAGATACATTTGTTACAAAATAAAACAAATGAAAATATTCTTCTTACTCAGTTTTGGCGCATTGTCATTTCTCTTCGCCTCAGATCTAGAAAATAATTGGTCTAGACTTTCGCACAAAAGTATTCCTTCCTCTGAAAGCAACAGCTTAAAAGAGAAAGCCTTTGAAGTACTAAACACAAAATGTAATGTCTGTCATGTGAAAAAGAATCGACGTAAAATTTTCACACCCGACAACATGGATCGGTTTGGGCCTCAAATTAATACCCAAGTTTTTATCAAAAAACGGATGCCGAAAGGGAATTCTATTTCATTATCGAGTACTGAATATAAAACACTAAAAAATTGGTTAAACACCTTACAATTAAATTAATATGAAAAAAATAGTCGTATTTGGTTCTACAGGAACAATAGGAAAACATGTGATCTCTCAATCCTTAGAAAAGGGGTATCAAGTAGTTGCATTTTGCAGAAATAAAGAAAAACTTCAAGAACTATCACATCCTAACCTTATAGTTATGGAAGGCAATGTATTGCATTCTAATGATGTACAAAAAGCGGTAACAGGAATGGATGTTGTCATCGTCACCTTAGGTTCTGGAAAAAGCAGAACTAGTACTGTTCGCTCTGAAGGCACAAAAATTATCATAGAAGCCATGAAAAACCAAGGTATTTCCAGACTACTTTGTCAAACAACTTTAGGGGCTGGAGAAAGCAATGGTAACCTTAATTTCTTTTGGAAACACATTATGTTTGGCTGGTTCTTGAAAAAAGTGTTTTTAGATCATGAACTACAAGAAGAGTTTGTAAAAAACAGTCACTTAAATTGGACGATTATTAGACCTTCTGCTTTTACGGATGGTAATAAAACAGGTAAATATCTTCATGGATTCAGTCCAACCAACAAAAACACAAAACTAAAAATAGCTCGGGCTGATGTGGCTGATTTTATTATCAAACAAATTAACAATACAGCATATATACATCAAACACCTGGAGTATCTTATTAATCGTAAGTAATAAATTATCATGACTTCACAACAATTTGCATTAGCGTTAGCTATGTGTTTAACAGGATTAATGGCTGGTATTTTTTTTACGTGGTCCAATGCTGTAAAGCCAGGAATAGGCCAATTAAGTGACTTAGAGTACTTGAAATCTTTTCAATCCATGAACCGTGTCATCTTAAATCCTAGTTTTAAAACTCTATTTATTGGAGCAATTGTTTCGACTGTAATAGTACCTATCTGTTATTTCAACTCTTCTCAAAAGTATATATTTTGGTTTGTACTTATTGCCTTTCTCATTTATTGGTTAGGCGTATTTATTATTACTGTATTAGGTAATATCCCATTAAATGAAATACTAGATAAAAGTAATTTAGAAGGTATGTCTGTAAAAGAACTACAACACTTACGAGTTAGTATTGAACGTAAATGGAATAATTATAACCTGATTCGTTCTATTTCATCAGTCGTTACTTTTCTTCTATTAATGACCTCCACTTTTTATCAGTAAACCTATAGTTTTGAAAAAGTCCGTTCATATTTCCCTATATAAATGTATAACGATTGTTAGATAGAGCAACAATGTTACAGTGATACATCGTATACTCATCAAACAAATAATTTTTAGGAAATATGAAATTAAAGACAAAAGTAAAGATTGCAAAAACAGTAAGAAAAGCAGCTAATTCGGTAGGTATCTCTGATAAAACATTAGCCAAAGGAGGTTTAAAAGTTGGGGAGTACGTTGCTGAACAGAAAGTAGACGAACTTAAAAAAGCAACGAAAGAAAAGTTATCTGAGATATTATAATCCAAAATATAGAGCATCCCATTTAGGGGTGCTTTTTTTATTTCAACAATTATGAAAAACAATACAAATTTTTAATAGTTTAGATAAAGATGATCAACATTCTATGTAGATTCGTCATCACAAAATGTAGAACAACTGGGAAGAAATACGCTTTTAAAGATAAATGAAACAAGACGAAGAAATTATTATTGTTGGCGGTGGTTTAAGTGGGTTAATGTTAGCTAGTTTACTATTAGAAAAAAATATTAAAGCTACCATTTTAGAAGCTTCTCCAAGAATTGGAGGCAGAATGCAAACACTTCAAGGAAAAAATAATACACCTCTTGAACTGGGAGCCACTTGGTTACAAGGAGTGCATACCCATATCATATCTACATTGAAAGCATTAGGTATTCAGAAATTCCAACAATTTTCAGAAGGTAAATCCTTGTTTCAACCCAATCCATATTCCCCAATCCAAGAGTTTTTTGTACCACAAAATGAAGCATCTTCTTATAGAATTGAAGGGGGATCGGAAAATTTAATTCACACTCTAAAAAGTAAACTAAAATCTGAG
The DNA here is from genome assembly GCF_012641475.1 of Flammeovirga agarivorans. Lineage (NCBI taxonomy): Bacteria > Pseudomonadati > Bacteroidota > Cytophagia > Cytophagales > Flammeovirgaceae > Flammeovirga > Flammeovirga agarivorans. Next base: position 468,194 of record NZ_JABAIL010000003.1, on the reverse strand, counting down.
CAAGTTATCCTCAATGCAAAAGTGAATGCTATTCGAGAAGATGGGCATAAATTGATAGTAGAAACAGTAACGAATGAAACTTATCAGGCCAATAAAGTAGTGTTGTGTTTGCCTCCTCAATTGGTGGGGTCACAGATTTCTTTTTCTCCAAGTCTCCCTCAAGAATTGACAGCTCTCTTTCCTACTGTTCAAACTTGGATGGGTGGATCAATTAAATATGTGATAGAATATAAACGTCCTTTCTGGAGAGAGAATGGCTTTTCGGGTATGTTCTACAGTAATTCTGGAATTATTGCTGAGATGTATGATCATACTAATATCGACAAGACAAAGTTTGGGTTTACTGGTTTTTTAAATCCCGGTGCCAAGGCTTATACTCAAGAAGAAAGGAAAAAATTTGTATTACAACAATTGGAAGAGATTTTAGGCCAGAAAGCAACTCAACCTTTACTCTACGAAGACAAAATCTGGACAGACGAATTTATTCTCGATGGAAATCCAGTCCTTGAATATCCTCATCAGAATAATGGGCATCTACTACTTCAACATCAGTATATGAACCGTAAACTATTCTTTGGGGGAACGGAGGTTAGCCCTATATATTCAGGATATATGGAAGGTGCAATTATCGCTGCAAAAAACTGCTTTGAGAAGTTAGTTGATTCAAAATGATAAGTTAGAAACTTACTCGAAATATTAGTTAGTAATGATGCTAGTGCTTAACATGGCAAAAGTGAAGGAATAAATTTCATGATTAAATGTCGTCGATAAATAATAAATAAAACGACACACCCTTAAAGAATGTGTCGCTTACTTAAATATTTAGGTTTAGTTGTTTACGCGATAGAATTCACCTTTAACTTCGAAGTCAGTATAACCAGCATACTCATAATGTTTCACATCATTTTCTTGCTCAGTAGTACCATCTGAATAATTAATTGTGATATTGACCTTGCCATGTTCTGTTGTTGTGTAGAACACATTAGCCATTTGTGCTTTGTCTAGGATCAATGCTTTAAACATGACCTCATTAACACGATCAGCATACGTAATATTATAGTTTACCTCTTCATGTAATCCTTCACCTACACCTTCTTGGTCAAGCAAAACATCACTATCAGTGATTGGTGTAACTTCATTACGGTTTTTGTCTTTGATTGTCATGTCTTGATGCATACCAGCACCGACGCCTTCGACAAAACCATTTTTATTTTTGTTGCTGTTAATTGTTGTATAATCAACTGTTTCTGCCTCATCTATTACTCTACGAGTTTTAACGATTTTGTCTTTATGTTCATTAGTGACAACTGAATCAACATCTACATGTTTATAAGTTTGAACAGGTTGATGAATATGAGTTGTGCGATGAATGGGTTGTGGTTCGTTATCGTGGTTACAGCTAGTAAAAGCTAACATTGTAACAGTAGTAAAAGCGATTGAGATAAATAAATTTTTCATGATAATATAGTGTTCAGATTGAATGATTAAATGTTATAGTTAAGCAAACGTCAAGAGTACAATTGTGTGTCGTTAATTTACATTCTGAAACACTGGTGGGAAATATTGTTTATGAATAGGAAGTACAGTTAAATGTCCTAAAGAATTGAAGGGCTCGAAAAGTTGAATTCATACTCTAAAAAGTAATCTAATAACTGGGCAAGTTACTTTCAATGCAAAAGTGGATATTATTCGAGAAGATGTTTATCAGATGATAGTAGAAACGATAACGAATGAAACTTATCAGGCCAATAAGGGAGTGCTGAGATTGTATTAGTTATAAGTTGAAAACTTATACAATATAGTAGTTCGTAATGACGCTTGCGCTTAACATTACGAACAGTGGGAGAAGGTTAGGAAACAACCAGCATAATCAATGTGAATATTATGTATAAAACGACAACGATACCACCCTTAAAGTCTTTTTTATATCTAGTCAAAAAATCTCTCCTATTTACAATAAAAAAATAGATTACTAGATTTAATGAAAGCCAAGCGAAAAATACATACTCTATTTTAAAAATAGGTACTTTAACATAATACTTGGATATCAGAGATTGTAAAGTGAGTAAGTTAAACCAAATTAATACTGACAATGGCACAGTACCTAAGAATATTTTATTCGCTAATTCCGGTTGTGGTTGTCTTTGATATTTCTTAATAAATGAATAAATTCTGAACGCTATATAATGCATATTATTTATATAAATGTGGGTTTATATAATTTTCATAAAACGATCTTCCTCAAACCTGTTCTTAGTGTAAAGACGAATGTCGTCACTAAGAATTAACTAATGTATAAGTCTGGGACTTATAACAATACACAAATAATATGCATATTTAATTATGAAATTTGTATTTCATCCATTTTATAGTTCGAAATGACGCTAGCACTTAACATTACGAACAGTGGAGAGAAGTATCCTAGGTGTTCCGATAAGATTTAATGATATTTTGTTCACCTATATTTATTTTTTCACTCTTTAAATCTTTTAATTGGATAAAGAGTTCTAACAACTCATTTATCTTCAATTCCACTGAATCTTCTAACAAGAAAAAGGTTTGATCTAAATAAACCATTTTGATATAGGCATATTTCACCCCCCTTCCAGAACGCTTATACAAAAAAATATTTAACTCATTTTTTTCTACGATAAGACGATTTATACTACCTATTTTCTGATATAAAATATGAAATTTATCCTCTTCATAATCTAATGATAAAATATAGTTTTTATGATACATAAATGATCTATATATGGCAAAACTAATGGCAACTAGAAATACAAATACAAAAAATAAAGCAAACTTTAATAACGAAATTACTAATAATACACCAAAGTAAATTATCAGTATAATATTTGAATAAATTACTTCATAAAATATATTTATTTTTCTTCTTTGGAAGATAATATTTCTCATAAATTCTAATTCTTAGTGTTAAGACGAAAATTGTCATTATGAACTATTATTCGTATAACAATACACAATTAATAGACGTATTTATTTAAAAAATTCGTATTTCATCAATTTAAAGTTTGAAATTATGCTAGTGTATAACATTACGATCAGTTGAGGATTATTATTGCCTCCCCGGCTTTTTACCATATCTACCTTCAATATCTAAAGTATCTCCTAATAATTCATGTAACCAAGATGTAGGATCATAGTATATAATTTCATTTGGTATAACTTCAACTTCTTTAGTTTTATGATAAAGACTATCTAAACCTGCAAAATGAATAATAGAATCACCTTCTTGGATTATATTTCTACTATCATGATTTAAATAAATAAGATATGAATTTGATTCACTATTAAATGTAAGCCATCCTCTATCATTATTTACTATTTCTTCAACTTTTAATTGTTGTGTTTTTTTAAAATTTAATTGAATAGAATTACGCATTTCTTCAGCCCCTCCATAAGGTCCAAATACCCCCACGTATAAAAAAGGAATTGAATAAAATATAATTTTCAATATTTTTCTCATATTTTTTTGTTAGTCTATCTTTTCTGATTTTCCTTCATTACCATTAAAGTCTTTACCTTTGTAGGGACTTTTACCGTAGCCAGGACTTACTGAGTCTGTTCTTAGTGTTAAGACGAAAGTCGTCACTAAGAACTAACTAATGTATAAGTCTGGGACTTATAACAACACACAAATAATATGCATATTTAATTAAGAAATTCGTATTTCATCCATTTTATAGTTTGAAATGACGCTAGCACTTAAAATTACGAGCAGTGGAGAGGTTAAACTATAGGAATCTAGAAAGATAAGCTCTAACTTCATATAAGATTTTCTTTTAAAATTTTTTGAACTAATGAACTTAAAACCAATAATCGGTACTTTTCTCTCATTAATCTTTTTTTCTTGTGCTCCAAATATAGAAGGTGACTATGTGGATGGTTATGATTCATTTAGTTTGAGAATATATGAATCAAATCATAGTGGGGTTTATTACGGTAAATTGAATCAGATTAATGGTACAGTTGCAGAAGGATATGGTTACAAAAGAGGTCATGTATTGTATAAATACATCAAACACGAAAATGATAATCGTTTCAAAGTAATAGAAGTACTTCCAAGTGGTAAACAAAAAAACAAATATATGATTGTTAGTGATAGTACAATCAAGATAGGTGGGACCAATAGTTGGGATGAGATGACATGGTATAAACGTTAGGAGTACATGTTAGTCAGTTTTTAGTGTTAAGACGAAAGTCGTCACTAAGAATTAACTAATATATAAGTCTGGGACTTATAACAACACACAACTAACAGGCATATTTATTTAAAAAATTCGTATTTAATCCATCTAATGAACTCAGATTTTTTGCTACCCAATAAATTTTTATTTTCTAAAAAATCTTTTTGTTGGATATTTTTATAAAATTGAAAGCCATATTTATCGACAAGTTTAGAAATATACTTTTGGGCATTAACTAAATCATTTTGCATAAAATACACTGTCCCTAACTTATAATAAGATGCCATATGTTCTTTATTTAAGTTAATGGATTTTTTTAGATTGATTATTGCCTCATCATAATTTTTCTCTGTCGATTCTAAAAGACCTAAATTAAAGTAAGTTCTATAGTCTTTATCATTAATTTTTAATGAATCTAAAAAGTAATTTCTTGATTTAAATCTATCTTTATCAAGATACATTAAACCTAAATAATCTAAAGCTTGTTTATTTGATTCCTTATAAAGTAAAGATTTTGTCAAATAACAAATACCACTATCATAATCAGATAAATACATAAATGCACAGCCTTTTATGTAATATAACTCATAAAGAGCTTCTTTTCCATATACATTTTCTAGTTTTGGTAAATAGACTTCTACTTGCTCACATAACCTTATTGCTTCATTAAATTCTTTCTTTTGAATTAAAAGATCAGCTTTATAAATAAAATTGATATATTTTAAATATGATTTTAAATGTAAAATTTTAATTAAAGGTGTAATTATCTTCATTTTATAATAGATCTCAACCCTGTTCTTAGTGTTAAGACGAAAGTCGTCACTAAGAACTAACTAAGGTATAAGTCTGTGACTTATAACAACACACAAATAATATGCATATTTATTTAAAAGATTCGTATTTCATCCATTTTATAGTTTGAAATGACGCTTGTACTTAACATTACGAACAGTGGAAAAGTATCTACTTTGAATTGTGTTTGGAAGTAGCTTCGCTCTTTTTCTCTATCTAAATAAGGACTGATAATAAAGGTGAAACTTATTGCCAAAACAATAATTATTACAACAAGAACAATATCAAATTTACTCTGTTTTTCCTTCATTATAATTTAGATTAATAGGTGATTCAAATTTTTTAGGAGTCCAACATTTTACCAATATCTATTCCAATATTGTATGTATTTACATTAAAATCGCCAGTTGTACTTGAAATAGAGTTTTGTTGTTTTAAGTTCGGAAACTTAAACAACATTATAGTTCGTAATGACGCTTGCGCTTAACATTACGAACAGTGGGTGTTTTAGATAAAGTCAAGATTTTTTTTCTTTGAAAAAAAAGAGGGGATCTCTTTCCAGCCTTCAGATGGTATATTAATTATTTTATCTTGACTTATCTTTTCACCTAAATATATATCTGATACAGAAGGGTCATCTACATAGATTTTGATAATAAACTTATCATTCAAATGGATATCGTTCTTATATTTCCTTACAACACTTGAGAATATTTTATTTTGATATGAATAAGAATATTTAATATGAGGTAAATTTATCTCTTCAATACTACCAATTGAATATCTAATTGAAGAATTACTCATCATTATTTCAGTTTTTATGACTGACACTATTCCATATAATAGTAGTGTCAGTAATATAAAAGTTTGTATTTTTTTCATTACTTCTCTTTTGCAGTTCTTATTGTTAAGACGAAAGTCGTCACTAAGAACTAACTAATGTTTAAGTCTGGGACTTATAACAATACACAAATAATATGCATATTTAATTAAGAAATTCGTATTTCATCCATTTTATAGTTTGAAACAACGCAAGTGCTTAACATTAAGAACAGTGAGAATCGCTACCACTATTAATATTCTTCTCAGGTAAGGAAGTTAACTCCTTGTCCTAAACACTTACTTGTAACTACTTGAAAATTTCTAAAATTCTCACCTAAAAATGACAAGTTTTGGATTTTATGACCAATACTCTATAATAAAATTTTTATTCGTAACACGCTATACAGCACACAATTGAAGGTTGTGAATAATTCCCTCTTTATACATGCAAAAAAATACTTGAAAGTCAACACCTTACAACAAAAATCCATCTGCTAATTTTACTAACGTTTTTCAACCAAAACCCAATAAAAGCGTATGATTCATTTTTCGATTTCTTACAGTAAGAAAGAAGATGCGAAAGGTACAAAAGAAGAGACATTTGATACGAAGTTTTCGTTTCAGTTGAAAAAGCTACTTGACTGGTTATTGTCAAAATGAGTATTGAATAGCCCTAATTAGAAGTTAGGGCTATTTTTACGTAAGTCATTATATATCTGTCATTTATAGGTAATACAAATTAATAGATTGTCCTTTGTGTTAAGACGAAAGTCATCATTAAGAACCATATATAAGACTATGACCTAAACAACACTCTACCCACAAAAGAGAAATAAAATTGCATAAAGTTCATTGAATGTGCTTCCTAAAACTTGAATTCAAAATCATTTTCAGACATTAGTCTCGGTACTTCCTTCCATGCTGTAATCGCATCATAATAGGTCCTTTCTCTTCCTAGTGGAGCGTAGATACGTTTATCGTTATTAAATAATCGTCCGTTCCTCATATCTCTTAGGACTTTAAAATAAACCTCACCTTTGTTTGTTAACTTCTTCCATCTGGTGGAGATGTCTTCTTCTTTAGTAAGTTCAAGCAAGTTAACTCTTACATTAAATTCATATTGTGTTGGTTTTGCCCTTTCATCATAGAAATTAACATCATCTGAAGTGGCCGTCCAGTTAAGCCAAAGTTCATTCTCGATCTCTCTAATCTTCACCTTGTTATTATAGAGTTCGATTCCCCACCCAAAATAGGCAAAAGCTAAACCTTCCCCACTATCTTCGTCTCCTCCGTTCTTAATTTCGAAATCAAAATTTCTAATCGATGATACCTCTTTCTTTGTTAAAGGTTTATTTTCTATTGTTAGCCATACATATGAAATATTAGTATTGATTTCTAAACCCATTTCCTTTTCAAATTCAGCTATTTCAGCTTCTGGGTATTGTCCATCATACGTTTTTATATCTAAATCAAAGCGAAATTGCCCCGCTGAAGTCGGTGTGATCATGATATCAGAGATTCTTAATTCTTTGAAGTAGATCAATCCTTCTTGACCAGTAATTTTTAAATATTCTTTCATCCTTTTTTGTTTGCTTTATGGTATTCTTAAGATTGTATTTTTTTGTGATCAGTATATCGAAATTCAGATTTTATATATCAGATTTCTTAGTTCATCGATTATCAAAAATAGCTTGTCCTTAAAGTTACGAGTACTTTAGTTCATGATAAAGGGATTCTGCCATATCGTTAGGTGTGCCACAAAGACAAATGCCCTTAATGATATGTTCTTTACTATTAAAAGCTTGCTTTTCTGTTTCAAAAATGCCCATACGCACCAATTCTTGACACATCCATGTTACATTTTGAGTGAGCATACTTTTTCCAAAAAAGTGATTTACCTGATACATAAAATAAATTTTCGAACTCATTCTTAACCAGATCAGTAACCTTTGATCTTTTATTACATCCAGAGTATTGGCAATCTCAATTGCACTCGATGTGAAGCTAGGGATCACAGCATTTAATATTTCAAAAAACAGCTCCAATTGATTATGACAGTCTTTTAGAATATCCAATGAACCTCTCTCACAATATTGTAATTGATGTTTAAAACCATTCACTTCAACATTAAACCAATCTTCACTATAACCACCAAAAGTCGGGAGTTTCGATATCTTAAAAGGTAACTTCTCCGATAGTTTAATCAACTCTATCTCATAATCCTTTGACGACTGAATTGAAGTTAATGTTATTAGTTCTTGATAAGGAAGTATACTCATTGGTTTAGGTAATTCTTCAGCACTAATACTAAGCAATTGCTCCTCATAATTTTTCATATCTAAAGATAGCTTTCCTCCATGAACATTAAAAAGTTTATAGCGTTGACTGATTAAAGACTAGTTAACTTGATAGGTTAAGAAAACTATATCCACTAACAAGATTTAATTTTGAAAATGGTAATAATAATATGTTTCTTTACATGATAAACATGCCAAAATTACCTAATGAAATACATCTCTAGCTTCCTAACAGTACTCTTTACTTTTTTGTCATTTTTTCTTTTTGGACAATCAACAACTGAAAATTCAAGAGGTTTAGTAGTAAAGCAAACTAATCAATTGGACAAAAGTGTTCAAAGTAAAAAGTATGCCTTGGTTATTGGGTCTGATCGATACGATGGAAAACCCATGTGGTCAGATTTAAAAAATGCAGAGTATGATGCTAAGAGTATGAAAGAAATTCTTGAAGTCAAATATAATTTTGAAACAGAAATACTCTTATCGCCGACAAAAAACGAAGCCTTAAAGTCCATTATATCCTATCATCAAAAACTAAAAAGTAGTGATCGTTTTTTAGTGTTTATCGCTGGACATGGAGATTATGATAAAAGCATCTATGATGATGGTTTTTTGGTATTTAAAGATTCTAAGCCCTATACAGAAGATTTTGCTAGAAGTACGTATTTAGGTTATCATCAATTAAATGCAATATTGAACGCTTTGCCTTCAAAACATGTTGGGCTAATCTTGGATGTTTGTTTTGGTGGAACTTTCAATACCAAAGTAGCCACCTATAGATCCGCTAATAAAGTTTATGAGGGTAAAAGTTCACAAAGTTACGCTAATCAGAAATTAGCTAAAACCTCGAGGTTATTTCTCACTTCAGGTGCCCTTGAACCTGTTCCTGATGGTTATGAAGAGAAACATTCTCCTTTTTGTTATATCCTATTAGATGCTCTAGAAAGTGGTGATCCCAATGGACTACCGATTACACTTTCTTGGTTACATCAACAGGCACAACTAAATATTACAGAATCGATGTATGGATTCTTTGGGAACAACCAACCTGGTAGTGAGTTTATCATCGGTGGTATAAAAAGTCAGGACAACTCAACTTTAGTCAATAAATTATTAGAAGAGAAAGAGTTAAAAGAAAAGGCAGAACGTAGAGAAAGAGAAGCTAAAAGTCTTTTATTGACGCAAGATGCGATAAAGGCTTATGATAATAAAAATTATACAAAAGCTTTTAAAAAGATCATTGCATCAAGCCATCTTGATAGTACTAATTACAGTACACATGAACTCTATTATAAGATGATGTTGGAGCAAGATTCATTTTATTTAGAAGAGACCTTAAGTGAAGCTCCAATACCACTGGAAGAGGTGGAAATTATGGAATCTGAATCTTTAGATATTAAAATTAATTCTATACTAAAAGTAGACTATCAGAAAAGAATTATCATTGCTCAACAAGAAACTAAAATTCTAAAACTTGATTTTTATGGAAAGATTTTAAGTTCATATCAAACTAAGTTGAAAGAATATGAACCAATATGGAATATCTCTTTTTTGGAGGACAAGATTTTTATAGAATTACAAGGGAAACTTATTGCCTTTGATGATAACCTAAAAAAGATCGGAAATTATGATGTACCTAAAAATTATAGATTGAATGATATATCCAAAGACGAATCTACTGTGTTATTCTATGACTCCTTAAACGATAACTATAAATACTACCATAACGATAAACTAATTACAGAAATCAAGGAAGCACCAAATGAATACATTGAGAGAATAAATATCGACTCAAATAATCATTTAAAAATCAAGACATTATACCAAGGGTTATATAAATACGAAACTTATAATACAACTGGAAAAGAAATAGAAAGTGATAATATTCAGCAGTTCAAATCAAAGTATTATAAAACTTATTATGGTAGTGTAATAAATACTACCACAGAGAAAGAGGTTTTTTCTTCAGAAGAAATGGATGAATATAATTTCAATTATGATTCTATCTTAGATGATGTTTTTCATTTAGCAATAGAAGAAGAAGGCATATTTCTTATAAAAGACAAAATCCGCTTAAAAAATATTAGTGGAATTATCGAAAGTAAATATCAACCAAACCATTTAAATATAGTTAATGATTCACCTTACCCTCTTGATTTTTTACTTTTAAATGAAAATACCGTTGCTATCTCCCACAAAAATGATATTTGTATTAAGACTATCGATAATCAAGATATCTTATTAAGAAAGCAAACACAGGATTTTGTGAAAATGATAAAAAGTCCAAATGATGATACTTTTTACGTACTAACCGGAGATATCATAACTCATTACAATTCAAATGGTGATGAAATAAAATCTATCAGATTACCAGAAGTCGGTTTAGATTTTAAAATTAGTCCAAAGGGAAATACAATAGCTATTTTTTATAAGTACTTTTTTATATCTACTCTTGATGAAAACCTCACTTTCAAAAATGCTTTTATACAAACTGATCCATTATGGTATGAAGATAATGAACTACAGAAGGCTAGAAGGCAAATAGAATTTATTAATGAGGAACAATTTTTAGTATTTGGTGTCAAAAACTATGACTCTACATTTGGACAATTAGAGAATAGAATTAGGCTGTATAACACTAAAGGAGAACTCATTAAGACCTTTGATGAAAAGATCTTAAAATCCTTTTCATCTACTTACAATAGTATGGAAAAGGTAGATGGTGATAACCATATTCTTTCAACATTTATTAATAATGATAGCACTAATTATGTGTTTGAAATCGATAACAAAGGGAATATTATACATGATTTTGGTAAATGGAATCTCTACAAAGACGATGAAAGTTATATCCACGCCAACTTGTATAAATTAGACTCTTCTAGTTTTATCATTGTCAATAATTTGACAAAAAAAATCATTCAAAAAAATAATAATCAATGGGTAGAAATTGATTCTATCAAAGTTATTCCACCGTCAATGTCTTGGTACGATAGTACTTTCATCACACAAACTTCAACTTTATCAATAAAACCAGAGTATGATTATAAGTATCCATTATTACCCTGTGATATTTTATATAATGGAGACCTCTCTCTCTACACCTTCAACAAAATAAAGAAGCATTTATTTAAGCCTAAAGAAAATATCATTGAATTCATGATGTATGATATAGACTTAAACTATACATATTTGAATAAAAAAACTTCGATAACTAACAAAGAAAATACTCTAGAATACACTTTTATTAATACACAAAGTGAAGATAATAACCCATATTTATCTTTCAACAATGATTCTAAGATTAATAAATTTGACACTACCGAAAAGAATCTTTTTACATTATCAAATAAGCTTAAAAAACATTTTAATTATAAACCTATAAATATTAATAAGTTCTTTGTCATTCGTGATGTTATTAATGATAGTTTAATAAGTATAACTAATAAATCTTGGGAAGTATCAACTTATAATATCCACAATAATGATTCAATAGAAATGAATTTATTGAATACAACAATAGAAAATAATATTTCATATTACAATGAAGAGATTAACTCGTCAGATGAAGAGGGCTCTGTGTTTTTCTCTTTGGGAATTTATAATCTACAAAACCACAAAAGACTATCATTAGGTGATAAGTATAAAGATCCAATTTTTAGAAATATAGATGATGACCATTTCTTTATTTATGAAAAAGATTCTATACTCAATGTATACAACTCGGAAAATTTACAGTTGATATTTTCTTGCTCTTTAAGAGATAGTATTTTTCAAAAAATCAAGAACTACCATCTTCAAGTTAAATTCCCACAACCCAATTGGATCAATGAATATGAGCTACATCTTTATAAAAAGAACGACAATTATTATTTCAGGTACTATGATGTTTTATTTACAATAGATTTTGAAAAAAAATCTTTATTACCTGAAACTACTACAATAGAACTGCATAACAATAAAAATTACTATATAAAAAAGATTAATAGTAATACATTAAAGTTATATAGATTACAAAATAAAAAGATATCCGATTTTGTTACTGAAATAAAAGATTGGGAATATCATATAGAAGATACTACGATCGCTGAAATAAAGCTACCCTTTACTCATAAAGAAGATGAACTTGAAGTATTATATTATGATGATAAATACTTTGTAGTAAGCAACCAAGAAAATACCTTTTTCTTCCAAATGCAACAAAATGAGTTTTCATTACAGTTCCTCAATAAGGTTAATGCTATTGATTATATAAAATACATAAAAGATAAAAATGTATTTATAGGTTATAAAAACAACAGTATCTATACCTTCGATAATCAAGGACAAGAAACTATAAACCTATCTCTAAATAGAGACGTATTATTGGCTGATATATACAAAGATAAACTAAGAGTAATTTGTGGAAAATTCTCTGATAATAATTCTACTATTAGTATACATGAACCTAGTGTTCTATACGAAATACCATACTTTAATAATTGGTTGAATAATATAGATGACATCATTAGAAATTAGAATCAGATAGAAAAGGAATCCCCACAACACCAACATATTTAATCACAAATAGTATGTAAGTTAATATCTAAAGAATCTTCTTGTATAAGGATGCTTTGGCTCGACTCTTCTACAATTTCAAAAGAATGGTTTAACTCTAAATCAGAAGATTTGACATCCAATTCATATCTGGTAATATCACCATCGTTTTGGTAAATCTCACAGTTAGAATACCAATCCCCTTTTATGATTCTTGCAATATGAAACCCTCGGTTTCCAAAGAGTGGATCTTGATTAGTGCGGTCCGTTTGATAATTTAAAGTTTTAGCTCCAAAATTAAGTTTTCCTGTGATACCATCACCATGCTTACCCGTAAGTCGAGCTATATATTTCTCATCTATAAACTGTAGATCCGGTGAAACTTTAAAGAGCTTACTTCCTCCATTTTTCCCTCCTATTAATAATAAAACATTGTCTGAATTCTGATCCGCAATCAAATCTCCATAGGGATGTTCAAGACCAAGACCATTCATTACTTTTCCAGTATGATCTAAAACAAATAAATAAGTAGCATTTAAATGGTTGCCATAGCCAACAATGTAAATATAATTATCAGTTACCACCACTTTTCTTAATCCATCCATAGCTCTGTTAAACTCAAACCCTTTCTTCCATATAGGTTCTTGCTGATTATTCACTTTAATAAGATGAATTTCATTATTATTCTGAAGTTTGGTAAGAAAGATTGAATGAGACTGAGTAGCTATATGAGTATAACTTGTGCCTAATTTACCTAAGGAAACAGGTATTAATTCAGCATCTAATGAGGCTATAAATGGTTGACGGTTATAATGGAATCCATAACTGCCTATTAATATAAATTCGTCATTTAAATCTTGAATGTCGTAGAAAGAGTACCAATCATTTCCATCTCTCTCAAATTGTCTGGTTGAAATAACCTGACCTTCTGTAGAAAGTTTGATCACTACAGCCCCATCATTAGTCGAACCTAATACAATAAAAGATCCATCCGAGCTAGATAACAATTTGTAGGCAGTTAACCCACCTTTTGAGGCCACAGAAAGTAACTTAGACCATACCACTCTTCCTCTTGTGTTTGTTCTTAAAATAAGAACCTTCCTTTCACCATAAGCATAATGTTCACTGAAGTGAGAAACCGTTAAGACAGATACAATATCTTCTTCTATTTCCAAGCTGCTTAAATTGTTTGTGACATTATACTCACCAAGACCATACCCTATCTGATAGGTCGTAGTAGGTGTCACTTGAGATTCGTATACACCACTTCTTGGAGTACAGCCAAATACTAGAAGTACAAAGAACAGAGGGAGATAATATTTTATCATGATAGAAGTTTGCTTTATTAATCAGTCAACACCAAGTATTAGTTTATTTGTATTACATAAAGATAGCTTTCTACCGTTAATATTAAAATGTTTATCGCTTCTTCGAATACGGTGTTCTTTGTTATTCCAAAATTTATTAAATAACAAAGTTTAGAGTAATCTTTTAGTCTTCGGTAAGTACTTTTTGCTGTTGAAGTCTATGGTAAAACCACGTTTATTACCAGTTTCAAAAAACCGACTTTTCTATTGTGATCAATGTTAGAGGTTAATAGTAATAAGTTAGGAAACTTATTCAATGGTATAGTTCTAAGTGACACTGCGTTTAACACTCAGAACAGTGGGGTATTTCGCTTTTTAAGAAAAATGATACTACACTTAACATCTATCACAAACCAAGAAGAATTTCTAATAAAAAAAGAGCTACAAATGTAGCTCTAGTGAGATGGACTATACCACTTCTACACCTTTCCAAAAGGCGACGTAATCTTTTATCTGACTGGCTTTGGCACTTGGTTGTTTGTAGAACCATGCAGCGTCTACATTTTTCTGACCATCAATCTCGATGGTATAATAGGATGCCGTTCCTTTCCAAGGGCAGGTTGTATTGGTAGATGTTTCTGTAAAATACTCTTTCTTAATTGAGGAAGGAGGAAAATAAGCATTTCCTTCTACTTCGATGGTATCATTACTTTCAGCTAAAACTGTTCCGTTCCAAATGGCTTTTTTCATAGTATGTAGGGTCTATTTAGGATAAGATTACATTTATTTTTAATACAACTACAAGGGGTAGTTTATGTTTTAATTTATGTACTGAATATAACCTTATTAGAAGAGACTCTAATTAAATTCTTGAATTTATTTCAATAAAAAAACCTACAACAATATTGCTGTAGGTTTTCGATGAATAATAATAACTTTAAGTAGTCCACATTATTTTCTCTCTTAAAATCCTTTCTTGTATTTTCTTTTTATTCTGGCGTCTGTTTTATACATCATTTCTTGCATGTTGTCTTCTTTGTATTCTCTCTGAAGTTCCAACAATTTATCTTGTAATGATGCCGTTAATTCTTCATAACCTGCTTCACCATATAAGTTGTTCAACTCATTCGGATCTTCTTTAAGGTCAAATAACTCCCATTCGTTTTGCACTTTTCCTTTTGCTACTTCAGGGTTATAGTAGAAGTGAATTAACTTGTAGCGGTCTGTTCTTACACCGTAATGTGGTTGAACATGGTGCCACCAAGGAAACTCGTAATAATGGTAGTACATTGCATCTCTCCATTCTACATTTTCGTTACCTTCTGCAATATCTTTGAAAGATTCTCCTTGAATATCTTCTGGAACTTCAACACCTGCATAATCTAAGATAGTGGGTGCAAAGTCTACGTTCATGGTAATTTTATCCGATTCAGTATTTGGTGCGATATGATTCGGGTATCTAATTAAGAACGGCATACGCAATGATTCTTCATACATAAAACGCTTATCAAACCACCCATGCTCACCTAAATAGAATCCTTGGTCTGAAGTGTAAATAACGATCGTATTTTCTACTAAGTCATTTTGATCTAAATAATCTAACATTTGACCGATGTAATGATCCACTCCTTTTACACAACCAAGGTAATCTTGCATATACTTTTGGTACTTCCATTCTTTAAGTGCTTTACCTTGTAACTCTTGGTCTGGCGTCCATATCACATCATTGTTATTTCCAGCGTTGTACCATTTCTTAAGTTCTTTTTTTGATAAACCTTCTTGTTGAGGATGTACTTTTAAATCTTCTCTGTTTAAGTTTCTATCAATTCTTTGCCAAGCATCTTCTGCCGCCTGACGTCCTTCGTAATTGTCATGGAAAGTCTCTGGCTCAGGAATTTTCACTTTATCAAAAGCGTGAGCAAACTCAGGGTCTGGTTGCCATGGTCTATGAGGTGCTTTAAATTGATACATCAACATAAACGGCTTTTCTTTATCTCTACCATTCTCTAACCATTTCTTCGCATCTTCCCAAACCTGACGAGTTGAATGGTAACGGTTTTCCTGTACGGTATCTTGACCGTTTTCTAAGTATACCGTATTGAAATAAGTACCTTGTCCACCATGGTTTAACATTACTTTCGAGTAATCGAAACCTGTTGGTGCTGAACCTAAATGCCACTTACCAACTACTGCTGTTTGGTAACCTGCATTCTGTAATAATTTCGGGAATGTCTGTTGTGAACCATCAAAATCTCCACCTTTCTCATTCTTAAAGAATCCATTCACATGTGAAAATTTACCAGTTAAAATTGCAGCTCTTGAAGGGCCACAAATGGCATTGGTACAAAACGTATTTCTCATAATCATTCCTTCTTTGGCCAAACGGTCAATATTTGGAGTAAGATCAGGAAAGGCTTCTGCCAACATTCCACCATATGCACTGATACCCTGAGTGGCGTGGTCATCACTCATGATGAAAATAATATTTGGTCTTTTTTGTTTCTCCTGATGAGGAAGTTTTGAACAACCCCATAGACCAATAATTGAGGTAATTAAAAGGTATTGAAAAAATTTTGAGTTCATATTTATCTTATCTCTAAAAAGTAAATGCTCTATCCGACTGTATATAATTGATGTAATTAAAGTAGTGGTTCTACTTCGCTTGTTTTTTCATTACATATTCAACATTAAATTCGTCTATGTAATACGTTACGTTAGGTGTTTCACCTAATAATAATGCTGGATTGATGTATTCATAACCAGCTTCGATGTCTTTTTTTGTAAGGACTACCTGTCTTGAAATCATTTTCCAATCAGCGCCTAACTTATAATCTACCGCTTTTGGCTTTGCATCCACTAAAGTAAAAGGCTTGCCTTGGTTGTTCTTTTTAGTGACTTGTCCATTTTCATCTTTCGACAACAAAACATTGATTTTAACCCTTGCATTGGGATCAGATGACTTCATCCAAAAGGACACTCTGTATCTTCCAGGGCTTTTTACTTTTATTGGATTATGCGTTAATAAACCCTTGTATAGTTCTTTTGCCTGTCCGTTTGTTTTTGCTTGTAGTGAATAATCACCTTTAAATGCTTCTTTGTTGGTTACTTTCAACGACTCTTTTACAAACGAACTCGAGAACTTTACATACCAACCTTCAACTCCTTTTTTACCTTTTCCCGGAAAAGTTGAAATAGGTTTTATGGGTCCAGCTTGTTTTTCAAAGCCAGTATTCGAAATTTCTTTCATCGGTTTATACATCCACTCCTGGGCCGCTACAGGAAGAGATAATAATGCTGTTAATAGTAGTGCGAATAATGTTTTCATTTCATTCTGTTTGTTGCGTTTTTTGATAAAACTAAGGTAGAAAATATTCTAAAGTAGTAGGGTTTAAAAGCTATTCAGAAAGGTTGAAATCCTTTCAAAATTGCCTAAAAACGGGATTAATTAAGGTTTTTGGTTGGTTCTAGCAAGTTATAACCATCCAAAAGGTTGGACATCTCTTCTTCATCGGAATGTGTATTTCTTTTTGACCAATCCACCACTGTTAAGAAATTCAGTTTGTAGAGATGGTTGTACATTTCCTCTGTAAATATATCTTTTTCTACCGCTGAACATATGGCTCTATTTTCTTCCATTTGTTGCTTTGCAGAAGCTGAATTGTTCCCGTAGGTATTTACTAAAATAACGTTCTTAAAACGCATTTCTCTCATTGCCATCATTAGGCGTTGGCGTTGTACCTCACTTAATGGGGCAATAAATTCTATCTTGACTAAACGGGTAACCACCTGATGATAACACTTGATGTTGAGGTAATCCTCTACCGAAAGAAGATCAAATAATTTAGCATCAATTGCTTTATCTACTCTTTTCTTCAATTGCACCTTTTCATTCAATGATAACGACTCATCATTTTTTACTTTATTATGGATGCTGTCTTTCTTTAGATATCGATCTTTGTATAATTCATAGATAGCTGTACGCTGTTCCAAAGACAACGTAATAAAACCTGAATAATCATCGATCCATCCCTTGATCTGTTCGTCTTTGGCCTTGGGTACCTTCTTGATTTTCTTTTGAGCAAAAGTAAGATTTGCACAAGTTGAAAGAAAAATAAGTAATAGTATAAAATTTCGTTTCATGACTCACTATGATTTAAACATTTGAAGAATGTGTTCCTTGAACAGCTTGTCAGTAATAATTGCTGGTGTTTCAAATGTATAAAAGGATTTTGGCTAAGTATATCACAGTGAGTCTATTGAGTTAGTTAGTCAACCTCTTTTGAACAGATTTTAAACCAACCACTATAATTTCCAATCGCTTTTAATTATTCACCAATAAGCTTAAAGTCCATTGATTACATATTTCAACTACCTATTCTACTCATTTACAATAGCATATAAAAAAAGGCCTTCCGAAGAAGACCTCTATATCGCCATTTTATTTTTACAGTAACACCTTCACTACCTTCTCTTGGTCATCGTGTGTATACCTGATCAAATAGATACCCTTATTCATTTGTAATGGTATTTTCTGGGAATTATCAATCCCTTCTTTAGAGAACACCAACTGTCCGTTCATATCATATAAGAAGATATCCATTGAGGAGTCTGTTATATTTTCTATATGCAACATATTCGAGCGTTCTGGTAAAAAGACTCTTGGTTGAGCGATATCCAAGCTGATATCGTCAATTAATCTAGCATTACTGCTCTCTGTAAAAATAAAATTCGGATCATAACCCACAATCGTTGAAGGATGTAATGTAGCACTTGAGGTATTAAACATTCCTCCGTTTTCTATTTCAAAAGTAAAGGTAGCTGCACCATTCAATGTCGTCTGACTTTGCTGATTCACTTGGTCAACAGATAACTGTCCTCCAGACTTTAAACGCAATATGCTTGGCTTACTGGTATCAGTATTAAGCGTTAATAAGTTGACATTCAACGCCGTTATATCTCCGTAAATATTTACTTCTGCCTGTGCATCTGGGTCTAACCAATTGATAGCACTTCCTGTCAGGGCGAAATGTTTTCCCACACTCACATTAGTATTTTCTAGAATATCAGCAACCACTTTATTATCCGACTTAATAAAAAAGTGTTCTTCAGTTTGTATGCTTTGCTGATCTATCTTTAAATAGGCTGTATCATAATCAGCACCAAAATATTTGTAGGTCAACACATCAATGTTTCCTGTTCCCTTACCTGAATTATGCAGTAAAGGCAACTTCTGATACAATCTTGCATTTTTAGTAAAAGCACCTTTTTCAATCGTACCATCTACAAAAATGTCTCCGTTCACTCTTACATTTTTGGTGTGTGTCTCATCATGTCCCAGTTGTAAAGTTCCTTTTACATTCAACCTTTGAGCAATCGTTAGCTCAGTATTACTATTGGTATTGATCTCATCTAGAACCACTTCAATATTTTGAGGAATGACTACATGGTCTTCGCTTGTCGGTACTCTTTTGTCCCAAGTGGAAGTAGCACTCCAATTGCCTGATGTGGTTGCAGTAATTACTTCTGGCTTCAAGACTTCTTGGAAATATTTCCCTCCAATTCCAAAATCACCATCCGGATTTATAACCCACTTACCATCAGAATATTGATAGAACATTTCTGCTGAGTATTCTTGGCCTTTTACAAAGTTATATGACTTCACATCTGTACTGTAAAATGACCATACAAAGATATTATTCCATTTTTGAGCAACGGCACAAGCTACTAACTTGTCGTACATTTCTTCTATTTTATCAATCGTCTTGATATCATTATGAATCATATTCTCATTGATACCAAATTCGCCTAATTGTATTGGAGATTGATCACCCATTCTACCTGACTCATTCGTGTAGTATTCCAATACCTCAACACCTTTCCACATACCAACTGGGAACTGATCAATTACTTCTGGCCAAACCCCATCATAAGAAGACCAAGAGTTAAAGTCTGTACGCACATGAGGTAAAATATCATGCGTTAAACAAGGAACATCAAGATCCATCATCGTTACTCGCTCCTCATCTACTTTAGTCCAAAGTTTGTTGATTTCAATACCATGCATAATTTCTGCATTCGTTTCCAGTACTTCGGCTCTTGCTCTATCAACCCCTCTTTGACGGGCTTGGAACAAACGAATCATACCTTCTATCTGTTCGTCAACATTTTCGGGGATTAACGAAGGGTCATTTTCCCATGATTTACTCTGACCTCTAAGCATCCAGTCTCCTTCCCAGTTCTGGAACAAGAACTTCTTACCTGATGTACTGTAAGTCTCCAATAAATATTTTGCCAACTCATAGTATTCTTCTTCATGTTCTTTAAAGTATTGATCATATTTATACGCTCCATACTTATAGAAAACAACATTTTTCACTTTTTGCTTCTTCGGTGTTACCCACAAAACATGTTCAGTATAATAAGGATCAGACAAAAGTTGTTGATAGTAAGGGTCTTTCACTACGTCTACCATATCTGTCGATCCGTCCCATGTCATATGGAAGGGATATGAATCTTGCATTTTACCTGGTTCAGCAGATACCTTTGTTTTGATCGTAGTAGAGCCCATCTCTTTGTACTTTTCTTTTCCCTCAATTAAATAAGGCTCATCAGTAAAGTGATACAATCCACCTGTAAAAGTGGCTCCATATACTTCTTTAAAGCTGTCGTCCACTACATAGCCATTCGATGGACGGTGTTCTTCTACCGTATTTATTATATTATCATCAGTTGAAGCCGTTACTTTGTAGTGTGATCTAATTTCACCCCCTGTCATCACCGTTATCCAAAGGTTATCATCAATAATATCTCTTGGGTTGGTCGCTACTTCCAATAAACGAAGTGTACCTCCATCTTTTAATACCAAACGGAAAGACGCCGCAGTGTTTTTGATTGAGCCGTCTTCATTGTTCACTTTAGAAGTGGTGAGGAATCCCTTCCCTTTTACTATTAGTTTTGAATACTGTGCAGGGTCTACATTTTTTGTAGCAAGAACTAAATTATTGGTCATGATCACTCCTTCATTGGTCAATTCAGCAGAAGTATTATCATCTATATATGTATAACTCTGACCATTTACCCCCAATGTCCCTTTTACATTCAGGTATGCGTCCTCAGCAATATTGACGAACAGTTTATCGACTGACTTGATAAAGAAAGCATCATCAATATTCATATAATGGTGATCAATATTTAAAGTTCTCTCTCCCCCTTCTGCATAAAGTTTTAAGGAAAGGCAGTTAAAAGCCCCTTTTCCAGAGAATGATGTAGGTTGTTGTTGTACAGCCAGTTCTATTTTAGTATTGTAAATAAATGGATTCTCATCAAAGTCTTCTCCTTTATAAAGGACTCCATCGATAAGAAGGTGACCAAAAATTCGGATACGTTTTGTAATGGTCGCATCATTATGACCAATACTTAGCTGTGCGTTGTCTTCCACTGTCAGATCGTTACACAATTGAACCACTGTATAACTATTTGTATTCATCGTATCGAGAATAACATGATGGGTGGAAGAAATGACTACATTGTCTGTCTGGGTTGGAACAATCCCACCTTCCCATGTGGTAGGATCTGTCCATAAACCAGACTGTTTGCTTTCTACCTGAGAAAACCCAGATAACTTGAATTGTAGTAATAGGAAAAGTAATAGTAAATATTTCATCTCATGTTCATTTAAGTAGTAAAGAGTAATTTAAACCTGAATTACAGTGACAGATAGCTGGTCACTTTGTCGTAATGTTTTGAATTGATTTCGAACCTTACAAAGGTGTAAAAGAAACACTTTTGTTATTTCTGTTTTCTAGTCAAAGAAGTTGATTATCTATTCCTACTTGTTCAATTTTTTACCTGAAGCTTGATTTTTATTGCAGTGAACAAGCAAAATAGATTGAACAGGTTACATTTCGTCGCTTTAACTACTAAAATCATAGAGGAGTCTCGTGACTATTATTATCTTCACTGAACGTTACAAATTCTCAAATGATCGAACCTTATGGAAGAGCTTATTTATCAAATCACACCATTAGACAATACCACTCTACCGCCTTATGCTCTTTTGGAGACTGCAGACCCATCGAGGGAATTAATTGATCAGTACTTAGAAAAAGGGGAAAGCTATGTTGCGATTTCCAATGGGTCCATTATTGGCGTTGTGGTTTTCATACCATTAGAAGCTCATAATATAGAGATAAAAAATATTGCTGTAGCCGATCAATTCCAAGGTAAAGGGGTAGGTAAAGCATTACTACGATGTATTGAAGAGGTATGTAAAAAGAAAGGTTTCCATAAAATGGTTATTGGAACAGGTAACTCAAGTATTGGTCAGCTTGCTCTGTATCAACAACTTGGATTTGAAATTGAACGCATCGAAAAAAACTTCTTCCTTGATAATTATTCAGCCCCTATATTTGAGAACAAGATTCAGTGTAAACATATGCTGATCTTAGAGAAAAATCTAAACATATAAGCTAGTCAAACTTTAGTTTATCCAATTCATTGCATTAAATAAATTAACTACATGAACAAATTACTCTTCATCTTTGCTATTTTTATCGCACACCTATCTATTGCTCAAGAAGAAATCTGTAGTGATCAAGCTACGGGACACACCATTCAGTCCAAATACCTTAATGAGGAGAGAGATTATTGGGTTAGTTTACCGCTTTATTACAATGACTCCCTATCGTATCCTGTTATTTATGTTTTTGATGCGGAATGGCGTTTCAATCTCATCAAGAATATGGTTTTTGATTTAGGAGCTAACGAGAAAATTCAAAAATCTATTGTTGTGGGAATTCCGCATATTGATTGGGAATTTAAGAGAGGGCAAGACCTTACATTCAGTCAAAGTAGAATAGAATACGACGGGGAAGCTGTTGATTCTACATGGTACAACAACAAAAATTCTGGACATGGAATGAAGTTCTACCATTACCTCACTAAAGAATTAATGGTTGATGTAGACAAACACTATGCGACCAATGGGTTTGAAACATTAATTGGACATTCTTATGGCGGCTATTTTGGAGGGTATATCCTTTCTATGGATCAACCTTTTGAAGTCATTCATATTTATGACCCCTCGATCTGGTTTAGTAACGGAGAAGTGATTCAAGAATTTAAGAATAACCCAACCAAAAAGAAGGTAAGCATTCATCTTACTTATCAACCTGAACCGAAATTTCACAAAGAAAAAATTGAGGCGTTTATCAAAGAATTAAAAGGGAACAAAAATATTAAATTGACCACTAAATTCTATCCTGATGATACGCACAACTCGTTATTTATCGATAGTTTTTATCAAGGTATTTTAGAAACAAATAGATAAAAAAATAAGCCCTTGCAATACAAGGGCTTATTCCATTTTTTTCTAATAAGCTATAAAATACATTAATACTATCGTTATTTTGATGAAATAGTATAGAGTTTCGTTCTCTTCTTTGTAGGCCCTTCGCTATTTTTATAACGTTTCCATTTTAAAGTAGTCGCTCTTTGTTTTGCCTGAGCTTCTTCTTCTTTCATGAAGGACTTCAAAGCATCGTTGTTATTTCTATTCTGGAAGGCAAACAAGGTATAGTCACCTGTCTCTTTCATCCAACCTTCTAACGCATTCCTCATTTTATTGATTTCCTCTTGATATTGAGGATCATCAATTAAGTTGTGTAGAGCATCTGGATCTTTTTCTAGATCATAGAACTCTTCCACTCTTCTATATTTTAAGTAGTTCACTCGTTCTTTTACAGCCGGATCATTTTTAGAAAGAATGTTGGCCATTACTTTGTAAGAAGTATGGTACATTGCTGCACTAACGAACTCAATTTCACCTGTAGACCAAGGGTTAAACACATAATTGTATTTGCTCGAAAGTACACCTCTAATTGGTCTTGCAATTCCTCCTGCATTCTCATTGAACTCAGTAAAGACATATTCACTTCTTCCTTTATCTTTTTTACCATCCAAGATCGTTTTAAAAGATCTTCCTTGTAAATAGTCTGGCTCATCGATACCTAAAATCTCTAATAGTGTTGGCATCACATCTACAGCAGATACTAATTGATCTTTCACCACTGAATTTGCTTTAATGTTCCCTGGCCAAGAGACAATAAATGGAGTCCTTACGCCATTCTCATAGCAAGAAGATTTAGCAAATGGCAAAGCCATACCATGGTCTGATAAGAAAATAACAATTGTATTCTCTTTTTTACCTTTTTCTTCTAAAACAGACATCACTGCACCCATACAATCGTCTGCTCTTTTTACAGAGTTGTAGTAGTTCGTTACCTCCTGTTTAATTTTCGGATGATTTGGTAAAAAATCAGGGATGGTCACCTCACTATTTTTATATAATTTTGAAGGTGTTGGATCAACATAACCCTCTTTTTTTGTACCGGGATCGTTGTAGAATAATTTATGAGGATCGGCAATATTTACCACACAGTAAAAAGGTTTTCCACTGTTATCACTTGCCTTTAAAATTTCCTCAAAAGTAGAGCTATAGTTCAATGGGTTTCTTTTACCGTCCTTTTTAAACTTCCCTTTAAAATCCCAAGCATTTTCCATTTTTGGTGATAAACTTGTATCTGTTGCTTTGTTTAAAACGGCTGTAAAATATCCATGATCTGATAAAACACTCTGCAAAGTCATGTCTTTATAATCAACATAGTAAAATCCTCTCATCCCACTAGAATGAGGATACTTACCTGTTTGAATCACACCTCTTGATGGTGAACAGTTAGGAGACTGCACATAAGCATACTGAAAACGTTTTCCTTCTGCTGCTAACTTATCAATATTGGGAGTGATATTGTCCAATTCCTGTCCATAGACACCGACTGAATTCCAGTTCATGTCATCAACAGTAATTAATAATATATTGGGCCTTGGATCCTTTCCTGCTTGCACATTTGTGACTGTTAAAAAAGAAAGAACTGCCCCGATGATAAGTTTTAAATTCAATTTCATCTCCTATGTTCTTTTAGATTCAAATAAATTCCATCTGTTTGTGATTGTAAAGTTGGCGGATGTAGTTTTAAGCATGGTTTTTATATTGGTCAAATAGGGGTAAAATCTGACAAAACACCGATTTAAGGCGAAAATTCAATGTTTTACCCCTATTCCTTGGTCTAAAATTAGACGTTATAAGGTTTTTTCGAAGCAAATACTAGAAGCAACTTCTTTGTACTGTCCATAATTTGGGATCACCATAAAGTTGCTTTTTTTGTATAATCCAATAGCGGCTAACATTTTGTCCCCTGTTTCAAGAACACACTTTGTATACGATAAGCTTTGTGCCCAATCTTCTAAATCATTGAGTACTTTAGAAGCTACTCCTTTACCTCTGTACGTTTCTTTTACAAACATTCTTTTCACCTCCATGCGTTCCTTGTCATAAGGTTTTATGGCTCCACACCCTACCACTTCATCTTTGTCGTATGCCAAAACAACATGGTCTATCTTATCTACCTTATTGTATTGAGCAAAAAAATCGTTATCATCTCCGTTTTTTTCAGCCAAGTCTGCATCCAATAGCATAATCAATGCAATAAAATCTTTATCAGATGAGTTTGTTCGCTTTGTAGTAATCATGATTAAAGTTTAAATGTAATAGTAATACAGTATATAGATATAAAATTACCTATTCTTCCATTCTTTTTTAAGCATTCCATAAATAATATCATCGACCCATTTTCCATCGATCCACAGACTTTCCTTAAAATAAGCTTCTTTTCTAAAACCAATTCTTTCAAGTAATTGTATTGATTTTATATTTTCTGGATCTAAAGACGCGGTAATTCTATGCTTATTTAAATCTATAAATAAGTAGTCGATCACCCTTCCCACAGCTTCTGTGGCATACCCTTTACCTTGAAAAGACTGATGTAGTGTATATCCAATGTCAACTTGCTGGCTCTCTTCTTCCAGAAAATGTATACCTATATCCCCGATCACTTTCCCTAATTTTTTCTCTATGATAACGACTTGAAACCAAGTATCTGGAACATCAACTTTCGGATGTACCTTATTGATAAAAGCTTCTACACTTTCTAAATTTTCAGGAATCCAACTTTGGTATTTATTCGCTTCTTTGTCCTTTCTGTATTCGAAAATCTCTTCTTTATGTCTTAAATTGATAGGACAAATTTCTAGCCTTTTACTTTCTAATTTCATGGTTGATCAGTAATCAAGATTGTATTTATGGTCAATAATTATAAAGATAAAGAATAGACTAATGATTCATCATTAAAATCTGAAAGAACAGAAAGGTTTATCATTGGGTTATGGAAGTGCACACGCTGTGATGATAAAAAATATAGGATAATCCACTTATTTAGTCATAAAACAGGGTTGAACATCAGATAATTAACCTGATCAATAGGCAAAACCACAAGTGTTGAAAATTCGCTCAACAAGGTCAGTGACCATATTGCACACCCTATTGCATCAATATTAAACCTATTAATGACCAATTCTTACCACCTTGCAGTAGCTAGTCAGAACAGACCGTGAATGGAAAGACAGCAACAAACCATCATTCACTTTGAGATATAACTTATATAAAGAGTATGAAAAAGAATTTTTTATTAGGACTATTTATGATAATGGCTTCAGTGTCATTCGCACAAAAGCCCAAGAAACTAACTACTGGGCAATTTGGCGAAAGAAAGCCTCAAGATGTGTCGACTATCCCTGTTACTAAAGCAAAATCAATTGACAAAGATTACAGAGTCGGACCTTTTATCAAGACGCAACCTTTAACAACAGATGAAAACGAAATCATTTTACAAGAGGGTTGGAAGTTACAAGCAGAAGAAGAATTAAAATATACTGGCTTCCAAATTTCAGAAACTAGTTATGAAGACAATTCGTGGTATAACGCGACAGTACCAGGAACTGTACTTACAACATTAGTCAATGAAAAAGTTTACCCTGATCCCTACTTCGGTGTGAACAACACTTTAATCCCAGACGATCTTAGTCGAAAGAATTGGTGGTATAGAACAGAATTTAAAGTACCTGCTGATAAAACAGAGGACAAAACATATATTGTTTTAAACGGTATTAACTATAGTGCAAATGTGTGGCTCAATGGTCATAAAATTGGCCAATTAAAAGGGGCTTTTGTGAGAGGGAAATTTGAAGTAAGTGACTTTATTAAGAAAGGCGACAACAATGCACTTGCTATTCAAATTTTACCTCCACCTAACCCTGGTATTCCTCAGGAAGCACATTTAGAAGATAGAGGTAGAAATGGTGGACAACTTTGTTTAGATGGACCTACTTTCATTTCATCTGAAGGCTGGGACTGGATTCCTGGTATTAGAGACCGTAACATTGGTGTTTGGCAAGATGTTAGGGTACGTTTCGAAAATGGTTTAAATATCGCTAACCCATTTGTTGTTACAGACCTTGACCTTCCAGACCTAACAAAAGCACACATCAATATAAGCACTACTGTAAATAACACTACATCAAAAGTGATCAGTGCAGAAGTAGAAGCTAAAATTGAAAAAGTAATTGTAAAGAAAACAGTAAGAGTTGCTCCGAACTCATCTACTGAAGTAACATTTGATCCGTCTGAATACAAAAAGCTAAACTTTAAGAATCCTCGTTTATGGTGGCCAAATGGATATGGTGCACAGGAGTTATATACATTAGAGTTAAGCGTAAGCAAAGATGGAAAAGTATCTGATAAGAAAAATGTACGTTTTGGTATCCGTGAGTTATCATTTGGTTTAACTGTAGATACAAAAGACCAACAAAATGTACGTATTGATTACAATCCAATCGCTGACAAATCTGAGACTCACTTCTTAGACAACCGCGAGCCAAGAAAAGAATTACAAGGTGTTTTTGTTCCTAAATTAGCTGAAGGGTTTGATATCAAAGACTTCGACCAAGGAGAAGACACACACTTGAATCCTTACCTAGTGATTAAGGTAAATGGTACTCCAATCTTTATTAAAGGTGGTAACTGGGGTATGGATGATGGTATGAAAAGAGCTGAAAGAGAGCGTTTGGAGCCTTACTTACAGTTACACAAAGATGCCAACTTTAACCTGATCAGAAACTGGACTGGTGAAAGTACAGAAGAGATTTTCTACGAGTTATGTGATGAGTACGGAATGTTAGTATGGAACGACTTCTGGTTATCTACTCAAAACTACAACTTAGTGCCTAACGACTACAACTTGTTTATGGACAATGCCAAAGATGTGGTATTACGTTATAGAAACCACCCATCTATTGTTATTTGGTGTCCAAGAAACGAAGGGTATGCTCCAGACTATTTAGATACAGAATTGTCTACTTTAGTAACAAAGTATGATGGTACTCGATTCTACCAAGGCAACTCAAGAAACTTAAACTTAAGAAACAGTGGTCCTTGGCACTATGCACCAGACCAAACGTTCTACACTGCTAAGTCAGCGTATGGCTTCTCTACAGAGCTAGGAACTACTTCTGTACCAACTGCAGAGACAATGCGTAAGATGATGGCGGAAGAAGATTTATGGCCAATCAACGATGTTTGGGCTTACCATGACTTCCACTGGGGACAAGAAAAATATGTTGCTCACATTGACGAATTATATGGTGAAGCAACAGGAATTGATGACTTCTGTAGAAAAGCACAGTTTGTCAATTACAATAGCCACAGAGCAATGTTTGAGTCATGGAATAGTAAATTATGGAACAACACCACTGGTTTATTACTTTGGATGACACACCCAGCATGGCCAAGTACTGTATGGCAAGTATACTCTTATGACTACGAAACATTCGGATCTTACTTTGCCAGCAAAGTAGCTTGTGAACCATTGCACATTCAAAAAAATATTGAAAGCGGTTATATCGAGGTCATCAATGCTTCATCAAACGATTTAGAGAAAGCTACTGCAAGTGTTGAAGTATTTGATCTGGAGGGTAAGCAAGTAAGTACTGTATCTAAGGAAGTATCATTAGCTTCTAACAGTATGCAAACACTTATTGAGAAGAACTTCTCTAAAGATATTAAGGGAGTACACATGGTTCGTCTATCACTTAAAGACAAAAAAGGAAAAATGATTTCAGTCAACGAATACTGGGAGACAGAAGAAGGTGGAAACTTCCAAAAAATTAATGACTTAGAAAAAATTAGCGTAGCTGTAGCGGAAGTATCAGAAGATGCTGACTACAAATACTTCGAAATTAGCAACACATCCTCAACGCCTGCATTAAATGTGAAATTAAACGCATTGAGTGCATCAACTGACAAAGTGATTTTACCTGCTTACTTCTCTGAAGGTTACTTTACACTAATGCCTAACGAAAAGAGAGTAGTAAAATTAAACAAAGCGAATATCAGTGAGACTATTAAAGTACGAGTAACAGGATACAATATCAAAAAGAACAATGTAAGTCCTGTATTCTAATTGTAGAGATCAATAACTGTGACTACTTATACGAATGAAGAACAGTCTTTCCAACATAAGAAATTAGGGTAACAATAATTTTTATGTAAGATAGACCTGCAAAAACCAAAGCTTACGATTAGGCTTTGGTTTTTTTTATTGGAGTTGATCAACAAAAAAGGTCACTGCGAATTTGCTCCGCAGTGACCTTCTTATTTAATTTTTTAATTTGACTAAATTTCGTTCAGCTCTTTTCTTAAAACTAATTGGTGGTTAAGCTGAATACCATCTTCATACATTGGTTGATCGTATTTCTCAATGTAATAGTTTTTTCTGATTTCGTGGAAACGGAATCCCATTTTCTGCAATACATAAAGTTGTTTGATTGCAGCATTTGCAGTGCCAATAAAAATGTAATGAAAACCTCTCTTCTTTGCATTCTTAATAGCGTGGGCTAATAGCTCCTGACCGATACCTTCGCCTTGAACCTTTTCTGAAACAGCAATATTTTTAATTTCAATGGAGTCTTCTCCTACTAATTGATAAGCATAAACTCCAACAGTTTCTCCTTCTAATTCATAAGTATAAATTTCAGAATCATGAATATACTTATTAATGGCGTCGATGGTCTCATCAGCTAAAAGTAACAAATCATATGGAAGTTCGTTTCCTTCTTTAAATAATTTTATTTTACCCTTTGTCTGTATAAAGTTCATCGTGGTCGTTTTGATGGTTCTGTTTTTTTACGGTTGCTAATATAACTAATTATTTGAAGAGTTTACTAACGGTTTTCATCTAAAACTTACTTAAAAACACCTTTTAAAAACACTTAACACTACCTAAAGAGAAAACACTGAAATTATGCTATTTCATGACTTTGGAACTAATAACAACCCGTTATACTTTTTCTATTTAGTGTCTCTCTCAAATTTTATTAAAGAAGAATCACTTTTTGATATAAAATAGATTATTTATGTTTAATATTAAACATATTGATTCGTTTAGGATAATATATCATCATCAAGAAATGCTATTATGAAAAAGATTATTGTTACTGTAACGCTTTCATTATTGTTCTTTAGTTGTACTAATACATCAAAAGAGAATGTTTTAAAACATTGGAATACAACACCTACAAGAACTGAAATTATACAATTTGTAGAAAGTGTTACCAATCCTCAATCCGATCAGTTTATACCACAAGAGGATCGTATAGCTGTGTTTGATAACGATGGTACGTTATGGAGTGAAAAACCTTTATACAGTCATTTCTATGGTGTCTTTGCTCGAGTAGAAGAAAGAATTGCAGAAAATCCAGATCTTGCGAATAAAGAGCCTTTTAAAAGCTTACATCAGTTTATACTAACGAAAGATATTAAAAGCTTAGGCTACTTTATGGATCAATTAGAAAAAGGAGAATTTAATCCTATTGTAGGAGAATTGATGGGGGCTCCATTTGAAGGAATGAGTGTCGAAGAATATAATCAATGGAATAGAAAATTTTTTTCCACTTGGAAAAACCCAGTAAAGCATAGAGCCATTAACAAATTGACTTATTTACCTATGAAAGAATTGGTAAAATACCTGCAAGACAATGGTTTCAAAGTCTATATTTTCACAGCAGATGAAGGAGATTTTCTTAAATTATTTTCTGAGGAGTTATATCATATCCCTGCCCAAAATGTTTTTGGTTCATCCACCATCTTAAAATATAAAGACGGTCAACTCTATAGAACTGCAAAAGGTCGCTATGTAGACAATTGGGGTAACAAAGCGGCTTTAATTCATCAGGTCATCGGGAAGAAACCCATCTTTGCTGCCGGAAATTCTAATGGTGATTTTGAAATGCTTCAATATGTTGATCATCAAACCAAGCCTCATATGAGTTTACTTGTACACCATACAGATGTACAAAGAGAATTTAAATATGACCAACACACTGAAAAGGTTCTCCCTTATGCTCAACAACATCACTATACTATTGTAGATATGGAGAAAGACTGGAAAGTAATATTTAATCAATAGGTTCCTGTAGAAAATTAAACTCCGGCTGTGTTCTCCACTACATCAAAACTTGCCGTTTTCAATAGTTAAAGAAAAAGATCGATATATAGCTTGGCTCTTTTTTCAATCAATTTTTCATTAGGAATCGTATTTATTGATAAGAAAAAATTGACGGATTTATTTAAAGGTGTATTTTATTACATATAACATTGATTATCATGCATTTGAAATCATCTTTATTTTCAATATTTATCATGATTGAACAATTTTCTATAGTATGTTTACAGCAACAAAATATTGATATTATATTTTGTACTACATATTTAATTAAAGACTAAAAAAACTACTATTAGAAATGAAGGTTCAACGCAAAAAAGAATCAAATTATGTCTATGACAGACGTTCCTTAGCCACTGATTACAGACATTTACCCAAAATGTTAAAAAGTGGTCTCAAAGTATTGGATATTGGATGTGCCACCGGATCTATTACACAGGGAATTTCTGAGTATGTTGGTCCTACTGGAAAAGTTACTGGTATTGATAACACAGGACATATGATTGAAGAAGCCCAACAGAAGTATTCCGATGTACAAAACTTAGAATTTATACATTGTGATTTACTTGAGTTTAATCCTGATGAGAAATTTGATCTAATTGTTGGTGCTAGAGTATTGCAATGGATTAGTAACCCTTTCAATGCGGTATTGAAGATAAAAGAGTTATTAAAACCAGGCGGACAAGTATCTATTTTAGATTATAATCATAATCGTCTAGAATGGGTTCCACAACCACCTTTATCCATGTTACATTTTTATCAATCGTTTTTAAAATGGAGAGTCGAAGCAGGGTTAAATAATGCCATCGGTTCCGAATTACCTATTCTGTTTAAAAATGCGGGGTTCAACAATATTGAAGTCATTTCTTCAAATGAAAATTACAATAGACAACACCCACAATTTGAGCAAAAAGTAAAGATTTGGTCAGAAGTCGCCGAACTAGAACAATTGGTAAAAGAAGGATACATTGTAGAAAGAAATCGCTTACAAGCTATTGCTGAGTATAATCCTTGGGTAGAAGAAAAAGCAATTGCAATGACTATGTTTTTAAATGAAGTAAGAGCTACGTTATAGATTTATCTATAAAAAAAACAGCCTTGGTAAACTACCAAGGCTGTTCCATACATCTTTTTTAAACTATCATCATCTCAACAAAGCATTTTCGATACGGGCAAAAAATTATCGAAACTAAAAATCGTTTTTGGGTATGTTTTAATCACTATTAATTGAACTACACTATAGTATACTCCGATTTCTACTGATCATTTTTTACCAGACTGTTATAAACTTTCATAATTCGGTTTTTTAGAATTTTTTTTTACCACTCAAAAAATATTTTTTACTAAACCTGATATAATTGTTATGCGTTTATCTAATTGTAACAACATTAAAGCAGACAAAAGAAATTACACATCATCAGTTTAAACAATTACATTAAAACAAAGCATTTTTAATACGAGCAGAAAAAGTCGACCTTTTGGATCGACTTTTTTTATATGTTGAAAATTCTGTAAGTCACTATTTTATACTAGGAATTTGAATCGTTGAAAATCTACCAATCTCATTATGTTTTTTACCAATCAAAACGTGGGAAACCATGCATCTTTGTGGTACCATTAAATAATACATACACACAAGTTTTCTAAGGTCAGAACAAATATTATAGTCAATCAATTAAAAAAGGGCACTTGGTAGAGTGCCCTTTTTGTAGAAAGTAACTAGCATAAAAAAGAGGCTTTCGCCTCTTAAATGTCTTTTTAAGATTCTTGTTTGTTTAAAAGATTATCTTTTAAGTATATAATCACATTCAAAGTTACCACAGTCGTAAATGCAAACAGTAATGCTTCTTTCATATTGGTCGTAATGTTAATAAGTTATTTGATTCGTTTATTAAAAGTATTATACACACTTAATATCACGACTGCAATATATGGCCACAAACATAATTACACAAGCAATAGTTCACATTTATTTAACATAGGCGTAATATTCATCTAAAAATACAATATTTAAAGTGTATTTTGTACTTTTCTTATAAAAAGACCTGAAACAGTAGAAAATTCACTGTTTCAGGTTCTGACTTCTTCTGGATTAGTAGTTTAAGGTAATTCCTTTCACTTTAAGTGTACTACCGATTCCACCTTTAAAACTTGCTCCCTCTGCACTTGAAGCAAACACCATAATAATATGTGTTGGAGAAGCTGTTATATCTTCATAAAAACCATGTTCTGGCATTTCTTTATTACTACTCGATGGCATCATATAAGATTCTAAATCTTGATGTTGTCCATACAATAGCGGTAGATCTAAAGTAGTAAAGTCAGACATATCGCTAGAGGATCTGTACCAGCCCGTTGCTAATCGGTATCTTTTTTCGTTTTCCCCTTCACCTTCTCTCACTTGTAAGATGACATAGATATCACATTGGTCGATGACATTATCTCCATAGGTTTCGGGATTGTATTGTACATCAGTAGTAAATCCAATAGGCCTATCTGTAAATGGAATACCAAAATCAGTGGTAATATTGATAGGTCCACTTCCTTGAATATCACCCACAAATAGCGAACCTGCAGCAATGACACCTACAGCAGTTTTTGTCTCCAACACTGCGTAGTCTGCCTGCTCCATTGATGGGTAAGGCAATACCGTTTGAGGGTACGTCTTGAAAGTTAAATCTGCAGCTCCTTTATCACCAGATCTCCAAGGAGAACCCATATTCTCTCCCGGTAAATAGAAACGATTTTTTTCAATGGATGCACTCCCTTCCCAAAACCAAGTAGTAAAATCAGAATACTCTACTTGTTCTCCAGGTTCGGGATCCACATTATTCTCTTTTGTCACCTCCAAAAACCACTGATCATCTTCATTAAAAGTGAAAGTGACTGTATTTGTAAAATCTTGTAATGAGTAGGGATCTGGGCTTACCGATGCCGTACTAGGTGTATAATCAAACAAAGTAATACCAAGATTGGATAAGTCACTTTCCTTTGGCATTATCACTCTTACTGTTTTGCTTCCTGCAATTACGGTTGAAGAGATCATCCCTTCTATCTCTACAGAATCAATCACTACGGGTTCAGCAGTCTTTACTACGTTAACTTCCCAATCGTAATCTTGATACGTTGAAATGGTAAACTTTACTGGTACAGTAAAATCCACAATTTCATAGGGGTCTGGTGTTACGATTGCATCTTCTGTATATGCTACGCTATCCACTTTCAAGTTAGCGAGGTCCATATCAGAAGAAACTTGTATTTGTACTCTTCTTTCTTCTGGCGAAATGACTGAAGCTCCGATTTGCCCTTCAATGGTGAAGTAAGTAAACTCACCTACGATATATGGATAAGGGATATCATTTTTGATACATGCTGATACTATAATCAAACATGTCAAAAGCATTAATTTTTTAAAATTTTTCATGTGATTATAGATAAAAAGATAAACCAATATTTAATGAGAAAATGTCGATATCAAAATTGGCTTTACTTGTTCTTCTAGAGCCCTCTTCTACTTGATTTTCTGTTTGTTGTATCCATTTATTGGTAAAACCAAGTACACCTATCGATACTTCTAATGCTACCATATCGTTGATAAATGCCACCATACCTGGAGCTACTCCAATATTAAATTCATTGGTAGTAGAATATACTCCGACAGTTTCTTGTGGTGTACTTCCTGCTACTGTTTCTTTAGACTGTCCGTAGCCATAAGAGACTCTCACTTCGTTGAATAATCCGAAACGGTTACTTTTACCTAAACTCAGATAATTTCTAATAAAGAAAGTAGAGTAAAATGTATGGGAAATTTGGTGAGCTCCATTAATTGAAAATGAAAGATCATCGTCTAAAATGATATCCATTTGATCCATATCCATTCCGCTTCTTTTGTAAGTGAAACGGCCACCAATAGCAAAGTTATCTTTTAAGAAATAGGCGAAAAACGGACTTGCTTGGAAATTAAAACCTCGACTGTCCCAGTTTTCCATAATAAGAAATTGGTAATTGGAATTATCATGCTGAGAATACTGAAAGGTTGACCCTACTAACCATTGTCCTTGTGGAACAAATGTTCGGTTTTCAATTCCTCTATTAAAAAGGTCTTTCCTTTTCACTTTTTCTTCCTCAATATTTTGGGATACTACTAGGCTACTAGAAAACAAGATTAAGATAATAGTAATCAATCGCTTTTTTGTGCTTTGCATATTGATGTTAGATTAGATTTATTTAGTTTATTCGTGTCTATTGAGCAATCGTTAACAACTCAATATTTTTGATCTAAGGTGAAATACAAAATAAAAAGAGGTTTCGAACATCCATGATTGGACCCTATGGGTAATGCTCAAAATCTCTAATTTTCAATAAAAATGGATATATGGTTTTATTTTAGCTCGGTAATATATCCAGTTAAGTTCTTTATTTATTATTCGGTATTGCTGTTACAAAAATAGAAAGAGAATTTTTATCAAATCGCTAATAAAAGTTATTGAGTATAAAAACAAAGAAGATCCAACTAAATGAATAGTGGATCTTCTACTTACTGCGAACATAGATATATGATGTGATTATGACTTCACTAATTCTATATTTTCCATTTCTTTCTCCTCTTTTGCCTTCGCTTTCAGGTCTTTGATCTTCTGTTTATGATTGGCTTTTACTTCTTTCCATTCTTTACCTCTCACACAGTATTCGTAATCTACTCCCTTCATCGTATTTCTTGCCTGAGTCCATGGTAGTGGAGTCACAATGATAAACCATGGGTTGGCAACAACACCAATCGTAGCTGCACCAACTGCAAAGGTCTGTGAGGTCCTCGATTTTTTATGCCTTTTTGTATTGTAGTAAATAAGGTCCTCTTCTTTCATGTCTTGAATCTGCGCATACTCCTTCATAAAGTCAGCTGTCTTATCGTAAGTTTCTAAAGATTCGTAACGTACATATTCAATGTCACTCTTCTTCACTTCAAACTTCTCCTTGTCTCGGATATAGAAAAAGCAGTCATCCGTAGCATACTTCTTTCCTTTCTTCCATTCCGATTTAGTGATAGACACTACTTCTCCCGATTGTAAATGTATATTGATATTATCTGCTTCTGTAGGTATTGAAATAGCAGAAATAATAGACTGTGTTATAATAGCAATTGGCATAACCTCTGATTTATTTGTTTTATATCTAACTATATTAATTGTTTGCAAGAAAATATTTTTTTATATATTTATTAGGTAAAAAATGGGATAAAAAAGGTCAAAAAGCACAAATTTTATGGATGTATTTCGTTTTAAGATGAGTGGGAAAGAAATTTCAACTGCAACTTATCAACAATTACTTCAAAAGCTTGGTGGTGGTTCTTGGAATGGCTCCGAGTTTCATTATCAGCAAGGTCAACACTACTTACATTCCTATTTATATAAAGACATCGGTCAGTTTGATTTACTTATCAATGAAACTTGCCTTCCTTTTGACATCATCGTAGAAGAAGAAGAAATAGAAGATCCTTATCTTATTTTTAGAGCAACGCACCAACAGTTAACGTTTAACTCCGATAAAAAAGTGGTGATCGTAACTCAAAATAAAGCCAATGGTCTAATGCTCTTCAATAACTTTTCTAAGCAACATATATTAGTGCCTAAAGATACTCCCTTCCATATCTTGTCCTTACGTATTGATTATGATGCACTGAAATCTTTTCTTAGAAAGAAGATCGATATTTTTGATCAGCTGTTTTTGGTGAGAAAGCAAATTATGTACTATGAGTTGATGACTCCCGAAATGGAAGAGCAAATTCATAAGATCTTTGAGGCACAACAGCAGGAATTGGGTAAAGCCGGTTTTACTTATGGGCACTCGTTTCTCTTATTTACCTATTTTATAAATGAGTTAATTATCAAGCATTCAGGTAATCGATACAAAAAAGTGCATCCTTCAGACAGTTACCTGATGTTACAAATAAGAGATTATCTAATGGAAAATATTTCAGAACCTGTAGGTACAGAAGAGTTATGTAGAAAATTTGGTGTGAGTGCTCAAACCTTAAGAAATCATTTTAAGACTACCTTTGGATATCCACCTTATCAGTTTCTTATGAAACACCGGTTTTTACTTGCCAAAAGAATGTTACTGGATCCCAAAAATAGTATGACCGATATTGCTGTAGCAACAGGTTTTGCCAATGCGAATCACTTTTCCAAAGCCTTCAAAAAAGAGTATAATAAATCTCCTAAATACTTTAGAAAATAGATTTAATAAGAACAGATATATTTATGCTAATTCTAGTTCTTCAGCAGGAAGAAACCCTTTTATCTTAAGCAGATCCGTTATTTCTATAAGTTCTTTTTTGATTCTATTGACATCATATTCTTTCAAATCCTTTTGCTTAATTTGAAACGTTACTCCTGCAAATTCAAGATCTAAGTTTAAATGCTTGAACTCAGTTTTGAAGGCATTCAATTCCTTTGTATCTAAAGGATAGATGTGAGAAGCATATATCATAAATTGAATCCCTTTGGTATTTTCCTCCACAATGATATTGTACCCATTGCATTCTCCTTTCAACAGGATCTCAGAAAAAGAGAAACTTGAATCTTTATTTAGCTCAAAGAAGTTAAACCCTATGGATTTCAAATCATTTACAATAGGAATATTAAACAGTTGAAATCGTAGCCGATGTATATAGTACCACTGAAAGTAAACAACTAAGAAAATAAATACAGAGAAGAATACTCCGATTGAAAAGCAGAAAAGTGTGTTCCAAAGTAGCGTAGTGATATCATCATCTTTGAAATCAAAGAATAGATAAAAAAACTCACTTACGAGAAAGCCGACAGTCATACAAGTCATAAAGAAGTATTTCAACTTATGTCGGTTCAATGCCAAAAAGGTCATTTCAAATTCCATAGCAATACAGGTGTTAGTTCTTTTTCAATTTACCGTTTTAGGCAAAAAAATAAGTTGAAGAATGATTCAGATAGGAGGAATAAATGATCATTACTTGGGATAATTGTTATATTCTACTAAGTTTCCTTTCTAAATCCTATGCTATATCTTTACCCACTCAATAGAAATAAAAAGAATGAATCACGAACAAACAGAACAATCCTTTGAAAAGGAATTACAATTGTCTCTTTTCAATAGTATCAAAGAAAAAGACCTTTCACTATTAGAAAAGACTATTGCTACCATAGAAGAAAATGATACAGCTCCTTTTTGGGCCAAGCAGTTTAGTGATCTTATCCATCGTTTAATGAAGAATGTAAACTTCCAACAAACGCAGGAAGTGGAATCTTTTTGGATGGATGTTATGCGTTCATTTATAGATGCTGTACCGAGATAAAGAAATACCAAAAAAGTCAGAATTACCCCTCTACGTTCCCTTAATAATCCATTACTATCACAATTCACCCTCCTTATTTGTACTATCCTCCCCTCTGCACCAAAGTCAAATGCAGTAGCTTTGTTATATCAAATGATCTTAATATTAAACTTTTATCCGACTATGATTAAATCCCAGTAGTAGTATTAATATGCTTATTTATCACCTCTATCACAGTTATTTAATTCGGAGGTTCCTATTGTTGAAATTGCAAGTATACATCATCCCGAATTTGAGAAGATAACATCGGAAGATAATGGTCAATGTATTCAATACGACGCATATTCCAGTAGTTAATAGATAAGCACTATTAGTTTGCATTCAGGGAACTCTAGACAGGATGATACCTATGGTATTGTCGAAAAAAGTAATAAGATCTGAATGATTACTTAAGGAGATATTAAAGAAACATAATTGAATAAAGTAAATGTAGAGCACAAAGATTCTTTATCTCTAGCAATGGCAAAATTATCACCAACTTAAATCACGGCATTAAGTGCGTGTGTGACCACTTAACTATAGACGGATACATT
The DNA here is from genome assembly GCF_012641475.1 of Flammeovirga agarivorans. NCBI lineage: Bacteria > Pseudomonadati > Bacteroidota > Cytophagia > Cytophagales > Flammeovirgaceae > Flammeovirga > Flammeovirga agarivorans. The sequence goes on along the minus strand of NZ_JABAIL010000003.1, from coordinate 428,877 downwards.
TCAAATTTAGGAATAAATAGAAATGTAGTTGTGTGACTATCTTTTTGACATAAAAAAACCTTCTTTTCTTAAAGAAGGTTTTTTTTATTTCTTTGGTATATAAGTATTAATTGAAGGGAGCTTCTCCTCTTTGTTCTTTAATATAGGTGGACGGTGTTACACCAAACTGTTCTTGGAAACACTTTCTAAAATATTTAAGATCATTGAAACCTACTTCATAAGTAACTTGTTTAATATTCAACTCTCCTTCGATTAATAACTCTGCGGCTTTCTCCATCTTAATCTTACGAATAAACTTATTCACTGATAAATTGGATACTCCTTTGAATTTTCTATACAATTGTGTTCTACTAAAACCCAGATCTGATGCAAATGCATCAACATCATAATCTTCATTAGTCACATTTTCTAGAATAATTTCTCTAGACTTTTTTAATAATGGATGTTCAACTACCTCTGGAGTAGCTGTCACTGTATCTTCATCCTGATCAGCACCCTTAGGTACTTCTACATATTGAGCATATTTTTCGATCAGTTTTTTTCTAGTAGATAATAGTTTCTCTACTCTCACAAGTAGATGTTCCGGATTGATAGGTTTTGGTATGTATGAATCTGCTCCTACTTTAAGCCCTTTCAATCGGTCTTCATTTTCAGATAATACAGTGGTTAAAATTACAGGAATATGATCTGTTCTTTCATCTTTCTTGATCTTATCACAAAAAGTGAATCCATCCATCTCAGGCATCATCACATCTGATATGATAATGTTAGGGATAGTTTCAATTGCTTTCTCAAAACCTTCTTCTCCATTGTTAGCTTCAATCACTGTAAATTCTGGAGAAAGTACAGACTTAATAAATGTTCTAATATCAGGGTTGTCATCAACTACCAAAGCTATATTTTCCTGAGCATCCATCTCATCGTTATTGACTTTTATGTCTTCTATTAATGAGATTAATTTCTCCTCTTCATAAATACTGATTGTATCTCTACTACTATAATCCTTAATGGCTTTCTCAGATTCTTGATAGATATCCAATGCAGGAATCAATAAAGTAAATGTTGCACCTTCACCTTCCAAATTATTTTGAACAAGCAGATCACCTTTATGTAATTGAGCTAATCTTTTCGAATAGTTTAAGCCAATTCCTGTTGAATACGATCTTCCTTTGTCCCCGTAGTATCTTTCAAAAATTTTATCGATAACATCTTCTTGTATTCCCTTTCCTTGATCCATCACTTTAATACTGATTAGATCACCCGTTTTATCGATCTCAACCGCTACTTTTTTTCCACTTGGTGTATATTTAAAGGCATTAGATAGGAGATTGAAAATAATATCTTCCACTATTTCTTTGTCATAGAAGCATTCAAAATCACCGATATTGTTATCTACTTCAAAACCAATATTTCGTCGTTGTGCTTCATAAATAAAGGCATTTTGAATCTGTTGAATAAAGGCATTGAAATTGGCTTTTTCTACATTAATATCTATTTCTGTTTGGTCAGATTTCCCTAAATTAATCACTCTATTCACCAATTTCAATAAACGATCAGCGTTGTTATACATCAAGATATGTTGCTCAAAAAATGGATCATTTTCCTTTTTCTGACGAATAATATTGGCCAGTGGCCCAAGGATCAGAGTAAGAGGAGTTTTAAATTCATGTGATATGTTCACATATAGCTTCATTTTCAATTCATCTAATTGCGATTGTTGCTGAAGTTCCAACTGATCCAATTGTAATTGATGTAAGTGGTGTGCTTTTATCAATTTCCTATGAGTGAAGAAGTAGATACCTAATATGGTCACCAAGATATAGATGACAAATGCCATAGGATGTCGCCAAAATGGAACATCAATCATTACATTTAGTTGTAAATATTTACTTGACCATACACCTTCAACATTTGTCGATTTAATTTGTATCGTATAACTTCCAGAGGGTAATTCATTGAATTCTAAATAGTTTACTCCTTTTGGGAGAACTGACCAATGCTCATTATGTTCCAATAATCGATACGCATACAAGACATTCTCTGAGTGTTCCAATGCCAAGTTGGAAAAATCAAAAGCCAGAGAATTTTTGTCATATGGCAGCTCAATATTCGCATGATCACTTAAACGGCCAGAGATAAATTCGTTGTGATGATAGGCCACTTTTTCTCCACCTAAATAGACGGCTGTTATCGTTGGAACCGTAATATTTTGTTTTGTTACGATCTTCTCTGGTAAGAATACATCAATCCCTTGAGTACCTCCAAAATATAAATTCCCTTGGGCATCTTTGGTTACCGCTCTGTCAAAATAATCATGATTTTTCAGTCCATCATTTGATGTGAAGATCTGATAATTTTTATCCTCAATAGAAGTATTTATTCTGATAAGCCCTTGAGACGTACCTAACCATAAAAAACCTTTTTTGTCTTCTATAATCGATTCTATACTATAGAAAGAATGGTCATTTTTAAAGAACTGATGAAATTTTTCACCATCAAAAGCAGATAGCCCATCATCCGCACCAATCCAAAGAATGTTATTTTCACTTTTATATAAGTTGACACTGAAGTTACTTGAGATCCCTTCTTTTACGGTATAGTTTTTAAGATCTGAAATTTCATTTCCTGAACTATTTACCGCTTTAAAAATACCAGCACCTCCAGTAGCGACCCAAATCTCATTTTTGTCGACAAGAATAGAATGTATTGCTTTATTCCTACAAAAACTTCCTCCCTTAAAAGTCAATGTATCAAAGGTTTTTTGTAGTGAGCGATACTTGAAAATATCACCAGTATAAGTACCAAAAAGAACATTTCCCTTATCATCTCCACTGATCGCAGTAATCAGCTGATATCTCTTCTTCTTGATAAGGTTAGGAATATATTCAATAGTATCAATCGTTCCGTTTGTAAGATCAATATGCTCAATATTAAACCTATAAACACCCTTCTTTCCTCGTATTGAGAACCATATATTATTAAACTTATCGAGGTATAATGCATTTAATGACGCATTATCCAAAATCTCATTTTTTAAGGAAATGATTTTCTCACTATCTCCATAAAATACACCTTTCAACCACTCATGGAAAAAAATACGATCACCTCCTAAAGAAATTAGATGGGATACAGCTACATTAAAATCATTCAGAGGATTTTCCTTTTGCGTAATTAATGGTGTCGTTTTAGAAAGTAGGAACAATCCTTTTCTCCTTGCACCTACCCAAATGGCATTTTCATTGGTTTCAAAACTACAGGTCACAGGCATGGATAGTTTTTCTCCATTAACAGCAAACGATGCAATATTTTGAGTATAAATATCTACCTGCTTTAAACCGTTTTCAGTACTAAGATTTAAAGTCTTTGCATCTTTTGATAGGGAGAACTGAAAAGTAGAATAGTCGAATAGTTTTATTACTTCAATACGATTTTTGACTCTCGTTAATTTATAGGTTCCTTTTCTATCTCCTACCCAAATCTGACCTATTGGATCCTGATAAATTGATAGTACATAATCCGTAATTTCCTTTTCTAAAATACGTTGAAAATGTTGTGTGCTGTCAGTTTTCATTAACACCCCATTTCTAGTACCTATTAAGGTAAATTTCTCCGAAGAACATAATACCGAAGTAACAGTGTTAGTAGAAAAGTCTTTTTCAGACCTATTGTCAAAAACTTTTTGCTGATTGTTTTTGGGGTTGATACGAACCAAACCATAGTTTTGTGTACCTACCCAAACAAAATTATTATGTGCATCAATTGTGATAGACAATGAGTAATCTGTGATAAAATTGCCATTAGTTTCACTCCAGTTCTCATAACTGTAATCCTCTAAATTGATCTTATAGATACCATTATGATTTGTTGAAACCCATAGAAAGTTTTTTGCTACTTTTAGATCATTTATTTTTAAAGCTAAAAATTTATCATTCAACTGTCTAAATGACAATAGACTATTACCATCATAACGGTATAATCCTTTCCATGAAGCCACCCATAAAAAACCTGTTTCATCCTGAACAATTTCATTGATAGTGGAAAAAGGTGAATTGGTTACTTGTTGAATTTGGTCGTATGTATTTTCTTTTACGGCAAAAAGCTGAAAGCTTACGGTAATTAGAATCAGAAATATAAGTTGTTTCATCGCTGGATTGCTAGTAGTATCACAATTAGTTACCTAAGTTAAGAATTAAAAAGGTGTTTTTGTAATAAAGAAACCTATTAATTTCTTGTTGAAGTAATAATCGATCTGTGAAAAATTAGACAAAAAGCCAAGGTATTTATAATAGGTACCTCAGCTTTAAGTATTTATTTAGACTGTATTTTTTTCTTCTGATAAAGGTTGATCTTATCATCAATAAATAGAGTAGAAGGGTGATTATGAAATTCTACAAAGTTTTCAAAAAAGATATCCCCCTTAATGGGAACCCAATATCCTTTTTTGATGGAGTTGTTTCTCCAAGTAAGAGCAAATGTGATTTGTGAAGCCACAGGATCATTTATAATTGGCTTTAATATCATGTCTGTATAATATTTCGGGTTTTCACATCTTTGAATCCCCTTTCTAAATCCAAATTCTGTAAGTGCAGCAATTTTATTATGTTCGTTGGCAAACTCTACTGTTTTACGAATTGCAGCAATAAAATCATCAGGAAACTCATTCGTCTCCCCATAGAAATCAGTACCACAAATATCAACATACTCATCACCAGGGTAACGTTCATCGTACTCGCCTTTTGATGGAGAATAAGCATATAGGAAGTTGTGTACTTTTTTCTTCTTAAGATAATCGACAGTATATCTCCAAGCTGCTTTGTATTCTTCTGGAGTACATGAACTTGATCCCCACCAGAACCAATCTCCAGTATTTTCATGTAAAGGTCTAAAAATGATAGGTATCGCTACATTATGAGCAAATAATACGATTTCATCCAACCATTTTTTATACTGCTTGTTGGCCTTACCACCTGGCATAATTTCTTTAACAGGACTTCCTTTCAAGTCATAAGATTTACCTCCTGTAACTGGGTTGCTTGTATGCCAACTTACAGTAATCACTCCCCCTCTTTGATAAGCCTTTTTGATTCTTTCTTCATACTTATGAAAGTTTTTGTCTCCAAAATCATAACTAAACAACATGGGGTAAGTACCTAATCCTGAGTACACATCCGATTTATTCTTAACATCTTTATGGTCCACCCATTGTTCAGGATAACAACCTGACAATTCTGTAAAATGATGACCAAACATAAATCTATTATCTTTTAAAACCTTTAAATTTTTGTATAGGTTCTTTGTCTCAGCAGTTGCTTTTTTGTCAACCTGAGCTTTTGCATTAAATGTTATAAAAAATGTTGCAACTACTAAAAGTGTTGAGATAAATTTCAAAAAATTAGTCATCATCTATATTGCTTTATTAAGTTCAAACATCATATCTGTAAATACTATTTTCTTAAGATCTTCAGAATCCTCATTCATCACTATCTTAAAATGCTGTTTTCCTTTTTTTAGAATTAGCTTGTTCTTGGCGGATTTTTTATTCTCCTCAAATTGAAATTTATACTCTATATTATCTAAAGTAAGAATAAAAACAAATGCTTTATCCACTTTCTTTCTATTCACAGATAACGTAAGTGTATATTCACCTGCTTTATCAACCATTACATCATAACTCAATTCTCCGTTACCATTCTTTGGGAATTTTACTGCATGTGCTTGGTTTTCAAAACCTATTGTCTTGGTTGTTAAAACGGCAAAAACCTTTGTCTTTTTCTTTTTAGAATTAGGATACCCAACAAACCCAAGTTTCTCCTCGAAAGAATCTTTTTCACCCAATACTGAGTTAAACCATTCTTCTAATCTTTCCTTCATTAATGCTGCGATTTCTGGATAATCACTTATAATATTCGTTCTCTCTAAAAGGTCATTTTTATGATCAATCAGCACCAAATTATTCACAGGCTCTGGAGAATTTTTTACCTTCACTGGATTCATGATTAATTTGAAATCATCAGAAATCATTGTCAACCTTTGGTCCTCAAAAACATAACTATTCTTTTCTCCTTTTGAATAGGGAGCAAACTGATTTTTGTTCTCTCGCTCAGGATACCAATTAGCAAAAACTACTTCTTTGGGAGCCACTTTCTTTTCTTCTCCAATAAAACATCCTTCAATATTTCTACCATCAATTGGAAGATTATCTTTTGGTAACTCAGTGTTTGTTAAAGCTAATAAAGTTGGAAAGATATCAGTAATTGAACACATCAAATCTACACTCTCTGGTTCATATACCCCCTTATATTTTACGTAAAGGGGGGATTTTATACCATTTTTCCAGTTCCTAGCCTTGTTTCCAAGGTACTCGTGATTATTTCTCAGTATCCATTCGTCATCGGATTCACCATGACGAATTGGTCCATTGTCTGACATAAAAAACACAATTGTCTCTTTATCCAAACCAGAAGTTTCCAAGTACTTTAATAGTCTTCCTATTTGTTGGTCGGCAAATTCCTGCATGGCAAGTAGCGTAGCGAACTTCTTTGTTCTCCCCTCTTTCATGTATTTCTGAACAAGCTTATCGGGTGCAGCCCAATGTCCATGTGTACTCAAAGAAGAAACATAAGCAAGGAAAGGTTGTTCTTTATTCTTTTCCATAAATTCGATGGCCATATCTACTATTTGTTCATCAGACCATTTTTCGAATTTCACTCCTTTACCATTTAAATAACCGTGGCTAGGGAAATGGTTGTATAACTTTGAATAGTAAGCCTCATCGAAACCTCTCTGCCAAGGCCAATATCCTTCCGCTTTTCCAGAGTGCCATTTTCCCCACATACCTGTTTTGTAGCCGTTATCTCTTAGTAGTTCTGCAAAAGTTGTTTCTTTAAGACTTAAATAATCGTTTCCTCCATGCATACCAGTTACTCCTGTTCTCCAAAAATCCCTGCCTGTCAATAAACTTGCTCTTGTCGGAGCACATACATTGGCCACATAGAAATTATTGAACTTTACAGAAGTCTTTGCCAGTTGATCTATGTTTGGTGTTTTCGATACCGTATTTCCATTGCCTGAAAGATCATCAAAACCCATATCATCCATCTGAATGATAAGAATATTAGGTTTATCTGTTTTCTTCTTTTTCTTTTTTGGATGTGCCATTAATATTCCTCCTAAGAGAAATGTAAAAAGTAACATCCAGAAATTTATATTAATATTTTTCATTGTTATTGTGCTTTTTGGTTTTCGTAAATCGCAGGTTTGAGATAATATATTGGCTCCTCACCCTTCGCTTCTTTCTTTTTGATATATTTCTCCCATTGTTTTAACCTACCTTTAGACTCACTACCCACTGGTACAGATCTAGGTGCCAAAGGATTATCTGAGGTATTTACTACTCCTTTTGGTAATGCTGCTTTCCATCCCTTTTTCAAAGCTATTGAAAGCTCTTCCACATTCTTTTTGTATTTATCATCTGCTACAACATTTCGATCTTCAATATCTCCTATCTTGTGATCGTACAATTCTGCACCAATAAATTTTTTATTTTCATTGTCCCACCATTCAGTATATCTAAACTGATCCGTTCGAATAGAATACCCCTCAATGCTTGCTAAAGTTCCCCTAGGGAATTGACTAAACACTGCTTTCTTCCATTGTTTTTTGGGGTTGTCTAACACTGGTTTCATGGAGGTTCCTTCTAAATATGTTGGAATTTCTTCTTCAACACCACTTAAATCAATTAGCGTTGGGTAAATATCGACAGCCTCTACCAATGCCTTCGTTTTTACACCTGTTTTCTTAAGATCTGGATCCATGATGATCATTGGAATTCTTGTTGCATTCTCAAAGTTTGTTGTTTTTCCCCACATGCCTTGATCTCCCAAATGCCATCCATGATCACCAATTAAGACTATAGTTGTATTATTTAGAACGTCCATTTCCTCCAACTTCTTGTAAAGTTTACCAATCTGTGCATCAATAAAACTTACACATGCAAAATAACCATGTCTTAACTCTTTAGATCGAGCATCAGAATACATAACACCTTCTTGATATTTCTCCCCAACATATTTACTAAGAGAATAATGTGTTGTCGTTAATTCTTTTAATTCCTCTTGTGTATTTTCTGGAAGTGAACGATTTGGAGCTAACGGAATAGCTTCTCTTTTGTACAAATCCCAATACTTCTTCGGTGCATTAAAAGGTAGATGAGGTTTGTAGAACCCTACAGAAATACAGAAAGGTTTACCGGAAGTCGTTGCTCGATCTAAAGTAGCCATTGCTTCAACAACAGCTTCACCATCTTGATAGCTTTCATCTTCTACATCAATGGCTTCCACAGCAGGCCCTTTTAATTTACTCTTTGTCTTTTGATTCTTTTTAAAACTTGCGTTTTCAGGATCAGCATACTTATTCAACTTACTACTGAATCTCTTTTCAGTAAGAGGTCGATCATACTTTCCATGATGTACTTTGCCAATATTTCGTGTATAATACCCTTTACTGTAAAAATAGCTAGAGATCGTTTTATGAGTTGATAGAAACTCTTCAACAAAGTATTTGCTGTAAGGATAATCTACTCCTGTAACATCAGGTCTTACTCCTGTTAAGAAGCTTGCTCTCGATGCAGAACAAACTGCTTGGTTGACGTATGCGTTTTCAAATAAAACACCACCTTCAGCTAATTTATCAATGTTAGGAGTAACCATATAGTCATTCCCATAACAGTTTAATTCGGGGCGAAGATCGTCTACTATAATAAATAGAATGTTCTTTTTTTCTTGTTTTTGAGCCAAAACAGAAGAACTTATACTTAATACGAGTAGACAAAAAATCTTAGTTAATTTCATTGTTTTCATACTAATTAGGTTGTTTTCCAAATTCACCGAAAGTATGGGGGAAAGTTGTAATCACTTGTTTCATATATCCCTTTAATTCTTTCATTTTTGATTGATACTCTGACTGTGAAGCTAAATTTATTTGCTCCTTTGGATCATTATTCAGATCGTACAACTGATCATCATCATAATATCCAGGGAACATTGCTTGAGCACCATATCTATCCTCTTCCTGCTTCCCTTCAATGGTAAATTCATTTCTATTTTTTGTTGTCACTTTAGCTTGAATCTCTTTAGGGAATCTAGTGGCTAAATATTCGTAGTCTTTGGTAATTATTGCTCTTTGATACACTACTTCAGAATAGATAAATTTTCTAGATAATGTATCTCCATCTACTAAAGTAGGCAAAAGATTAATACCATCTACATGATATCCTTTAGGAATGGAAATATTTAATGCTGAAAGTATCGTGGGTACAAAATCAATTTGTGACGTTAATTCATTCACTTCCTTTCCTCCTTTAATTTTTGCAGGCCATGAAATGGCTGCAGGCACTTTTGCTGCAGAAGTATAACAGGTCATTTTTCCTGTAACACCATGATCGCTAGCAAAAATAATGATCGTATTTTCAGTTAAACCAAGTTCATCCAATTTTTTATACAATGCTCCCACACCTTCATCTAGCCACTTAATCACTGCGTAATCAATCGGATAACCTTCTGCTAAAGTTCTTTCAATAAGGTCTTTTCTTAAAGGCATGTATTTTCCATCGATTGGAGCGTTTAATAGGCCATTTGGTGTAATCCTAGAATCTGCCTCCATAGAATGGTAAGGACTTGGAACATGTGGTATTGTTGTATTGAACGATAAGAAAAATGGTTCATCTTTATGTTCTTCGATAAATTCTAAACCGCCCTGAGTAATCCATTCTTGGTTATGCTCCTGAACATTTTTAGGTAAGGCCAATGCGTGGAGATTATTACCATACACATTCTTTACATCTTCAAACCCTGCCGCTTTATTGATATAGTCGACTTGCCTAGCATACAACTCTTTCAAATGTTGTTGTACCTTAGGGGTATTGTAATCAGCATGCAAATTCATGTCTTCGTAACGTTCTTCTGTTGTCGGCTGTCCATTGTGCCACTTCCCTACAAAACCAGTGGCATAGCCATTCTCTTTTAATAAATGAGCAATTGTTTTTTCAGAACCTTCCAATTCAAGGTCTCCATTCCAGCGAATAAATATCGGATCATCAGTGGGGAACTCTTTTAAATAACTCTTACATCTTGACGCATATCGTCCTGTTAACTGACCGTATCTAGATGGAGTACATACAGGTGCTGATACATAATTATAATTCAATTTTGCTCCAGTCTGTACAATCCTATCCATATTGGGAGTGGGCATATCACAACCAAATGCACTCATCTGATTTAGCTCCATGTCATCGACATAAATCATTATGACATTGGGTTTAGTTCCTTGAGCAGTATTGTCTTTTTTGATCGATGTACAACTCGATATTAAAAACAACGAGAAGATATAAGTAAAAATTTTCATCATTCGCCTAGTATTCATTTCCTTTAAAAAATCCTTATCACAATATTAGAAAAGCATAGCAATACATTGGGGGGAAGATTTTTTCAAAACAAGGGGAAATGTGTATCAAAGCATCAATAACCCATTAAAATGTAGTCTTATTGACTTTAGATGAAGAGAAGATTGACGCCAAAATACTATAGAAAGAAGTACAATCAATCGCATCAAAAATGAGATGAAAACCAATTCTTAAAAAAGTCACCAATTCGAATAGGAAAGCACTAAAGCAATGCTATCAAATACTATAAAATCTTGTGTTTTAGTACAAATGGTGCGATTGTCACTTCTATTTTCTACAAAACTCCCCCTAAGGTCAGGACGGTTCGATCTAACTTTACCCACATGAAAAAGAAAATGAATATTACTATTTTATCATGCTTTTTAATTTTACTAACTAGTACTATTATCAGAGCATCTGAACTTCCAACAGAAACAGTCAACTCTCCTAATATTGTTATCATTCAAATGGATGATATTGGGTTTGATGATTTTTCAATTAATGGAAATACGATTTCGCAAACACCAAACATTGATCGTTTGGCAGAATCGTCTATTCAATTTGATAACTTTTATGTACCCAATGTCTGTTCACCTACTAGGGCTAGCCTTCTTACTGGTAGAGACTTTTGGAGAACAGGAGTAACAGGGATGCATGGAGGTAACGATTATCTTCATAAAGATGAAGTAACCTTTGCGGAAGTACTCCAACAAAATGGATATGCTACAGGCATGTGGGGAAAATGGCATTCAGGGAAATCTGAAGGATACTGGCCTTGGCAAAGAGGGTTTGATGAAGCATTCTATGCTAAATTGTATCATCACTACCCAAGCAATGGTTACCTAAATGGAGAAAAAGTATCTTATGATGACAAATGGTCTGATGCTCAAATTGTAGATATGGCTATTGATTTTATGGAAGCGAAGAGTGATCAACCTTTCTTGGCTTATGTTTCTTCCTTAAGTGTACATGGTGATTGGGAAGCACCTGAAGAATATATCGCAAAATACAGAAACCAAGTTGAAACAGAAGATTTTGCTACGTTATTAGCTATGCAGGAATATGCCGATGAGCAAATTGGGCGATTACTCGATTATATTGACAATTCGGACTTTTCAGAAAATACTATCGTCTTTTTTATGTCTGACAATGGACCAATCAGAAAAGGTGAAAGTGATGCAGAATGGGATTTAAGAAACAACCACCAATTTATTGGTTCCAAATCTAAAAATTGGAAGAATGGTATCAAATCTCCGCTGTACGTTAAATACAAAGGAAAATATACTCCTCAACATATTGAGAAAATGTGTTCTATCAATGATATTTTTCCTACTGTATTAGAACTAACAAATACCGAAAATCCAATAGAAAACCCTGCTATCGATGGGCGTAGTTTTAAACTGGCATTAGATGGTAAAGAAGAAGAATTAGAAAGTCATCCTATCATTTTGGCACAATGGTACCCTGTTAGGGAAGAAGAAAATCAGTTTGCACCTTATAAAGAAAACGAGAAGGATGAATATCTCTTTGAAGATCAAAAGTTAGCATTGATCAGAGATGATTATAAATTAATGCTTAATCCAAGTACTGAAGATAACGCTCCAATAGCTATCGATAATGTCGTATTGATTGATTGTAAGAATGACTTATTGGAAAGAGAAAATATCGCTTCAGAACACCCAGAGCTTGTTTCGGAAATGATGCAAGACTTGGAACTTTGGTTTGAAGGTATAATCTCAGCACCTCACTCGTTTATAAGAAAAGAAGTATACATCGGAGCATCAGAAACGATGGATGAGGTTCCTTCTTATCTTGTTTATGATGGTACTGGTATAATAAACAACTCCCATTCTTTAGACCTAGAAGCCGATCAAGATGTAAAGCTTATCTATAAACTCAATGTTAAAAGTAGCGGGAAGTATTTACTACAACTCAACACAAAAAGCGGTATAAATCAAACCGTAGCTTTTGATGTTAAGGTTGGCAATAACAATTATCAACTGACCCTATCATCCAATCAAAACAATGGAAGTACTTCTATTGTACTTCCACAAGATGAAAGTCTGCTCCTAGAAATTAGCAGTCCAGCAAAATTAGAAGAAATGCTAACGCTTAATAGCTTAACTTTTACTTTTGAAGAATCTTCTGAGCCTATCAATACGACTTACGAACCTATTGATGAAAATGCATCTAATGAGACTAAATACTTATATCAAAATCTTTTAGAATACAGAAACCAACGAGTGATTTTCGGACATCATTTTACAGAAATGTTAGGAGCGAGTGATGCATCATGGAGTGATGACGGTTCCTCTGAAAAATCTGATGTAAAGACTTTGGTGGGAGATTTCCCTGGTGTTTACGGTTATGATTTGGGTGGGAATTTCAGAAAATATGATGATTTTATCACTGCAGCCCACCTAGCATATCAACGCGGGGGTATTATTACAGTTAGCTGGCATGCAATGAATATGGCTACAGAGGGAACAACTTATGACCTTACGGGTAATCCTGTTCAAGAAATTTTAAACAGAGGCACTGCATATAACACATATATTAGTCATTTAGATAGTGTGGCTTCCATTTTTAAGATAATTGATGCCCCTATTATTTTCAGACCTTTGCATGAAAATAATGGTGGATGGTTCTGGTGGGGAGCTGATACTTGTACTCCCGAAGAATATGTAGAATTATGGAAGTTAACTGTCGACTATTTAAAAGAAACAAAAGGAATTCATCATCTTTTGTATGCCTACTCTCCATCTAAAGGTGAGTTCGATAATCGATACCCTGGGGATGATTATGTGGACATTATTGGTACAGATATGTATGGCAAAACTGCAGATTATCCTGACAATTTTTTAGAAGCTGTAAAAAGAACCGTCAATTTTGCGAATACCCATTATAAAATTCCTGCACTTACAGAATTTGGCTACTCTGAGGGTATTTTCAACAGCGACAACACAAAATGGTATACAGAGAATATCATCAATAACTTGATGCAAGATGAGGTTGCTTCTCAAATTACGTATGCCCTTACTTGGGCCAATAGATCTGAAACATCGTATTGGGTTCCTATCAATAATGACAAATACACGGATGACTTTATCAATTTCTATAATTCTCCTCTTACAGTATTTAATGAAGATCTTGTTGACATCTATAAAAACCCAAATAAGATGGAGAACAGATATGAAGCCGAATTAGATATAAATATCCCCACTGAAGTAGATGATGAAGCCAGTGAAGGCTTGTTCTCATTATTACAAACAGATGATCTATTAGAATGGAATAGCATTGTGATGCCTAAAGAGGCAACATTCCATGCTAACATTAGTTACATGAATACTTCAGAGGAGAATCAATATCTTTCCATTTTTTCGAATCAGAATTTTATGGAAACCGTTACTTTATCTCCTACAAATATTTGGACAGAAGTACCTATTTCTATTCAATTAAAAAAGACAGAAAATATCGTTAACCTTTTGGCTGAAAGTGACAATATTAAGATCGATTACATTGAAATTGGTGAAGAAGTCAAAACTGATAATGATGTAACATCTACTGCTCCTAACATCAAACAAGAGATCAAATTATATCCTAATCCATTTGAAAATAGAATTTCTGTTAGAGGCCTTCGATCAACATATGTTGAATTTACTTTATTGGATAACCACGGAAAGATTGTATATCAAAAAGACTGTACTTTACAGCAGCAAGAAATTACTTTATTTATTCCTAGCACTTTACCTTCAGGCATATACTTTTACAAAGTAACCGATCAGGACGTAATTCATTATGGGAAAGCCATCAAAAAATAGTATCAGCTTTCTGTAGTAAATAATATTCAGATCAATAATATCGTTTACTTCATTAGGAATGCAACTATTCAGCAAACATATTTTTTTGTATATAAAATGTACTATCGGTTAGTTTTTATATCAAGAAAAAGTCAATTTTTTATTATATTGTTTTATTATTTTTTTAAGATGAAAATTTCAGACCACTTCCTATTACTAAGCTTGATATTCTTAGGTAGTTGCTCCAAGATAACCTCAAAACAGGAGACTACTCAGGAACGTCCTAATATTATATATATTTTCAGTGATGACCATTCTACAAAAGCGATTAGTGCCTATCAGAATGGAGTTTTGGCTAAACAATTCCCTGATCTTACCCCAAACATTGACCGTTTGGCCAAAGAGGGAATGATCATGAACAATACTTTTTGTACTAATGCTATTTGTGGACCTTCAAGAGCGGCTATTCTTACCGGAAAGTTCTCTCATGTTAATGGGTTTTATAAGAATGAAAGCGGTGGTGACTTTGATGGAAGTCAACAAACCTTTCCAAAGCTTTTGCAGAAAGAAGGTTACCAGACAGCTGTAGTGGGTAAATGGCACTTGGGCACAGCTCCTACCGGTTTTGATTATTCTAAAGTGATGATCAATCATGGCGGACAAGGCACTTACTTTAACACTGTTTTTTTAGAAAATGGAACAGATACGTTGAAGGAAGAAAAATTTCACTCTTCAAGACAAGTTTGGGAAGATGCCCATGCTTGGTTAGACCAAAAGAGAGACAAGAAAAAGCCTTTTATGCTGATGTATCAGTTTAAGGCACCACATAGACCTTGGGAACCAGACCCTGAATTTGCTGATCTATTTAAGGACATAGAAATTGCTGAACCTGCCACTTTCAATGATACTTACGAAGGGAGATTGGCAGCCGCAGATACTTGGCAAACCATTGAACGTAATCTAAATAGACAAGATTTGAAGGTACATCCTGAAAATCCTGAGAACTTGACAAAAGCAGAATTAAAGAAATGGTATTCAGAAGGCAATAATAACGATGTAGTATGGGCTCCAAATAATGAAGTAAAGATGGAAGGCCAACAACTAAAAAAATGGAAATACCAACGTTATATTAAAGACTACCTAAGATGTGTTAAGGGAGTTGATCATTACATTGGTGAATTACTCAAATATCTGGATGACAATGGTCTTGCAGAAAATACCATTGTGATCTATTCATCAGACCAAGGTTTCTATTTAGGGGAACATGGGTGGTTCGATAAAAGGATGATGTACGAAGAGTCGTTAAGAATGCCCTTCATCGTTAGATATCCAAACCATATTCAACCTGGTTCTGTATCGCAAAAGTTATCAATGAATATTGATGTTGCCCCTACTCTATTGGCCTATGCTGGTGCTGAAATTCCAAAGGATATTCAAGGAAAATCCATCAAACCAATTCTAGAAGGTGAACCTGTAAATGATTGGAGAGATGCTGTGTACTATCACTATTATGAATTCCCTTGGTGGCATCATGTTCAACCGCACTATGGAGTCAGAACTGAAAAATATAAACTGATCAACTTCTACTATAATCCAGAAAAGAAGAAAGGTGAGCTTCAAAACAATTGGGAATTATTTGACTTAGAAAAAGACCCTAACGAATTGACAAACCTCTATGGAAAAGAAGGTTATGAAGAAATCACTGCTCAGTTAAAAGAAAGGTTAACCGCATTACAAAAGGAATACAACGAAGATACTCCTGAAGAAATGATGCGAAAAACTGATGTTAGAATAAAGAGAGTTTATGAAACTCCTACAAAATAATTATGATGTGGATTGTATCCTGTTTATCCGGATACAATCCACATATTTATTTCAGGGTGGTTATTAAAAAGCGAGAAAATCAAGAAATTATATAAAAGGTACTTTTAACCCTTGTATATGCGATTTTAGTACTAAAAAACCTGTTTTAGCCTCTTTTTTGCAACAATACCCCCCTTCTCAACCCTCATCATCCTCCTAGATTTGGGTAACATTTAATTTGTAAATGACCCTTCAAGAGAATGGTCTACTAACTTTTTAATATGATTTGAATATGAGAGAAATTACTTTTTATCCGTTATCCCTCCTCTTCGGGATACTCTTTTTTCTGCTTCAAACAATCTCCTCAGAATCTTACGCCCAAGAAGAAACTATTCTAAAAGGAATTGTGATGAGTGACGAAGACCATGAACCTTTACCAATTGCATCAGTAATTATTAAAGGTACGACCAATGGTACAGTAACAGACATGAATGGTGAGTTCTCTATTAAAGTAACAAAAGGTCAAACTTTAGTAGTAACTTATTTAGGTATGGAAACAGTACAGTGGACATACAATGGCGAAAACAACCATACTTTTATATTGACTACTGCTGCAGAACTTTTAGATGATATTGTAGTCGTTGGTTATGGTACAGTACAAAGAAGAGACTTAACCGGATCCGTTAGCCAAGTAGATGAAGATGAAAACATTGTAAGACAGTACAATGATGTAGATCAGATGCTCCAAGGTAGAGTATCCGGTGTTCAAGTAGTCGGAAACGATGGTGCTCAAGGGGGAGCAGTGTCAGTAAAAATTAGAGGTGTTAATTCACTTCGAGGAAACAATGAACCACTTTATGTTGTGGATGGCATTATTATTAGTTCAGCGGGAGAAACCCCAGCTAATGTCCAAGGCGGTAACTCCGCACCTACAGCTCAGAATGGACTCGCAGGTATCAACCCGAAGGATATAGAAAGCATTGAAGTGTTAAAAGATGCCTCTGCTACTGCAATTTATGGCTCAAGAGGTGCAAATGGAGTTGTCTTGATAACGACTAAAAAAGGAAAGAAAGGGGAAGCTAAAATCAACTTCTTCGCCAATACTTCAATCTCTGAACCTTCAAAAACAATTGATGTATTAGATGGTTATGAATACGCTCAGTTTATGAATGACTTTGCTATCTCAAATAACCAAATTCCTTCTTACCAATTAAACCCTGAAACTAGAGAAGTTTACGATTTGGCTAGTGGCCGTTTATTACAGCAACACAATTGGCAAGATGAAATTTACAGAACTGCTGTTTCATACAGTACAGGTGCATCAATGAGTGGTGGTACTGGAAAAACAGACTACTATGTATCAATGGGGTACAATAATAAACAAGGTGTTATTCCCAACTCTTACTCTCAAAGTGGTGACTTAAGAATTAACTTAGGACAGCAAATTTCCAAAAAGCTTCGTTTTGAAACAAAGACCACCCTCTATTACCTTGAAGGTTCTTACGCTCAAACCGGTGAAAAAGCTGGAGGTAATCGTTCTTTAGTGAACCAACTAGTGGGTAAATCTCCACTTACAGGTATGGATATCGATGGCTCTGGAGATGACGCCGCTGCCGAATTGACACCATGGGATTTTGTAAACAACAACGACGACCTTACTAAGCAATTCAGAACTATTATTGGTGCTAACCTTCAATATAAAATCATTAAAGGATTAAAAGCAACCGTAAGAGCAGGTGCTGATATTAGAACACAAAATAGAAGTATATGGTTTGGTCCAGGAACTTTCCAAGGAAACCAACAAAACGGTTACTTAAATACAATCGACCAAACAAGAAGCTCATACAATGTAGATGGAATATTGAATTTCAATAGAACATTCAGTAAAAAACATAGATTTGGTATTACGGCAGTTGCTACCTATGATTACATCAATAAAGCAAGTACTACTTATGCTGTAGGTAACTTTATTGATCACAGTTTTAGAGGTGAAGCTCCTCAATACGGACAAGATATTCTATCACCAGAAAGCACACTGACTTTTGCTGAATCTATTTTCTCCTATTTAGGTAGAGTAAATTACACCTTTAATAATAAGTATGTAGTTACCGCCAACTTCAGAGCTGATAAATCTTCTAAGTTTGGTGATGGTCAACAATGGGGTTACTTCCCTTCGACATCGGTAGCTTGGTATATTTCTGAAGAAAACTTCTTAAAAACTTCCAATACTTTGTCTGATCTTAAGTTGAGAGCGGGATGGGGACGTACAGGTAATCAAGCCATTCAACCTTACCAAACGTTAGTAAACTATACAGACAATATGTATCCGGATGCCAACAATGGTAATCAAGTTGGATTAGTTCCTGCAAACCTCGCCAACCCTAACCTTACTTGGGAAACTACAGATCAATACAACATTGGTTTAGACTTTGGATTTATGAAATCTAGACTAACTGGTACCGTAGATGTTTATTCAAAACACACCATCGATCTTCTACAAAGAATACAAGCGCCTCCTACCACTGGTTTTAATAATTATTACATCAATCGTGGTGAAATGTACAACAGAGGTATTGAGCTCAACTTAAACGCAGTTTTGGTAGATAAAAACGATTGGGGTATCAATATTGGCGGATCATTCACTAAGAATATCACAGAAATAGGCGACTTGGGTTTACCTGAGCAAACGATTTACATTAATGGTCAACCACAACAAGTACAAGGGTATGTAGGCAATAATGTTTCATCCGGATCCAATTTAAATGGTCCTGCCAATGTCTTTATAAAAGGCATGCCTGTGGGTGTTTTCTATGGCTATCAAACAAATGGAATTTATGCTACTCCAGAAGAAGCTGCTCAAGGTCCATCCTTCAACGAAACACCAAATCAAGCTGGAGATGTCATCTTTGTTGATCAAAACGGAGATGGTGTTATCTCTCCAGAAGATAAAACCATTATCGGTGATCCTAATCCTGAATTCATGTATACTTTTAATGCAGAGTTTAGATATAAAATTCTTCGCTTAAGTATGTTATGGAATGGCGTTTATGGTAATGACATCATGAATGCAGACTTAGTTTGGACAGGAAATCCTTCTCCTGTAAACGGTAACTGGAATGTTAGATCAGATGTTTATTACAATGCCTGGACACCTCAAAATACAACTACAGATGTTCCAAGAGTGGGCTACGGATACGCAAACTCAATGCATAATCATATGACTGACAGACTTATTGAAGATGGTAGTTATTTAAGATTGTCGAACGTTACATTAACAGTAGATATCCCTACTGAAAAATGGAAAAACATTGGCGCATTTAGTTTCTATTGTACAGTTAAGAACCCTATTACCATTACAGATTATTCTGGTTATGACCCTGAAGTTACTTCGTTTGTTTATGACGGAACTATTATGGGAACAGATTGGGGAGCTTATGCTAACCTAAGATCTTACTTGATGGGTATTAATGTGACATTCTAATCAGTGAACTAATGAAGAAATTGAATATATATAAAATAGCATTATCGATTCTTATAGCTTTAAACATTAGCTGTACTAAAAATGACCGTCCACCATTTTTAGATACTGAATCAACATATAGCACTCCTTCAGGTCAATTTGCTGCACTAAATGGCATGTACGGAACAATGATTGGATATCATGCCTATGCCATTCAAATGCAAGGTTTAAACCTACATGCTGGTTTGTTCTATTCGGGGAGAAACAATGATAACTCAACCATTGCTTCTTTAAACCCTACACCTGATACCGACTATGTAACTAGTATATGGCAAAGTACTTATCAAACGATAAACAGTGCGAATGATTTTATCTTCAACATCAATAAAAACTATACAAATAATGTTGAGTTAATGCCAGAAAGTACTAGAAACTACTTAGGTCAGGCATATTTTGTACGCGCTTTATCATACTTCAATTTAGTACAAGTTTGGGGTGAAGTTCCTTTAAAAGTGAGTCCAACGACGGAGGAAACTGTTCATACTGGAAGAACGGAGAAGAATATCATCTTCGATCAGATTATTGAAGACTTAAATGCAGCAAAAGAGCTAATGGCAACAGAAGATCAAACTCCGGGTTACCCTAAAAGTTATGCTGCCAACTTCCTCCTATCAAAAGTATATATGTACATCGCATCGGCTGCAGCTTCTAACGATACTGCTCTGGTTATTGCTGGATATACAGATAGTGGAGAGGATTATTGGGCAATGGCCTACGAAGAAGCAATTGTCGTTAAAGATCAATATTCTTTAGTGCCTAACTTTGAAGACCTATGGCATGAACAGACTGGAAATAATTCATCTGAATCTATCTTTGAGTTACAGTTCAATAATACTACTGTTGCCAAGTCTTTCACCTACTTCTATACTCCAAAGAATTATACAAAAGCATTTAGTAATGTAGGTAGGGTACTCACCAATCCGGAAGTGTATAATACTATCGAAGCTGAATCATTAGAGGATCCTAGGTTAACTTCAACTTTTGTGACTTCATATTATGGATACAAAAATCAAGGTGGGATTGTCATTGAAAACCCTAATCCGACGAACTGCTATCCGATTGCAAATAATAGAACAAGTAAGACCAACGGATTTACTCCTCTATTGAAATTCATGGAGAAAAATCAGACATCTACAACAATCACAAGCAATAAAAACTGGGTGGTTTTCCGCTATGCAGATTTACTTTTGATGTTGGCAGAAATTCAAAATGAAAGAAACTTAACTGGAGATGCTTTACTTCATGTAAACCAAGTACTTGAAAGAGCAAGAAATAGTAATAACACCTCTGCAGAACCTGCCAATTGGGGATTGATGTCAAAAGATGAGATGAGAGAGAAATTATACATCCAAAGAAGAGTTGAACTTCTTGGTGAAGGACAAGATTGGATGGATTCAAGAAGAAGAGGTTATCAATTCTTCAAGTCTCATGTGATTGACCCTCACAATGCCTTCAGAAATAGTGAAAGAGGAAACCTTGAGTTAGATCAAGAATACCCAGACAATGCTAGAGCAATGAGATTACCAATTCCATCAGTGGAAATTAATAGTAATCAAGGCATCTCTACTAACGATCAAAATGAAGGGTATGGTGCTATTTAATCTATTATTAAAGACGAACAACATGAGAAAATATATATATAATCAAGTGCTAGTTTTAGTTTTGGCATTCTTTACTTTTGGATGTGAGGAAGAACAAATGCCAGGACATCTTGAAGATAATGTAATGAACCCTCCTGTAAACTTAGTATACAGTGAGACATTAACGGGCTTTTTGGATACAATCCAAACAGAATTACCTACTTGGGAAGGAACAACGAATGTAAAATTTGAAATCGATACCATTACAACAGATGCTGAAGATTTCAACTTACAAACCTTCTCAAAATTAGTCTCAATTGATAATACTACAGGTATTATTACCTTATCAGATGATACTCCTATCAATTTAGTTGGAGACTATTATTTTGGTATTAATGTATACTATTCTGGAGGATTAATGACACATGACAGTGCTGCTATCATGAAAATTGTCAATCTGCCTTTTAGCATCAGCTATGAAGAACAACCTACTACTTTTTCATACACACATCAAGGAGTGATGGCCACGCCTACCATAACTGACTTGGAAGAATTGACCATAGAGGGTTTTGAATTATTCCCTGAAGTAACTGGCATTTCTATCGATGAAAAAGGACAGATTATCAAAGAGAATAATGATACTCCTGCAGGAGAATATACTTTTGAAGTAGTGATGACTACTGACAATGGCGTAAAACGTTTTGAAAATATCTACTCTGCTCAGGTCCTTCCATTGGATATTGATCTTTCTTATACATCTAAAGATGTAGATTTCAACTTCATTGGTGAATTATCATCACCAACGATCTCTACAGAAGAAAACCTTGACATTGCTGATTTTACCTACAGCATGACAGGAACAAATGGTGAAGCTATTGAAGGTCTAACTATCGACCAACAAACTGGTGTGATTTCTAAAATCAATTTCAATACACCATCACAAGTACATGTATTAACAGTAACAGTACACACCCCTCTTGGTGATAAGATTTTTGAAGAAGTAATGAGTGTGACTGTAGGTGAAAGACCAACCTTGTCTTACACTGGTGCTACTCAAGGAGGTACTAATCTTACTAAAGCAACGCTTTCTCCATGGTCAAGCATGAGTGCTTCTATCAATGTCGACATCACTAAAATTGGTACTGATTTAGAATTCTCTTTCTTAGACGATCAATTTGAAGGAATTTCTATCAATACAACAACGGGTGAGATTACTGTAGCTGAGGATAGTAACATTCCAGAAGGAACGTACCCTGTAAATATCAGTATCCTTGTGAAGGACCATAATCTCAATGAAGTGATGACCTATGAAAATGTCTTCTCTATCATTTCATCTGCAGAAGCAGGACTAATAGAAGAAGTGATGGAAGACTTTGAAGATACCAGCGACTATGCCACTGGTACTAGATTCAGTAGTGATATCAATGGTTTCCAAAATGTATTATTTGGAGACAAAGCCTTTGGTAGTGTTCCTTATTGGGTGGCAAAAGTGCAGAAAACACATAGAGGAGCACAAGGTACAGCGACTCCAACAGCAATTCCTGCTGACCAAGATTATGCCTCTACTGCTTTAGTTAAATCTATTGATATTAATAGTAATGTGAGACAAGTAGCCATCGCTTTTGATGAGATGTACGGTTACAATGATAACAATGTAGAGTTCTTTGAGAGATCATTAACTTACAATTATGATCAGAATATTGATGATGAATTTAATGCAAGTGGTTGGGAAACCTTGCCATTGGCCAACGGTACAACATTCTCTACTACATCAGGCTTTAATACCGGAACTTTTAATAATGTAGAAGCTGCACTAAATGCAGATCAAGTTAAGGCAGGTAAGTTGAACATCATGATGAGGTTTGATTTATACAAAGATGCAAGTGCTAAATTAGCTTGGATGGTCGATAATTTTGTATACAAATTATATGGAAAATCAGACGCCATCTATGAATAATCTATTCATCTAAAACTTTCAAAAAAGGCAATTTCATCACAGTCTAGAAATTGCCTTTTTTGAAAGAAATACAAAATTCCCCTATAGACACAAATACCCCTCTATTTAAGTCATTATTTAGATAAAAAGCACCGCTAATTTATTAGAGGATGCTCTAGTATTGCATAAACATCAGCTGTTAAGCATTTAAAATTGGGATCAATTGGATGATTATCTCTTCCTCTAATCACGACATTATTAAAGAGCAAGATGATCACTAAATGATGGTCGCCTAATACAACAAAAGCTCCAAAACATCCGGTTCTAATTGTACAATAGCTAATAATCGAGAGACAATGAAAACATCAATTAAAAACTATATTTCAAGGATCAGTATTGTATGTATTTGCATACTCTCTGTTTCTTGTAATCCTAAACCACCACAAAATATTTCTTCTACTCCTGCATCCCAATTGATTGATAGATTAGAAGCCTTAAAGGATGAGGGAATTCTTTTCGGACATCAAGACGATTTAGCTTATGGTGTAAATTGGATAGGCGAAGATGGGCGTTCCGATGTAAAAGATGTCATCGGCGATTACCCTGCCCTATACGGTTGGGATATCGGTCAAATTGATTCACTTAAGAATCTTGATAATGTGCCTTTCAATAAAATTCGAGAGTATATTATCTCATCACATGAACGCCAAGGAGTTTCCACAATCAGCTGGCATACTTTCTCAACAGAAGGGAGAGACTCTTGGGATACTTCTGATAAGCAGACCGTTAAAGAAATCCTTCCGAATGGAAAAAACCACAATGACTTCAATAAAAAATTAGATAAAGTAGCCGATTTCCTGTTAAGCCTAAAAGATAAAAATGGTCATCAAATACCTGTGATCCTCCGCCCTTGGCATGAAATGAACGGAGAATGGTTCTGGTGGGGAATGGGTAATTGTACTGACGACGAGTATATCACACTTTTTAGATATACTGTTGACTATTTAAGAACCAGAAAAAAGGTAGATAACGTTATCATATGCTTCTCTCCTGATCGAAACTTTACCAATGAAAAGGAATACCTACAACGTTATCCGGGTGATGATTATGTAGATATTTTAGGCATCGATAATTACTATGATTTCAAAGAAGAAAGTAGAATTCAGCTTGCTCAAAAGAAGCTTAATGTTGTAGCTACTTTAGCGGCAAAGAAAAAGATGCTTTATGCTTTTTCAGAAACAGGATTGGAAACAGTAAGAGACTACCAATGGTTTTCAAAAACACTACTACCTGTGCTTGAAGAAGCCAACAAGATTCAACCGATGTCTTATGTAATGGTCTGGCGAAATGCCAACAAGAAAAAGGAAAAGAAAAACCACTTCTTTGCTCCTTTCAGAGGGCATCCATCTTCAGAAGATTTTATCGAGTTCTCTAATAACAAACTCATTCTTACAAATAAAGAAATTCAAGTGTATAACTAATGGAAACTTTAACGCAACTCCCATCACATATCCAAAGTGAATTAGAGCATTACAAAATGCTTACAATGGATAAAAACGAAATTTTGCCTAGCAAAAATGGTATCTACAATAGGTATAAAAAACCTATTCTAACAAGAGAACATATTCCATTGCATTGGCGCTTCGATCTCAATCCTGATACCAATCCATTGGGCTTAGAAAGAATTGGTTTTAATGCCACTTTCAATTCTGGAGCTATTAAATGGAAAGGTAAATACTTAATTGTTGTCCGCGTAGAAGGAAATGACCGTAAGTCGTTTTTTGCTGTAGCAGAAAGTCCAAACGGTATCGACCAATTTAAATTCTGGGACAAGCCTATCAGTTTACCTCAAACAGAAAAGCCAGACACCAACGTATATGATATGCGAATTACGCAACATGAAGACGGTTGGATTTACGGTGTATTCTGTTCAGAAAGAAAAGACCCTACTGCTCCTGAGGGAGATACTTCAACAGCGGTAGCATCAGCGGGAATTGTTAGAACAAAGGATTTCCTTACTTGGGAAAGACTCCCTGATTTAATTTCATACAGTGGTCAGCAAAGAAATGTAGTATTGCATGAGGAATTTATCGATGGAAAATACGCTTTCTACACTAGACCTCAAGATGGATTTATTGATACAGGAAAAGGTGGTGGAATTGGTTTTGGACTTTGTGATGATATTCTACATCCTGAAGTAAAAACCGAAGAGATTATGGACGCCAAAACTTACCATACCATTTATGAAGTGAAGAACGGTTTAGGTCCTGCTCCAATAAAAACGAAAGAAGGTTATTTACACCTAGCACATGGTGTTAGAAATACTGCGGCAGGTCTTCGTTATGTACTTTATGTATTTATGGCAGATAAAAATGACCCCTCTAAAGTGACACACAAACCTCATGGACACTTTATAGCTCCTTTGCAAGGAGAAAGAGTTGGAGATGTATCTAATGTGGTCTTCTCCAATGGTTGGATTTGTGATGACGACGGAAGTATTTATATCTACTATGCCTCTTCAGATACGCGTATGCATGTGGCAACAACTACGGTAGAGAAACTAATTGATTACTGTAAGAATACTCCTGAAGATCAGCTGACTTCAGCGGCTTCTGTGAATACGATTAATACTTTGATTGATAAGAATGCATCTTTCAAAGACTTACTAGACTAATCTGATTTAATTGAGCATATAAGTACCAGGACAAATGAAAACGGGTATTTTATCCTATCTCTCATATCGCAAGTGTTAAGCCAATTGGCGTCACTTGTGATTACATTTTGGCGAAGTCTCCTGACTTCGAAGAAAGTATGAACTATATATTCGAAGTCGGGAGACTTCGCCAATGAATAGCTCCAAGTGACACTAACACTTAACACTTGAAACATGGTGGTTTTTCAACGCAATAATCTGTTATGCGATAACCCCATATACAAAACATCCTTATGGTTATTTCCTAGTACTTAACTTAGATTATATGCTCTTTTTTAACTTAAATGAAAGGAAATGACGACTACTTTAAAGAAAGAAATCACAGAAGAACTGTATCACATTCTCGATTTTTGGGGTGAAAATACTGTAGATCTAGAATACGGAGGCTTCTATGGAGAAATCAATAATAGCTTAGAAATCAATAAAAAAGCAGACAAAAGTCTAGTCTTAAATGCAAGATTACTTTGGTCTTTTTCAGCAGGATATATTCAAACCCAAAAGGAAGAATATTTAACCCTTGCCAAAAGAGCCTATAACTATTTGATCCAATATTTTTTAGATCCAGAATATGGTGGTTTTTATTGGGCTGTTGATTACAAGGGAAATCTAACATCCGACAGAAAGCAAACCTACGCACAAGGTTTCGCTATTTATGGACTATCAGAATATTACAGAGCCTCAACAGATAATACCGCATTAAAACATGCGATTGATTGCTATGAAGTAGTTAAGAAATATACTTACGATAATGATCACAAGGGCTATATCGAAGCATTAGACCGAAAATGGCAATCTATTGATGACATGCGATTAAGTGAGAAAGATGCCAATTTCCCTAAGTCTATGAACACCCATCTTCATATTTTAGAACCCTTTACCAACCTGTATAGAGTCTGGAAGAATACTCAATTAAAAGAAGATATCAGCGAATTGATCGATATTTTTTCCAACAATATTCTCAATAAAAAAAATACTCACCTTGACCTTTTCTTTGAGATGGATTGGCAAACGCCAGCTTCCGTTATTTCCTATGGTCATGATATTGAAGGGGCTTGGCTTTTGGATGAAGCAGCACAAATTATTGGTGAGAAAAAAGAAGCTACAAAATCAATTGCCATGAAAATGGTAGACACTTGTCTTGTGGAAGGTTTTGCTAAAAATGGAGCTGTATTGAATGAATTAGAAGAAGGACAACTTCATAAAGATTTTGACTGGTGGCCTCAGGCAGAAGCCTTGGTAGGTTTAGTCATGGCCTATAATTATTCACAAGACCAAGTGTATATGGACCAAGCTTTATTGACTTGGGAATACATTAAAAAACAGATCATAGACACTGAGAAAGGGGAATGGTTTTGGGGAAGAGAAGCTGATGGCTCTGTGAAAGATACCTACAAAGCCGGGTTCTGGAAATGCCCTTACCACAACAGCAGAGCATGTATTGAAGTGATTAACCGACTAAACTAATTCGACAATGGCAACACTAACCGAAGTAAAAAGCATTGATCAACATGAAAAAGTAAGCTTAAGAGAAAAAGTTGCTTATGGATTGGGAGATGCCGCCTCTTCCACCTTCTGGAAGATGTTTTCAATGTATATGCTGTTCTTTTATACTGATGTATTTGGCATCTCGGCAGCTGCAGTAGGCACCATGTTTTTGGTCACAAGAATTTGGGATGCCATCAATGACCCTTTAATGGGAATACTAAGTGATAAGACCACTACCCGATTTGGAAAGTTTCGCCCTTATTTATTGCTTATGGCCATTCCTTTTGGGCTTGTTGGTATACTTACATTTACCACACCTGACTTATCGGAATCGAATAAAATTATCTATGCATATATCACTTACACCCTCATGATGATGGTGTATACTGGCATTAATGTTCCTTATTCTTCCTTACTTGGAGTCATCACTTCCAATCCCAAAGAGAGAACATCATTAGCTTCCTATCGCTTTATTTTTGCTTTTGCAGGAAGTATTCTTGTGCTAGCCACTGCAGAACCACTGGTGAAATTCTTTGAGGAATCGAATACCCCTCAAGTAGCTTGGCAGAGTACTATGACTGTATTTGCTATCTTCACTACCGTCTTATTTTTTCTTACTTTCCTAGGAACTAAAGAGAGAGTAAAACCTAAAAAACAGAAGACGAATACATTACAGGATCTTAAGAACCTTTCTAAAAACAAGGAATGGTTTATTATGTTAGGTGCAGGCGTTTCTTGTCTGATTTTCAATTCAATTCGAGACGGTGCATCGATCTATTATTTTAAATATTTTATTGCTTCAGAAAGTAACTTGGAGTTCTTCGGGATATCCTTAACATTGAGTTCTCTGTTTTTGGTAATAGGGCAATTATCTAATCTAGTTGGAGTAGTCATCTCAGCATCTGTAGCCAACAAAATGGGTAAAAGAAATACGTTTATGATGGCTATGGTAAGTGCTGCTATCCTAAGTTTCATGTTCTATTTATTATCATCAGATCAATTGGTGCTTATTTATATCCTACAAGCAGGCATTAGTTTATTTGCAGGCATGGTATTCCCGCTTATGTGGTCGATGTATGCTGACATTGCCGATTATTCGGAATACAAAACAGGAAGAAGATCAACGGGACTTATCTTCTCTTCTTCGTCTATGTCACAAAAGATGGGGTGGACGTTAGGTGGTGCTTTATCTGGTTGGCTATTATCTTATTTTGGATTTGAAGCCAATACAACAGCATCACAAGAAACGATCAATGGACTAAAGATGATGCTAAGTATCATCCCTGCCATTGGAGCAATTCTTTCTGTGATATTCTTGACTAGATATAAACTGACAGAATCGTTTATGACCGATGTTCAGAAATCATTGAGGGAAGAGAATGAAAGTTAAAAATTAGCTTTTCAAAAACTCAAAATAAATGAATACAAAAAAAGAGATACCGATACTTCGATATCTCTTTTTTGTATACAGAGAAAATGATCTATTGCACAATATTCGCAACCCCTAACTCCGTCAATTTTCCTTGAGGGCGGTTTTTATGTTTCACCTCTCTTTTCCACTCTAAACGGGTAGCTCTTTCTTTAGAGATACTAACTCTTTTTTCCATAAACCTTCGAAGTTCGTCTTCATTGTCTTTTACTAAGAAACCTTCTAAAGCGTAATCATTGGTAGCTCTCATCCAAGTTTCCAATCGAGTACTTAAATCTTTCACTACATCTGCATAGTTAGGATCATTGATAAGGTTATGCTTAGAATAAGGATCATTCTTAGTGTCGTATAACTCTTCAACTGTACGGTAATTTAGGAACTCGAAGCGATCTTTTACTTCTTGATGATCCTGTGATAATTTATTGTAAGTAGCATACGATCTATACCAACGACATTCCATAATCGCATGGTAATCTCCAGTACCCCATGCATTAAAAATATAGACAAAATCTTTAGAGTGTACCGCTCGCATAGGTCTTGGATCTGCAGTCGGTCCCTCATTATGTTCTACATAAACATAATCACGATTTTCCTGAGATTTTCCTTTCATTATTGGTAGCAACGAACGTCCTGCTAATGGACCAGGAGTTTCAGTATTTGTAGCTTCCAATATTGTAGGCATCAGATCAATTGCCGATACCATATGCGTTTTGTCTCTTTTTCCTTTTTTCACTTCTCCAGGCCAAACGACTACCCATGGGGTACGCACACTTTGAGGGTATAAGTTTGATTTCACAAACGGAAAAGCCATACCATGATCCGATACATAAACGATAATGGTATTGTCTATCACTCCTTTTTCTTTTAATACAGCTAGGATATCCCCGATACAATCATCCCCTCTTCTTACAGTATTGTAGTAATCGGTCATCTCTTCTTTAAAATGATCATACTGGGGTAAAACAGGATGTATAGGAATTTCGTCTTGATCAAAGATTAATGAAGGAGGATTCTTATCAAATCCTTTTTTTGTTTTCTCTCCTCGATAAAATGGTAAGTGAGGATCTTGTACATTCACCGACGCATAAAAAGGTTGGTCATTGTCTTTTGCTTTTTGTACAATCTCTCCAAAAGCCAACTTATATTTTGATGCCGTTCTTGAGTTGAGCTTATCAAAATCTGCCACATAGTCCCAATATTGATCAACATTATTTGTAGGTGTAGAATCAATCACTTTCTGAACGATACCTGTAAAGTAGCCATTTCCTCTAAGTGCTTCCGGCAATGTTGCCTGAGGAAAATCCACACTATAAAATCCTTCCACTCCACTATTATGTGAATATTGACCTGTATGAAAAACATTTCTCGACGGACAACAGCTTGGTGCCTGTACGTAAGCTCTCTCAAAAAGCATCCCTTGTTTGGATAGCTTATCTATGTTAGGAGTGGTGTTTTTTATTTTTGAACCATACGCTCCAATAGAATCAAAGTTTAGATCATCGGAGGTTAAAAACAATACATTTGGTTTCTGACTATATACCACCAAAGGAGATAAGAATATTATTAAAAAGCTTAGGCTTACTTTTAAATTTGCATTAAAAAATTTCATACCGATCTTGATTTCAGAAGTTTTGATACTGTTCAATCACCCCAAAATTTTTTGGTTCGACTGAACAGTATAAACATAGATTTTCTTCTACTAAGATTGGTTTGCATTTCAATCATATCGGTCTAATATCTAACCTAAGGGCTTGGAATCGTTGTTTTGGGGTATCAATCTGTAAAATAAAAAAAACCGTAACAGTCTATTACGGCCTTTTCTTATCAAGTGAGAATCGTCATCAATTCAATATTTAATCTAATTACAATCTTTGTTTCGTATTAGATCTACTCTCTTTCATTGCTACTTTTTCTATATTCATTACATCAAGTTCCAACGTTGATGGTTTCGTTTTTTTAAATTCTGTACCTACTGCTGTTTCATTATTAAAGAAGCCGCAGTTTTCTAGGTAAAATTCGTTTTTGGTCACTCCACCTTCATAATCAAATCGGTGTAAACCTCTTGCTGTGGCATCTGCAGAAAATTTAGCAGATTCTATCGGATACCACTTTCCTTCTTTATCGCCCACCCATTGGTTTTTGTACAATGCCATGCGTTGTTCTGTACCATATTCAGGAATAAAGTTTTCTAAGAACGAGTGGAAACGTTTAAGGTAAGTATGTGTTTTTGGTCTTTTAAAACTGGCAATTAAATCCCATTGTCCCTTTTCTGGAGCATAAAAGTAGGCTGTATATTGTGTATGAGTTGCATCTACAGGCTCACCTTTTAGTAAAAACTTATACGGTACTCCAGCTTTCCATGGAAACACTTTGTAACTCTGGCCTCCAGAACCTTCATCTCCAAACTTTCCAGTATGTACACCACTTCCTTTACTCATCAATTGGATTCTTTGATCTTCAGGAATTTCATTAGGATTGTCGGTTTGGTAAGGACTCCAAACGGAGAATAAAATTCGACGCTCTGTTTCGCTATTGACTTGTATTCCAAAGTATCCCTCTCCAAAACCATTGGCCATAAAATAAGAACCCAACGCATCTTGACCTTCAGGAACTTCTATTTCACTGTAATACCATTGAATGTCCTTGTCTTTTGCCTCTGCTGGCAATTGATAGTTAAGGTGTACCGATGGTCCTCTTCTACCAAAGTAAGGATTGTCTTTCGGGATGCTGTAGAATGTATTTTCTGATAATGGAACCACCTCTAAAGAAGTAATATTGACAGGCTTCTTAGATGTATTTTTGATAGTGATGCATTGGTAACCTTCCTTTTGAATTTCGTAAGTCCCCAACAGCACTTCCGACTTTTTACCTTTTAACTGTCCGGTCTTTTCGGTATCTCCTAAAGCGACTTCAAGTGATGTACCCTGAGGGGCACTCCCTTTCATTTTCAACTTAATTGTACCGCTCTTTTCAGCAAAGAAATACACATCAAGGTTTTCCTGTCCATCCCACTCATTAATTCCTGCAGTATCAATACCCGTCAGTCGGCCTTTTGCCACATCCAACCAAGCATTCTCTGCAATACTTAATTCAATGGGAGTACCTGCCTGTTTTGTCTCGCAGGCAGTAAATAATAAAGAAAATAGGGAAACAAGGTATACAATTTTTCTCATGATAAGGGGTAGTTAAAAAGCACTGAGAGAAAATAGTATCCTCCCAATGCTTCAATGTTAGTAATAGTATTAAGGGTTCTGTACTAAATTTGGCTGTACTAGAATTTGATCTTCTGGGATAAATTCTATTACTCTATTATGTGTTGGAGGAATCACCTCGTAAGCATCTGTACCACTTAAGTGAGTACCAGGATATAATCTATCCATGGTTTTATTATTTCTAAATACATCGAACTTACGGTGTCCTTCCCAAACCAATTCTAATCTTCTTTCGTCCAATACAACATCAATTAATTCTTTATCACCAATGTTGCTAACAGTTGGAATACCTGCTCTCTGACGGATGATATTGACATTCGCTAAAGCATTCGACACATCTCCTTTCTTCGCATAGGCTTCCGCAAGGTTCAAGTAGATCTCTCCAAGTCTAGATACCGTTGGAGACCATAAGTGAGGCTCGCCTTCTTGCATTGAACACTTGTAGATAAAGTACTTGAAGTAACCGTTTCTATCTTCCATTAAGTGGTCTTTTTCTACATATTGTTTGTTCGACATATCATCGATAAAGTAATGTAAAGTTTCCCCTTCCATCTCTTCAGTATGGATCGTATATTCTTTCTCATTCAATACGATATATGAATCATCGATCAGTGTTTCCTGTACATATTGGTTGTTCTCGTTTACCCAGAATACCGAAGGAATTTGTGCCCCTGCCTCATCTTTTAGGTATTGTGCCTCGAAGTGAGATTTTCTAGCATCTTCAGGATTTTGATTGATCAGGTCAACAAATGATTTTGAAGCATACATCTCACCCCAACCAACATTCTGAATTGTGGCATACATACCACCTACAGTATACCAACCATGACCGTAATCTGCGTCCTTTGTGAATTTTAAAGAGAAGATTTCCTCAGGGTTTCCTTCCGGTGGCAACTCCATCGAACGACGCAATTGCTCTGTACTTAATAAACTGTATTTACCAGAGTTGATCACTTTATTCGAATACTCAATACTGTTATCTAAGTCGTCCATATAAAGGTATACTCTTGATAGTAAAGCTTGAGCAGCTTCTTTGCTTGCATACACATTGCTTTTGTTCAATGTCATCAGCTCTTCTGCCATCTTTAAGTCTTCAAGGATTTGTTCGTACACTTCCCCAACTTTTGCTCTTGGTGGTAAGTCCGTTACATCCGTAGATAACTTAATCGGTACTCCCAAATTATCGGGTCCTTGCGTATAAGGTCTACCGTATACGTTCACCAAATAGAACATCAACATGCCTCTTAGGTAATAGTTCTCTCCAATCAGGTGATCCATAGAAGGAGACACTGCTTTTTCTGCCTTCTCAATAATTTGGTTACACCCTACAATCGTTCTGTACGAGTAACTCCAGAATCTTGATGAACGAGAGTTATTCGGGATATTTCTAAAGTTGTAGAAATAAAATAATGGGTCTGTTGTTGTACCACTCAAGGATACATTATCTGTAGGATACTCTGTGATTCGGTGCCAGTCATCAAACCAAGCCGACTCATCTTTCTTTCCTTTCAAATTGGCATAATTACCATTCGTTGCTGTTTGTAGTCCAGCCTCAGTACCCAAAAGGTCGTCTGCATCAATCGAGTTATAAGGGTCTCTGTGAATATCACAAGAGTAGAAAAGGGAAACTATAAATGCTAGAAATATATATTTAGTGTAGTTCATTTTTTATCAAGAATTTAGGTTAGAATGAAAAATTAAGACCGAACATAAAACGTTTAGGTACAGGATAAAAAGCACTCATATCTGAGCCATCTCCCACTTCTGGGTCCATTCCAGAATATCCAGTTAATGTCCATAAATTGTCTCCTGAGAAGTAAATTCTAGCATTTTTAATGTTCATCTTCTCCGTCAGTTTGTTTGGTAAACGATATCCAAACGATAGGTTTCTTAATCTCAGGTAGCTACCATCCTCCAAGTATCTAGAAGAAGGTTTGTTCGACTGGCTTTGGTTGTTGTATTCCATTCTTGGGTGTGTGGCTACATCGCCTGGCTTTTCCCAACGGCTCCAACCGTCTTGTAACTTCATTTGATTGTAAGAAGCATATGCACCATCAGAATCGTAAGTTTCTCTAGCCATATTGTAAATCATGGCTCCATGTGAGTAAGCAAAGTTGGCGTTTAAGAAAATACCTTTGTATTCTGCTCTAAGCGTTACACCACCTTGGAAGTTCGGTGTAGAAGTACCTACTTCTTGTAATGTCGCCTGAGCGTAATCGTCAGTAATAGTTACCTCACCTGTTTCAGGGTCGACTCTTTCCCAAGTTGGGTTACCCGTCTGAGGATCTACCCCTGCCCACTTTCTTAAATACCAAGTATCGATATCAGAACCTACTTTTGTGATTTTATTACCTCTGATTACATCTTGGTCTTCGTATACTTCAGTTACTTGGTTTCTGTTGATACCAATGTTGAAATCGAAACCTAAGCTGAAGTCTTTTCTTTGAACTGCATCATAAGACATAAAGAATTCAAAACCTTTGTTGGTTACGCCACCAACATTCTCCCAGTATCCGTCGAATCCACTCACAGAAGGAAGTTTTACGTAATACAATAAATCTGAAGTATTGATATTATAGTATTCCACCGTAAAGTTTAGCTTATCCCATAATCCAAAATCGATGGCGATATTGCCTTGGTAAGACTTCTCCCAGCTTAAATCATAATTAGGATATTGTCCTGGAATCGCTGCAGGGATACCATTATAGCTATAGTCTAAGTAGTATAAATTCTGGTAAGGGTACATAGACTCAGGTCTGTTACCCAACGAACCATAACTACCTCTTAGCTTAAACATCGTAATATTGTTAGAATTGATAAAGTCTTCGTTGTTGATGTTCCATCCACCACTAATCGAGAAGAAGCTACCGTATCTATTATTAATTCCTACGTTAGAAGCACCATCTGTTCTGAATGAGAACTGGGCCATATATTTCTCATCGTAAGAGTAATTCGCATTGAATAAGAACGACTGTAAAGCATAGTCATACTTAGTACCTTGTACCGTTTGAGGAATCGCTGTTCCGTCTAAAATCTTTGTTCCTGGAATGATACCATTACCTTGTGCACTGATATTATTGAATGCATAATCGTTGTATTCATAAGCGACTAACGCATTGATATCATGCTTTCCAAAAGTATTGAAGTAACGTAACATTTGGTTAGTAAAACGGTTCACTCCGTTCGATTTACTTTGGTTGATATTACCAATCATCGCCTCACCTGCAATCGACTGAGGGTCTGTGTAGTAATAGGTATTACCGTTCATCGTAGTAATAGAGTTCGTCGATACAAACTTGAAATGCTTTGAAATATCGTACTCAATATCAAAGTTGGCGATCATGTCTAGGCTACTTGTTTCACCATAGTTCCACTGTAAATCATACAAGTAGTTATTCATATCTCTACCGTACCAAACTACATTAGGATCTCTTGGATTAACAGGTTTGCCATCGGCTCCGTAAGGATTATCCCAAGGCATGTTTCTGTACATTTCGTACAAATCGTGTTGTCTATCTTCCGTTTCCTTATACGTTAAGGCTATTTTTGGCTTGAAAGTCAGCTTGTCATTTACTGAGTAATCCAAGTTCATACGCGTAGTATAACGCTCATAATCAAACCCTTGAACAGCACCCGATTCGTTATAGTATCCACCAGAAATAAACGTTCTAATTTTATCTGTACCTCCAGTATAACTTAAGTTATAATCCTGAGCGATACCATTTTGTGTACCATTGTCGACCCAGTCGTAATTTTGTTTCGCTAATTGACTGTAATTGTCGGTAATCATGGCAGGAATATCTCCTTGGTTAGGAAACTTCTTATAGTAGTTGACCATTTCCTGACCGTCCATCAATTCGAAGTTACCTTGGTTCAGTTGTGTGATACCTGACTTGGCAGAGAAGTTAAATTGAGAAGTTCCGTCTTTAGCTCTCTTTGTTGTCACCATCACAACACCGTTGGCACCCCTAGAACCATAAAGTGAAGTTGCTGAGGCATCTTTTAAGATAGAGATATTTTCAATGTCTGCCGGGTTAATTTCCGGTACGCCATGCATAATTACTCCATCTACTACCCATAATGGATCAATAGAAGCATTCATCGAAGCTTTACCACGAATACGAATTTCTGTAGTTGCTCCCGGCTGACCAGAAGTACTTGCTACTTGTACCCCTGCTGCCTTACTTTGAAGCAT
Source organism: Flammeovirga agarivorans (assembly GCF_012641475.1). Classification (NCBI taxonomy): domain Bacteria; kingdom Pseudomonadati; phylum Bacteroidota; class Cytophagia; order Cytophagales; family Flammeovirgaceae; genus Flammeovirga; species Flammeovirga agarivorans. Next base: position 392,766 of record NZ_JABAIL010000003.1, on the reverse strand, counting down.
TCCTGATACATTGGGTGTCGTTACATCTACCAATTCTTCAGAATCTAATTTGGCTACAGCCCCCGTTACTGAAGTCTTTTTCTGAGCGCCATAAGCTACAATGACGATGTCATCTAGTTCTTTCACATCGGGTTGTAGTGTAATGTCAATGTCTTTCTGACCATTATAAGTTATTTCCTGAGATTTCATCCCTACATACGTAAAAACGATAACATCTCCCTGATTAGGTTTAGGAATCGAAAACTTACCATCAAAATCGGTGATAGCTCCCTTGGTCGTTCCTTTAATTAATACAGATACACCCGGTAATGTTGAATTGGCACCTCCATCATTTACAACACCAGTTAACACATTGTCTTGTGCGAGTAGTAGTTGTAAAGAGGATAGAATAATGGTAAGAGTGAATATTAGTCTTTTCATAAGTGTATGTTAATTGATAAATGTTTCAATTGGTTGTTATGGTTGCTTTTGTAGATCTCATCAGTTGTTCACGTCAGTGTTTGCTTATGTTTTTATCTACATTACATAATTATTAATTTTTATTATTTAATACAATATGTTTGATTATATAAATTTTTAAATAAACAATTATTAACAACATTAAGGCTTCAATTTTCATTCTCTCAGTAAGCTGCATGGATTATTTAAATTGTTATAAAAAATAGGCTCAATATTGCCATTTATTCAAAAAGCGTAATTAAAACACTCAAAAAGGATTGATAATTAAGAGATTAAGATCGCTCCAAAATTGACGGTATAAAAAAAGAGGCAACACCAAGATGTCACCTCTAATTAATTTTAAATTTTATTTATATAAGCAGTGAGTCGAAAAATTAAGATTGATACAGGTTGATAAATTTACTATTTACACAAATTGCATGGCTGCTTTGGAAGGTTGGAATACCTTATCCGAGACTAAAGTAGTAGCCCCTAAACAACCTGCCTTTCGGCGTATATTCGAATAATTAATATTCGCTTGTGCAAAGGCCTCTGGTAATGAGTGTTTTATCACAGAGGATTTAACAGGAAACAGTATATATTCTTTTAATTGGCTTAGTTTTCCACCAAGGATAATTTTTTGCGGATTAAATAAGTTGATCAAGATACCAATGGCTTTACCGATAGACTCACCCGCTTTTTCTGTCAGTTCAATACCAACTTGATCGCCCGAGAGTACAACTTCTATAAAGGCATCCAGATCTATATCTTCTTTGCCTAATTCCTTTAGGATACTTTCTGTTCTACTGGCATTGTTCTCATGGATAAAATCACGCATCTCTTCTACCAATGCTTCACCAGAAGCAAACGTTTCGAGACATCCTTTCTTACCACAATAACACATTTTTCCTCGATCATCGATACGGATATGGCCCAGCTCCCCTGCCAAACCATTGGCACCGGTAAACAACTCCCCATTGATAATCACACCCATACCGATACCTTTATCTAGGTTGATACACAACACATCTTTGGCATCTTGTGCATCACCAAAATGCAGTTCTCCTAAACTGATGGCATTTACATCATTTTCGATTTCTACATTCAGTTGTAAGGCTTCTTCCATATACTCTTTCAACGACATTTTTAAATCATTGAAATAAGAAATCGATCTACCGTCTTTACTATTCACCAAGCCCGGAACGGCAATTCCGACACCTATAATTCTCTCAAAAGGAATCTTTTGTGTCTTGATAATCTTCTTAATGGTCTTGATCAATCGTCCCAAAAACTCTTCGGAGTTCTTAATATCTATGGTATCTTCTGAATGGAAATATCTTTCGTTATTCTGTAAGTCCAGTAGTATAATTCTCGTTTTTCTTAAGCCGACTTTAACTCCAAAGAAAAAGCCTCCTTCAGGATTAATGACATAGGTAGTGGGTGGTCTACCAACGTTTTTTTCTGTTTGTAGTTCTTTTAGTGTTACATATCCTTCTTCTGCTAGTTCTTTCATTAGTGCAGAAGACATTGGCAAAGTTAGTTCAGTTTTGGTTGTTACTTCAGAGGGCGACATTGTTCCTTCTTGTAGTAATAACTGTAGTATTTGATTTTTTCTGATCTGTTTCTTAATTGAAACTTTGCCTACTTTTTTATTTTCTTTCACTTTCGGCATTTTCTTTATCATTCATTAATAAGTATTACAAGATGCAATTTATTATTTTTATTATTAATGTTCAATGTATAAAATGAATGTTTCCTTTTGCAAAGGGATTAAAAAAGGATAATCATCACAAAATTAAATATTTAGAGTGGAGTGTTATTTTATAATTAAATGGCTACACCTCTCCTGTTTCATTATTTTTGTGATTAATGAAGACACGATGTTATTTGATTAGAAAAATCAATTGGTTAAATTTTCAGATAAATCACTTTTCAAATACACACTTACTTCGAGGTTGACCATGAAACGCATCATCCATCCATTACTTTTCCTTGCCACTTTGGTTATTTTTAGTGCCTGTTCTTCATCTACTTCAACTCAGGAAGAGAAGGAAGAAAAAAAGGAGGAAATTATTGAAAGTATAACTTACCATACTGAAAACGGTAAATTATTTAAGCTGAACAAGCTTAGCGAAGAAAAGGTGATTGTGATTACACCTAAAAAGGTTGCTTATGAACTGACTAGAGTTCAGGTAGCGAGTGGGGTAAAATATGCCGATGAGCAAAAAAATGCCTTCTGGGTAAAGGGCAATGAATTTATGTGGCTGGAAAACGATAAGAAAGCCAGTTCCGGTATCAAAAACTTAACTACCGATGAGATTGTAGGCTATTATGCGACTGACTTCTACGAAAGAAGACATGAAGGCTACGATTGGGTTGGTGTGGTCATCACAGACTTAGGACATGATCATTTGGGTGTGGAAATTCGTTCTAGAGCAGATAAAAAAGAGCAAACTTGTTTCTTGGATGCTGAAATCACTAAAGTATCCAATGGCAAATACAAAGCGACTTTAAATGAAACAGTCACTTATTTCGTCTTCGATGGTAAAAACGTTTATATCATGGCAGATGAAGTGGAAAATAATACTCAACTCAACTACTTCTGCTCTGGTGGTGGCAGCATTGTCAACCATTACCATAGAATTATTGGCCCTTTGGATGTAAATCAAGTAGGAGAATAAAATAGGGATCATGGACAAGAAATACTTTTTTGAATACGATCAGGAGGCCATCGATCATTTAAAGTTAAAAGACAAAAAGTTGGGCGAAGTGATTGATCAGATAGGATTAATCAAAAGAGAAACCTACCCTGATCTTTTCGAAGCCATCATTAAATCGATTGTGGGACAGCAAATCTCTACAAAAGCACAAGTCACGATATTAAGAAGACTACGCGATAAGATCGGCACAATCGAACCAAAAGCCATTGATGCACTTTCTACAGAGGAACTTCAATCGCTCGGTATGTCGTTCAGAAAAGTAGGTTATATCAAAGATTTTGCGGAGAAGGTAGTCAATAAGGAATTTGATATCGATGCCTTACATTCCATGAATGACGAAGAAGTATCTACTACGCTATCAGCACTAAATGGTATTGGTCCTTGGACAGCAGAAATGATGATGATCTTCTCCATGCAGAGACCCAATATTCTTAGCTACGGCGATTTGGCAATCCATAGAGGATTAAGAATGATCTACCGCCATAGAAAAATTGACAAGGAAAAGTTCCAACGATTCTGGAAAAGATATACTCCCTATGCTTCTGTGGCTAGCCTTTATTTATGGGCTGTGGCGGGTGGACATATTGAAGGGATCACCGATCCGCAGACGCGAAAAGAAGTAAAGAAAAGCTAAGTAATTTATATTCAGAAGAATAGATTTTGAAAGAAAATAGCTGAATTATGAAAAAGTGACAGCAGCATTCTTTCGTTGTATAGGTAAGTAATTAAGTATCATATTCATTTTTTAACCTTACTTTTTAATACGATTACTACCGATGAAATCTAGACTTTTTACCCTGCTCTTCATGCTTTTGTTGAGTAACCTCATATATGGACAAGAACATTATCAGTGGAGAAGAACCTATTTACGTTCTGCTGAAAATACCAATTATACATTATTTGGGCTTAATACAGGTTTTTCTACCTATACCGGATCCTATGCCAGTATTGGAAATGGCTCGTACAATCCCAAAAATATGAATCTTGCCATCAGTGGTTATTATCAGAAAAGATTTTCTAGATCACTTCATTTTAGAATTCAGGTAGGTTATATGGGACTTTCGGCTGTGGGCGGTGAAAGCCACGAAAGTATCTCTAGTGAAAATGATATTTTTACATCCAGCTTATTCCAAATTGCTCCAATCCTTATTTATGATATTGGCGCAGGCAGGTTCCAAAAGAAATCTCCGACCACCTTTTACCTTCTAATGGGTACGAGTGTGTTTCGATCGGCATCGGTCAATTACCTTACAGTAGAAGACGGCGTAGATACAGGAGGCACATTAATTCTTGGTATCGGTTTTAGACGTAACATCAGTAGAAAGCTGAAGTTTAATATGGAAATCCAAAGTAACTTATCCAGTTCGGAGCAAATTGACTTAACAGGCTCTGGTCAAAAAATTACGACGGACACATTTACAACCATAACCGTAGGAATTGCCTACTCAATTACAGGAAAGAAGTTTATTCGATAGCATCAATTTCAAGAAAAAGATAAAAATTGGAGTACTCTAGGTGAAAACTTAGGGTACTTTTTTATTGTATAAAAAACACATAAAACACCTATAATCAGACACATTACAAAGCATTTGCTAATACGGACCTCCAAATTCTGATTGTACACCTTGTTGTCTGTTAAAAAAAAATAACCACTCTCAAACAAAATTAAAGAGTAACAATTCGTTCACATTAGATCACTTCTTTTGCACCGTTTTAAAAACTATAACTAATTAACCTTATTACATTAGAAATGTCTACGAAACCAATGTCTCTGATTGTGGCAATGTTGTGCATGCTATCTAGTACAGCCTTTGCTCAAACACTTATTTCAGGTGTATTATTAGAGGATACTACTAATGAACCTATTATTGGTGCCAATATCTCTGTTGAAGGAACAACAACTGGTGCTATCTCAGATTTTAACGGGCAGTTTGCTTTCGAATCAAAGAGAACAGGTAAACAAACATTGAATATCTCATTTGTAGGAATGAAGTCCATCAAAAAAGAGGTGGAATTAAACGGTACTCCGATCGACCTTGGTGAAGTGCAAATGGCTTCAGATGCTGTTGGTCTTGCAGAAGTAGAAGTTCTTGCTTCTATCGCGATTGACCGTAAAACTCCTGTAGCTGTGGCTTCAATCGACGCTGAACAAATCGAAACTAAAATGGGTAACCAAGAGTTCCCACAGGTATTAAAATCTTCTCCAGGTGTATACGTTTCTGGTGCTGGTGGTGGTTTTGGTGATTCAAGAATCTCACTTAGAGGTTTTGACTCAGAAAACGTAGCCGTAATGATCAACGGTGTTCCAGTAAACGATATGGAAAACGGTAAAGTATATTGGTCAAACTGGGCTGGTTTAGGTGATGTAACGAAAACCATGCAAGTACAAAGAGGTTTAGGTGCTTCTAAGCTTGCGGTACCTTCTGTTGGTGGTACAATCAACATTCTTACTAAAACTACTGATGCTGAAAAAGGCGGTAATGTATTTATGGGAATGGGTAACGACGGTTACTTCAAGACAGGACTTACGCTTTCTACAGGTCTTATGGACAATGGCTGGGCGATCACTACAGCATTATCTAAAACTACAGGTAATGGTTATGTAGATGGTACTTCTTTCGAAGGATATTCTTACTTCCTGAATATCTCTAAGCAGTTCAACGACCGTCATACATTATCATTTACCACATTTGGTGCTCCACAAACTCACGGTCAAAGAAGAACATACCTTACTGAAGAAGAGTATGAAAAACATGGTGACCGTTACAACAAAGACTGGGGTTATAAAAACGGACAAGAGTTTAACATGAACCAAAACTCTTACCATAAACCACAAATGTCATTGAACCACTACTGGACAATCTCTGAAAAGACAGACCTATCGACTTCCGTTTACTTCTCTGTAGGTAAAGGTGGCGGTACAGGTATGGCCGGTAGCCACTGGGTAGATGACTCTTACAGAACATACGACGGTCTAATCGACTGGGATGCTTATGTAGCTAATAACGTTGATGAAGAAGGTGGTGCAAAAGGTATTTACAGAGCCTCGAACAACAACCACTTATGGACGGGTGCTTTATCTACTTTAACTCACCAATTGAACGACAATTGGACGTTAGTAGGTGGTCTTGATTTACGTTACTACCTAGGGCAGCACTACCAAACGGTAGAAGACCTAATGGGTGGCGATTTCTATGTAGACAACTCTATGAAATCACAACCAAACAGAGTAGTAGGTGTAGGTGATAGAATGGGTTACGATAACGATGGTATCGTACAATGGCAAGGTTTCTTTGGTCAGTTAGAATACTCTAAAGATCAATTGTCGGCATTCTTCACTGGTGCAGTATCTCACCAAGCGTTCAAAAGAATTGACTACATGAGCTACGAGCATGGTACAGATGAAACAGACTGGCAAAGCTTCTGGGGTGGTTCTGCAAAGGCAGGTGCTAACTACAACATCGATGAGCATCACAATGTATTTGCCAATGCTGGATATATCTCTCGTCAGCCGTTCTTTGGTGCAGTTTTCTTAAACTACCAAAACGATATCAACGAGAATGCTGTTAACGAAAAAATCCTTAGTGGTGAAATTGGTTACGGTTATAGAAACCAAGGTTTCAGAGCGAATGTTAACGCTTACTACACACACTGGCAAGACAAATCGTTTGTAAAAACAGTATTTAGAGACGGTGTACCTTACACTGCTAACCTTTTAGGTGTAGATGCCCTTCATAAAGGTATTGAGGTAGACATGACGTACCAAGTGAACCGTAGACTTACTTTAACAGGTATGGTTTCATTAGGTGACTGGAGATGGTTAAATGACTTAGAAAACGTTCAGATTTTCGATGATCAGCAAAATGCCATCGATACTGTCAACGTATATATGGCGGGTGCTGAAGTAGGTAACTCTGCTCAAACCACTGCAGCTTTAGGTGTTTCTTACGAAGTAGTTAATGGTCTTCGTTTAAATGCTGACTGGAACTACTACGGTAGATTGTTTGCAGACTACGACCCAACAAGAAGAGATAGCGAAGAGTACAAAGGTACAGGTGCTTACGAAATGCCTTCGTACAATCTACTTGACTTAGGTGCTTCTTACGCTTTCCAAATGGCAGGCTTTAATGGACTTGTCAATTTTAGAGTCAACAACGTCTTGAATACAGCCTATGCTGTTCAGGGCTTACAAGGAGGAATAGATGATACTGGAGCTATGCTTCCGGGTGATTATTATATGGGACTCGGAAGAACTTATTCAGTAGGTTTAAAAATGAGTTTCTAATTTATGTTACTTTAGTAAAAAAGAAAGGAGCAGCTATATTAGTTGCTCCTTTTTTCTTGCCTTTAACTAAGGATGTTATTTTACAAGACCTGTATCTACAGGATCTAAAGTCAATTGTAATTCTCCATCCATACTATACAATAGAAGAGTGTTTTCTCTAAAGTAATAAATCAGCTCAGCCGAATTCGACTTCCCTTCTTCTTTGATACGTATTACTTTATTCTTTACGTCTAATTTCCATTCCCCAATTCTAGGTGCTTTGTCCGGTCTTTCATTGACAAAAACCTGTTCCTCTTTAAACTCAATAAAATCGCCTGTTTTCCCTTTTACAGCCCATTTTTTTAGAAATGCACTTTCGGTAACTTGTTGAGGTGTTTTCTTAGTACTCACCCTTTTTTCCAGCGTCATTTCTTCATTGATTTCCTTTGCAAAAAGGCGAATCGTTTGTCCCTCCATTGTATAGTCAAAAGCGATCTTTACCTCTTTTGTTTCTGGCTTTAATAATATCTGATGTTCCTCTGTATCTAATTCCCAACGGCCAACAATACCTTCTTTATCTTTATTTCTGATAATAAACGATTGATCTGCTTTGAATTCCATTCTGTCAACATGTCTGCCAAATACAAACCATTCTCCTATCAATGCGTCTTTGGTCAGCACCTTCTTTTCATCCCCTTTATAAACCAAATTTCTGACAGTAATAAACATTATCTCCCTTTGGTTATCGAAATGATATTTTCTTACCCAATTACCTTGTGCATCATAGTCGTAGGTATAGTAAACAATTTCGTGATATTCCTTAATGGGTCTTTCTGTTTCTGACTTCACTACATCACCCTGCTCGTTGTTTTCTAGAACATTATTATATGTGATTTGTCCTGTTGCATCTTTTTCTACGACAGAAACAATTTCCCCCTCTTCTCTATGAATAGATCTTACCGAAATCAATTCTCCCTTCGGATTTTTTGTGGTGATTTCACTCTTCCACTCTCCCGCGTACTTATAAGAATATACTTCCTTAATGTTTCCTTCCCCATCGTAGCGAGTACCTTCTACTACTTTTCCATCGATCACCTTATTTATCTGTCGACTTTCCAATCGCCCTCCATAAGAGATCTCTGTACCCGTTTTTACATTGTCCTCGTCGTAAGTATTTTCAATCACCCAGTATACCTCTCCTTCCGGATTAATAAACTCTTGTTTTGTCAACGACTTTTGATCGTTGTAGTAAAATACCCTAGAGTGAAGATTATCACTATAAATGACGGTATACTCTCCTGCCTTGTCTTTCGCGTCATATTTTTTTTCTGTGATTTTGACAATTTCACCACCAAAGTCGGCTCCTTGATGCGTCGATTTTTTTGAGGTGTAACAAGATGAAAATGCTACTGATATCAGTACAATTAGATATTGCTTCATGATTTAGATTTAGCTAAAAAAATAAAATTAGATTTAGATTGTACGGCAAAGATATAGATAATTACAAAACTCCCGTTAGAATTTTAAGAAAAGAAAAACAGCATCAGGGCGTACCTAATGCTGTAAATTTCTATTGACTTTCTCTTATGAAAAAGCCAATGTATAGTTGGGGCTATTAATAATTTTCAGTAGTCAACAATAGTATTCCTCTACAAAGGAATACCCCCTCAGTAACTAAAACAACATCTACATCAATGGATTTCTCCCCATATCAATTTCGGTTTTAAGAAAGGTGAAATAATGCTGATTTTCGTTTTAATAACCTCAGTCATAAAAAGTTGAAAAGGATTTTTTTAAGAAATTTAAGGACATTTCTTGTTTTGTAATACATTAATATCTATTATTGTTAATAACTTTCAACAATCTAATTAACAGCAAACTAAAATCAATTGAGCAAACTGGGTGTTGGGGTAGTTGGAAGTGATTTCTAAAAATATATAATTACCATGGTCTTTATATTATTTTTACATATACTAAAATATTTGAAGCATAACTTATAATTAAAAAACAATGAAAAGCTTAAAACTTTTACACTTTCTATTTCTATCATTTCTTTTTTTCTTTGACAGTAATAGTACAATATTAGCTCAAAAACTACCTAATGGTTTAGATGGAGTATTGAATTATAACAATGGGAACTTCGTTGACTTTTCGAAATATAAAGGTTTTATTATTAGGTCAAATAATGTTAGTTTAAAGCTTGATGAACTAATATATTATGTTGAAGATAAAGGAGAGTTTTACATTTCATTAGAAGTCAATTATTACGACTGGAAAGATAAAAACATAAATCGACCAGAACCAATTTATTCATTTGCTCAAGTTTTTAAAGAAAATATTGTTAATAATAAAACTACACATAGTCTAAAAAATATACGACTTACCTCAAATCTTCCGTTGGATAAAGTAAATAATGTTGAGATAATTGCTACAATAGTTAAAAAAAATAATAAGCAAGAAAAAATTAATGGTTTAATTGATCAACAACTAAACTCAAGCCTTAGTAGCTTTCCTGCAATTTCTATTATCAACCAACTTATTGCAGCTCAACGTGAAGACGATGATAAACCAGTATTATTATTTAAATCAGATTATGATATTCCACTAAATTCATTTGAATTTGCAAATAAAGAGATCACTATTGATAGTACACGTTTAATTCTTAATAATGATCCCATATATATTCCATTAAATGCTGATGTAAAAAGTCAAAAACTTAAACCAAGTGTTCTCGCTGGAGCATTTAAATTAATATCAGATTTAAGTGGAGTTATCACAGGAGCTACTTTTTCAGATAAAAATATCCAATTTAAAGGGATGATGAAACTTCATTTCACAACAGATGATAATTCAAATGTTCCAAATCAGATTTCTGAAGGCTTAGATGATGTAGTTTTTTCAATCAATCGATCAGATAAATGGAAGAGTGAGTTTAATTCAGCTAAAGAAAACCTTTGGGCAATATTAAAAACATATAAAAGAGGCGAAGACTCAAATGATAGGATCACTTATGGTGTAAAATCATTTATTGACTTAAGTGTCAGTTATACTGATTTATTAAATAACAGAGAAAAATTAACTTCGAATATTAAAGAGTTTCATGATTTTTATAATGAATTTAGAGATTTTTATGATGATTTAAGTTATCACGAAACAGATTATGGTTTTGTTTCATATGGTGTTGAAAGTATCTATAACAATAGTTATGCACGTATTTTCATACCTTATGGTTTGGATGACAGAACAGCTAAAACTTTTATCAAGTGGCAAATTGCTATTCATGAATTTTTAAATTCAGTTAATTATGACGATACCAAAAAAGGTATTAGTTATAAATTAAATTTTGCTACAATTGAAAAACCTCAATTGTCATCGAAACCCAAAATCCATTAGAATAAAACATAATGATTAATAAAAGGTTTGTACCAGGTCAGTTTCATATTTAAAAAGTAAGAAGCTGACTTTATGTTAAAAAACTCTTGGCATTTGTTACAAAACAAAAGTAATAAACTTCAACTATCTAATAAATAGACCCTAAAATAGTGATACTTGACAATTAATAATTGTTGGCAAGATGTATTAATACTGTTTAAGGCAAACAAAGTTATGAGTAAACAGACAAATTGGGAAAAATATATACCATGGTTTTTAACTATTGCTAGTAGTTTAGTTTTAATTGCAATTGGTTTTTTTTTAATTCACAATATTAATTGGTTTAAAGATGGTGTATTTAAAAATGAAGCTGACCTTAACCTAGAGTATAAAGTATATGCATATCAGATGCATCTAAGCATGATAAAACGTTCAGTTGGGTTATTCTCTGGGTTTGCTATAATGTTCCTAGGTACAGGTGTCGCTTTTTATACTTTAAAAAAAGAAAATAGTTTAAATATAGAGGGTATTGGTATTACTGCTAGAATTGTAACAGCATCTCCAGGTATTATAGCAATGGTGTTAGGTACTTTTCTCATTATTAGCACAATAAACAGTAAAGATAATTTCCCAAATTTTAAAGACTCTCATGAAAAACCAAAAGACATAAAGGGACCAGAAAAAGGACCGGGTCGTGTAAATTAATTTAATATGAAAAAAATTACTCTAATATATATCTTTTCAATAATTGGTATTTCCACTTCAATTGCCCAGGATATTAATCAGACTGATATTAACACTACGTGCTTTGTCATTTCAGAGTTAATGGCTGAAGCAAAAAAAAACGGAGATACAGAGTCAGTTTTAATTTACTATAATACTATAGATAAAATTAAAAAAAAGTTTACTGTACATAAAACATATGTAAACTACTTTGATTCAATTAAAGTTCTAAACCCAGACATTAAAGGAATTGTAATTACTTTAAACAACCCTCCTTTATCTCCAGGTTTTACAAATAATGAAATAGAAAACTTAATTCTATTTAAAAAGAAAGGGGCATCATTAATGGAATTCAATAAGTTTTTAATAAAAAAAGAATTGGAAAGTGAAACAACTAAAATTGAGAATATAAATGAACTTGAGCTAAAGAATATAAATCACATTAATAAAGAGAGAGAGATAATCAAATTTAAAGAATAAACTTCTAACACTTTGAATAAAAGATCTTATATACATTAAGAAAATAAATTTGGTGGTTAAAATGAAGCATTCTCCTTAATTAGTTTAGTATTATAATTACTTTTAATTAAATGTATTATTCAACTCTCTAATAAACTAAAATCAATGAAGCAAACTGATTTTTTGGATGTTTGATCTAAGACGTTAAGAATATAATAAAATAAAAAGAGAGGTATCGAAAAGCGCAAGGATCTATTTTATATAGCTGTAATCAGTACTGAGAAATATTTGATAATTTTACTTAAAGGGAAACTATCTATTTTTATTTGATATAATTTAGAATACATCTTCGATTACAACGGTCATTAAAACATAACAAAATTGTTATTAAATATTTTTTAATTAAAAATCTAAAATGTGGAATTATCAGCTTTTGTATTAATTTTACTAGCTTTAAATGGAATCTTTATATGCTTTGATAGTTGGCTACTAAAGAATGAGAAAAAAAAACTTTATCACTTTCTTGTTGAGTCATTTATCAAAATTGATGACGTTAAAGTGCCTCACATTCACAAGCATTTAGCAAAAAAAGTTTCATCAAAGCTTGATGAATTGAAAATTTTTGGCATAAAAAAATATGGTTTCGGGTCCTATGCTCTAATTTCAAGTGTTATCTTAACGATTACTTCTTATTTAATTGGTTCATCTATCGATAGAGTAGTTAATTCTCAATTTTTAAAAAATGAGAATTATATTTTTGAAGCGGGCTTTTTTGTCCCTTATTTTCTAATCGCAGTAATTGCAAATGCCACCTTTGACATTACATCTTTATCTATATCACGATTTCATATTAGAACTCTTGGAGATTCTGGATATTTAAAATTTATATTGATAATTCTAAAAGATTTAGCATGTGCGTTTATTCTTTCCCTTATACTACTAGATATTGTCTTTTATTTTTCCTTATACTTTGATAGTTTAAGGATTGGAATAGATGTTATTTACCCAAATATTTTTGATGTTACAAAATTTCATATTAAATCGATATTCAATACTGTTTTCAAATTTCAATTTGATGAAGTCTTATCATTGGAAAAGGTTTGGATACCATTTAGTTATATCATTTATTCTGTTTCAACATTTATTCCAACTCTTCTATTCTTAACCTTCTTATCATTGGTTTACATAATCAAAGTATTGATTTCTATGACAAAATCAATTGTATTGAGATATATCAACAGAGTCACAGATGATGAGGAAGAAAATATCAAACCTTTTACACTAATTGGGGTTACATTAACTCTTATTGCGGCGATTCTAAAAGTTGTAATTGAGTACAATAAACCCTAATTGATTTGTGACTGATAATAATGTGTATAGCACATCGCATTAGTCAAGATCCTAATTTATCATAAAATTCACCATCAATAGAAATTAAACTACAAAAACACAATATGAGAAAGGTAATTTTCTTCTCGATATTCATCATTTTATTATCCTATATATATTTTATTAGTACAACTGAAAATGTAATAAATTTAGGAAACTCTTATAATGACAAAGGACTCACGCACTTAAATTCAAGCGAATATAGCAAAGCCATTATTGAATTTAAAAATGCTTTGAAAGATACATCAAGTACGTTTGAACAGTTATCAATGTACAATAGAAACATTGGTTTAGCTTTTGAAGCTCTTCACTATATGGATTCTGCACAGTATTATAAAACAAAAGCTATTAGTTATTGTAATACGGAATCTTATCATTATTACGAACTCAAAGGAGAACTTTTCTTATATAAGAATAATATAGATAGTGCAATTATTAATTTAGAGAAAGCTATCAAGCTTAACCCAAATAAGCTTGAAGCAAATAATTATATTGGATTGATATTTTTAGGTACCTATGGAATAGAATATCAAAACCTTAAAAAGGCATTGTATCATAATAAAAAAGCGAACGAAATATATGATGATAGTATAACAAAATTTGTTCTCGGAAAAACATATTATGAATTAGAAATGTATAATGAAGCTGAAATGATATTTAAAAATATTCTAGATGAGTTTGGAACTGATTTAGACTCAAAATTTGCATTAGGATTAGCATACTACAAATCTGGTAAAATTGATAAGGCAAAGACTATTTTTGAAGAAGTATTTCTAGAAGATAGAACATACATATCAGGAATGGAGTCAATTATAAGTGAACTAAGTATTAACCTGTAAGAATATAAAAGAACTAAATTGATATTGGAAATATTAATTGAAAATTACTTCTAATCAACTCTTCTGCAAATTGAATTTTTTAAGATTGTGACAATTAAAAAAATGACAACAAACACATACTTACTATTTACAGCTTGGCTAGTATTTTTTACCTCACTCAGTCAAGCTCAAAATAGTAAAGTTGATTTCAAAGATGAGAAAGGTAAATTCAAGATTTCTTTTCCGATCGAACCAGAAGTCTCGGAACAGTCTGGTGTTACTGAATATGGAGAAATAACGACATATTCATTTAAAGCTGAATCAGAAGATGACGATAATCTATCATATGATGTGTATTACCTAGATTACCCTCAAGCATTTACAGACACTCTAAGTACTGAAAGTGTTTATGCTTTATTTTATGGTTCTCAAATGACCAATGTGAATTCAGATAATATTCAACTTATAGGGACATTTAATCACAATATTTTAGGGTATATAGGTAGAGAATATAGATGGCAGGATATTAAAACAAATAAGTTTTCAAGAGTTAGATTCTTTATGGTCAACAATAGGATGTATATACTTATTGTAAATACAGAAGGTGAAAAGAACTTTAATTTAAGTATTAATAAGTTCTTTGATTCATTTAAACTAATTGATACAACTCCTAATCCTAATACTCAAACTTCATCTGAGGGTGTAGACAAAATATATAAAATCAAATTCCCTAAGGAAACTGAAATCAGAGAGATGGAAACTCCTACTGAATATGGGAATGCAAAAGTAGTTGTGGAATGTTATCAACCAAAATTGGTCAACGATGATAATTTAATTTATATGGTCATGATAATTAAATATCCAGAAGATATCACTCTTACGGATAATTTTGACTTAGATGATTATTACTCAAATGTTATTCAAAGGGCCTTAAACGGAAGACAAACAACTTTAATTAGTAAAAATAAAGTATCTGAAAACGGAATTTCTGGAATTGAAATGAAGGAAAGCTTTAGAGATGGACAAATAGTGATCAAACAAAAAGTCTTTCTTAAAGGTAATTCTCAAATAGCACTTCAAGTGATGACCATTCCAAATAATGATGATAATAAATCGATGAATAGTTTCTTTGATTCTTTTGAATTTATTGAAGAGTAAAAGACATCTAACCCTATACTTGAAATTGTAATACCATGTGGGTACTACGTTTTATATATTAAACGTTAATAACAATTAACTTCACGCTTAAAAATGATGTCTCTTGTTTTGTATTACATTAATATATAAATTAACAGTGTGTACTTCAACTATCTAACAAACAGAAACTAAAATCAATAAAGCAAACTGATTTTTTGGAGGTCGAAGACTGTTTAATAATGTAGAAATACCATGGTTTAATAATGTATAATAATATACCATAGTATTTACATAATGTTAGCATCAATTAAAATTAAAACTATATGTTACTATATGAATCAATGGAAATAGTAATAAGAATAATGTTTATGATAATTATCATCACAACCGCTTATTACTATATATTAAGTTCTCGTAAAAAAGAAAAAGAACTTAAAAAGAAAGAAACTGTTAACTTCTTCTTCTCCGATAAAATAAATTACGAAAAAGTGATTATCGACAAGAGAAACGGATTGCTAGATGACGAGGATAGTCGAATTTTAGAAATTCTGAGTGTTTTTGAAAAAATGTCTATTTCAATAAAAACGAAAGTATATGATGAAGAAGTTATACTCGAATATTATGGTAAATACATGATTCACTTTTTTAAAGAATTCAAATTCTTCATTCTTATACGAAGAGAAAAAAGTGGTAACCCGTATCTATTTATAGAATACGAAAAATTGGTGAATAGAATTAACAAAAACGATAAATCACAGAATTATTATGAATAGAGAAGCATTTAATAGAATTAAAGAATTCTCTGCTCAAAGGAAATTATCAAAACTTCAAGAGAGAATTCTGTTTCACAAATACCATGAAGATTACTTCATGTTAGTTGATGACTATAAATCAAACAATAACAATAATGAACCTTCAGCAGATACTATTATTGGGTTCAATAATACATTATTAAGCGACATGACGTTATCAACAAATATTAATTTATCAGCAGATGAATTAAAACAATATACTGATAATGCCATAAAAAAAGTTAGAACAGCAAATGGATGGAAAGAATTTGGAATGTCAACTCTTTCAAGTATCGTAGGTTCATTCATCTTTACTTTTTTAATAATCACGCTTTTCCTAATGGGTGAAAGTCAAATAAAATCGTGGTTTAATGATTTTGGAAAAGAGAAAGAAAATATTGAAAATTCAGTTGATAAGGACTTAAAAACTGATGCTAACAATAGCTAATCTCCATCCACCGGGTGACGCACCCGCTGGTCGTAGTTTAGCATTCACGTTATGTGTAAATAAAATAAACGAAAAAAATGAAGCCAAAAATATTCATAGGCTCTTCTGTAGAGGGACTAAGTGTTGCATATGCCATTCAACAAAACTTAATACATAGTGCAGAAGTAACAGTATGGGACCAGGGTGTTTTCGAACTTTCATCAACAACAATAGAATCTCTAGAAGAAGCACTTGACAAATCGGACTATGGAATTTTCATATTTAGTCCAGATGATGTAACCAAAATTCGAAAAGATGAATTCAGTGTTGTAAGAGACAATGTGATTCTTGAATATGGGTTATTTGTTGGGAAATTGGGACGCGAAAGAGTCTTCTTTGTGAAGCCAATGAACCAAGATTTACACTTACCTACTGATCTATTGGGTATTACACCCGGCAATTACGAGAACGACAGAGATGACAAAAGTTTACAGGCAGGCACAGGAGCATTCTGTAATCAAGTCCGACAAAAAATATCTAAGCTGGGAAAACGAAAAGAAACTGAGGAAGAGGGTAAGTCATCAGAAAAAGAGGACAGCAATACTCCTAAAGATAATGAATGGTTTCATGATTTTGATTCTAAAAAATTTAGTGCAGCTAAAACAAAACTTGAAAACCTTTTAAAAGAACAAACTGATGAAATAAAAATCATTGAACATAGAGCTTGGATAGCATACTGCATATTCAAAGAAAATGAGAATAAAGGTATCGAAGAATTAGACAAAATTATTATAGACTACTCTGAAAATGAACACTCATTCATGGCAGTATGTAAAATTTTGTATAGGGAAGATTACAATGATAAATCAATAAAATTAGCTGAAAAAGCAATCACAAAATTTCCAAACTCTACAAAGTTGAAACTTCTGAAGGCAGATTGCATCAATAATTCCTCCTCTCCGGAGGAAAGTATAGAGTATTTGAAATCAATCAATAACGGAAATGATATAGACATTGCTCTAACATTAGTTAACTCTTATATGGATGAGAAAGATTTTATTGAAGCTCGATCCATCGTTCACTCTATCTATCAAGAATACCCTAACAATAGATTGATAAAATATAAATATTCTAGGATTGCATACGAATTGGGAGAGAATGAAATAGCACTTTTCCTTCTTGAATCTTTAACTACAGAATATCCAGAAAATAGCACATACTGGGGTTACCTGAGTAATGTATGCGTTAGTTTAGATTATTATGATTTAGCCTTGACAGCAAAGAGAAGGGCACAAAAAATAACGGAATCTAAAGAAGAATGGATAGTCTCAAACATTGGCAATATGTTTAAGAATAAAGGGTTTTATACTGAATCCATTGAATACTTTGAAAAAGCTCTTACAATTAATAGCGAATCTGAATTTGCTCATGATAGAATGGCAACTGCAATAAAACTAAGACAGAGTGAAAAGGAGGAAATAGAAAAGTCAATTAAATTAGGTCGAAAAGAAATAAGAAACTACAAACCTGACACTGTTGTTGAGTCGTGAAAAATATCATGCACACATAACATAACCTAAACTGCATTAAAACGCAGATTAGCCATTACGCTAATAAAAATCAACCACACCCTCACAAATGAAAACCACCCCAACATACAAATGTTTGATTATTGATGATGAGCAATTTGCTAGAGAGTTAATTGCTGATTATTTAAAGTCATTTCCTGAATTTGAGGTGGTCGGAAAATGCAAAAATACTTTAATGGCAAAAGAGGTATTAGCATCTGAGGATGTGGTGGATGTTATCTTCTTGGATATACAGATGCCGGAAGAAACGGGAATTGAGTTTTTAAAGAAGCACAGTGTTCAGCCGAAAATTGTTTTTACGACTGCTTATGCAGAATATGCTGTAGAGAGTTACCATTTCGATGTGGCAGACTATCTACTAAAACCCATCACTGAAGAACGCTTCGGGCAGATGATCCAAAAATTGAAGAAACAACTCGATACCGAAGAAAAAGCAAAAGCCTTTGAACTACTGGAAATCATTCCTAATGATGCGATCAAAATAAAAACAGGGGCATCCACCGTAAAAATTTACTTTAACGAGCTGCTTCATTTGCAGGCAGAGGGTGAATACATTAAGTACATCACAAAAGACAAAAGTTACCTTGTGCTGGGAAGCTTAAAGAAAATCGCTGAAGAACTACCTCCACTGTTTATTCAAGTACATCGGAGCCATATCGTCGCATTATCAAAAGTCAAAGAGCGAAAGAATTATACACTTTTCCTCCATGACCAATCACAAATTCCTATTGGAAAAACCTACCGCTCCAAAGTTTTAGAACGGCTAAAAGAGATAAATTTTTAGACAGTGAGCTAACTATTTTGTCCATTCAATGAGTATCACTTTCCATTCACTGAAAGTTCGTTGTAATACTTTCAAGGTAGTAAAATAGACCGTAGTTTTGATCAAAATAATAAGCAAAAACAGCGGTAATGAGAACAGTAACTATACTTCTAGTATTTATCAGTTGGATTGGTCTATCTAACTATTGTACTGCTCAAAACAAGAGTACAACGTATGATCCCCAACGAGTGATGCAGTTTCTAGATCATAATCATGACAATAAAATAAGTCAAGAAGAAGCGAAACATGCCCAACGCCTCGCCAATAATTTTACTTATCTGGATACCAATAAAGATGGATTTCTAGATTTGGAGGAATTAAAAGGGACGAACCAAACCACTAGTCGCTATACGTATTTAGAAAGTGAAGGGGTGTTTATCTACTACGAAACTCAAGAAAAAAAATTGTATCGACAGCTACTGCCTACAGCGTTTGATTTGCCAGAACGCTTGCTCGTCTATACTTTTATTTGTGACTTCTATAAGATGGATGCAGCAACTCAGCCCTACAAAGAGGCTTCGGTATTTTTGTTAGGCCAATACAAAGGCAAAGAAGTATGGCACTGTATCTATATGCCTGTAACCAGCAGAGAATCTATGTTAGCAGGCATACACCGTTTGGGCCTTCCTAAAACGATGGGCACTATCGATTTTGTCAAGGAGAACAACGACTATAAAGGGACTGTCACAGACGAAAACCAATGTACCATGACATTAAGTATCGCTACCGAAAAGTATTCGGTCAGTAAAGACGAAGTAGCACTAATCAATCAATTGTCAGTGATTCCAAAAATGAATCTCCTCAATGGAGAAGTAATTGAAATGGGTGGAGGGAGAAATGGCGATATTTTCGGATTGGCTCAAAAGTACCCCAATAAAGTCACTATCATTAGTGGAAAAAGCGAGATTCATGTTGATACCTCTACTGTAGAGGGCAATTATCCTCTGAACCTCACACCCAGCAAAATACTTGGGGGCTACTATATGTTGAATAAAATTCCTTTTCGTCTGGGTAAGAAATAAACGATTATGAAAAACTATATCCTACTTCTATTCACCGTCCTACTTTTCTCATGCAGTAAAGAGGAGGCTCTGGAGAATATTGCCGTTGCTGATTTTGACTATACCATGGAGGTCATGGATAATACTGCGGTCGTCCGTTTAAATAATCTATCACAACATGCTACAGAATACCAATGGACTTCCGATTCTATTCTATCACAAAATACGGAAGAACACCCTTCCATCACTTTTACCAATAATGGAACTTATACCGTAACATTGGAGGCCTCCAACGCACATTCTTCAAATGTCAAAAGTAAGACAATTACCATTGATACACTATTTGAACATATCCCTTACCGTTATTTAGAAAATGATGGAATATTTATGTACTACGAAACAGATGACGTAGCACTCTATCAAAGTTTTATTCCTAAGGAATTTAATATGCCTAGCAGAATGGTGGTTTTCTCTTTCTTCAACGATTTTTACAAGCTAGACCATGGAGCTATCCCTTACAAAGAAAATGCGATTTCGATCCTTGTAGAATACCAAGGTCAAGAGTTTTTCCACTGTATCTATATGCCTGTAACGGACGAACATTCGATGTGGGCAGGAATTTTAGGGCTAGGGCTTCCTAAATCTTTAGGCGATATTAGTTTTGTCAACATCTCTCCAAATTACACCGGAAGTGCTGAAAATATTTTAGGAGGAACGATGGATATGACAGTCAATACGCAGAACTTTTCGGTGACAAATGATGACAAACAAGAGATGATCGACTTATCTTTACTAAGATCGATACAGATCAGAAATGGAAAGGTAATTGAGATTGGTAAAACGGGAGGCAATGCAACGAGTATCATACAACTAGCGGAGCAATTCCCTAACAAAATGACACTCACTTTTGGGGAAGCGTCTATAGTGACAAATACGGAAAGTATATCTTTTAAGCATCCTCTAGACCTTACTCCATCTCGAATTATTGGTGGATACTACCTTAAAAACCAAATTGCTTTTGGGTTAACAGGTAATCCTTTAAAGTAAAGATCGGTTATATTGTAGCCTCCAAACATTTGGCAATAAGAACATTGAGTCATGAACTTTATAGTAAATAAAAAAGGGAGTGTTGCTGTCCAGATTATATTTTGGATGCTCTATTACCTATTAGTTGTTAAGTTATTTCAGGAAAATAACAATGCGAAATTAGACGCTACCCTTCAAGCAGTGGTTATGGTGGTTACTTTTGCAGGTATAAGTTATTTGAATACACTGTTCTTTATCCCACAACTCTTTACTAAAAAAAGATACCTGACTTACCTGTTTGTTGTTTTACTGATCATTACCCTCACTCCATTTTTTTTATTATGGATAAGTAAAACAATACACTTCTATTCATTAGGGCAAAAGAATTTACCCATTAGAAGCTTAGGGAAACACCGCTTTTTGCGAGTACTTATTCCTACGATATTCTTTGTTTTTGGCAGTACAATCCTTCGACTAATTTTAGATTTCACAAGAAATGAAACACGAAGAGTACAAATAGAAAAAGAGCGTTTGTTGGCAGAAAATAAGTTTTTACGCTCACAGATGAACCCTCATTTTTTTCTAAATGCCTTAAACAATTTAAATGCGGTTATTCGGTTATCACCCGATAAATCTGAACAATATATTACTACCCTCGCCAATATGATGCGTTATGTTACTTACGACTGTAAGCACTCCAGAGTACCTCTAGTTAAGGAAGTGGATTACATTAAAAATTACCTCTACTCCCAAGAGATAAAAGATAGTGACCTGACTGCTACATTCCATGTATCAATAGAAAATCCAGCCGCTCAAATTGAGCCTATGCTATTGATGCCCTTTGTAGAAAACCTCTTTAAACATGGCTACTTTGACGGGTCTCAATCCGCTTCTATTGATATCAGACAACAAGAAAACAGCATTTGGTTTCACTGTAAAAATAGCGTCAAACCCAACCCCTCTCATAACTCAGACCCTGCCTACAGTGGGTTAGGAATACAAAACGTAAAAGAAAGACTGGAAGCGAGCTACTTCAACAAATACCAGTTGGATATTACCAATAACACGATCCATTTTGAAGTAAAACTAGTCGTAGAGGTGGATGCTGATGCTAAGTCGTAGCTCATCTATAGTTTTGAAATAAAGCATGCATCAACTACAGCTTACCTTCAATATTCTTATCACTCACCTTAAAAATAATTTAGCTGGAATATTTGCAGTATTGAAAAAAATAATACTACATTAAAAAAATGTGACAATAGATATTCTAGACAAAACACCTTACAACACAAAAATATAACATGAATAAACTAATTACTTATTTCACTTCATTGGCCGTTCTATTCTTAGTGGGTTGCAATGACAATACTCCCGAAGTTCAAAATAATGGAGAAGGGACAATTAGATCAGCATCAACATTTTCAGTAGTAACACAAGAAGATATTACCTATGCAGAGGGCCTTGGACGTAACCCTTCAAACTCCTCTCTTGTTACGGTCCCCTTAAAGTTGGACATCTATTTTCCAGATAACAGTTACTCCGATCGACCTGTTTTTATGTTTATACATGGAGGAGGATTTAAAGGTGGAACAAAAACAAAACCTGAGATTGTTGAAATGGCTGAGTACTATGCTTCAAGAGGATGGGTTTTTGCCTCTATAGATTATAGAACAACAGAGGAACTAGGTAGTCTACAAGGTCTTTCTCAAGACGACTTATTTACGTACTACAAAGGAATAGCTCCTCAGGAATGGATCGAGAACACTTTTGAAGGGGCTGAAACACAAGAACAAGTTCAACAGTCTATTGCCATGTATACCGCTCAAAGGGATTCAAAAGCAGCTCTTCGTTGGCTCATCGCCAATGCAAACAACTATAACATCGATAAAGATCTGATAACTGTTGGAGGTGCTTCTGCGGGAGCGATTACTACGATTGCATTAGGAATCTCAAATCCGGAAGATTTTAGAGACGAAATAAGTCTTGATGATGACCCTACACTCTCCTCAACAAATTTAGATCAAACCTATGATATAAAGAGTATGATATACTTTTGGGGGTCAAATATTAAACTGGATGTATTTGAAGGGGTTTACCAACTGAACCGTTACGACGCTAATGACCCTGAGTTATTTATGGCACATGGAGACCAACCCGACCCTGTTACACCTTATGAAGAAGCCCTTGAATTGCAAGGCATATATGATTCTTTAGGTATTTACAATCAACTCTACACATTAGAAGGGTTTGGGCATGGTGCTTGGAATGCAACCGTTAATGGAAAAGGGCTATTTGAATTATCATTTGACTTCCTTGTTGATAGACAAAACTTAATCACTGAATAAAACACTCCTCACAGCACCTTCAAGTCAAAAATCCTAACGTAGGTATACTTCTACGTTAGGGTTAATAACGAAATAAATCCCGCTCTATGAAATTTATTCTAAGCCTAGTACTCTGTTTAAACTTCACTTTAGCTTGGTGTAATGATACGCCAAATCAACGCGTTCTATTTTTCTTACATCAGCGTTTTCTTGAAGACCATGGCTTACATGAGGAACACCCGGAGTATGGAAAACCGGAGTACAAAGAGATCATCGCTAAGTTTAAAGAAAGTGGTTTTACAGTCATCAGTGAGAAGCGACCTAATAATACAAATCCGTACGATTATGCTCGAAAGGTAGTAGCACAGATTGATAAGCTTATCGAAGAAGGAAGACCGGCAAAAAATATTACCATCGTTGGTACTTCAAAAGGCGGATATATCGCACAGTATGTCTCTACCTACGCACAAAATCCTCAACTGAATTTTGTTTTCGTCGCATGTTTCACCAATGAAGACTTAGAAACATTGCCTGATATCAACTATTGTGGGAACATACTAACGATATATGAAAAAACTGATCCTTATGGTGAGTCTGCCATTGCAAGAGTAAAAACCTCAAACTGTACTGTTCATCATTTTAAAGAAATTGAATTAACTACGGGTTTAAGTCATGGCTTCCTCTTTAAAGCATTAAACGATTGGTTAGACCCTGTCATCAAGTGGGCCAATGGTAACTATAAATAGTAGCAAAGTTTACCTACAATCTTAATAATGGACTAAGATAACATTGACCGTTCATATAAACTACTATCTAATTGTCTTTGTAGTTCTCGATTAGAATACTTTTCTTCTTGAGTAATTTTAAGGTAAAACTCTGTTTCTTCTATTGATTTACATTGAGAAATAATAAGTAAATTATTCGACCAACTAATTTCTCTCACCAGTGGTGAGAGTTTTTATTTATCAGAGTAGTGCTCATAAAATTGCTTCATTCTCCATAAATTTTAAGAAGAAAAGCCCTTATTGTTATGAATAGATTTAGAGATATATTGAGATAGTTGTTTTACTACATTTGTCCTCCAATTGTCAAGTGTACATTTTTTTGAAATATATTCACCAAGGTTCCAATATAGTTCTATCAAATCTGTATTGACATTTCTAATTGCTTTATCTTTTGAGACTTTAATTTACTTAAGAATCTCAACGAATGATTGTTATTCATTATTTTTGTCTGACATAAAGCAAAGTTAAAAATTTAATGCTACTTTTTTCTTAAGATAAATAGTATAACTAATCAATAATCACCCCACTAAATACAATGAAACAAAGCATTACCTATTACTTAACCCTTTTAGTGATCAGACTTAAAGGGATTAAAAGAAACTTTAGTCAAGATCCGATTGATGTTTCAAAAATTCGAAAGGAAGATGTTCACCATCCTTCGGGTCGTTTCTTCAAAAAATACCTATTACAAACGTTTAAAATTTCAGATTCCAATATCTCGGAAATAGGAGTAGACAAAAACGCCGAAAACCTTTTGATATTTATCCATGGGGGAGCCTTTATTTCTGGTCCTGCTCAACATCATTGGGATACCATCATAGAAATTGCAAAAAGAACGAACTATAAAATCTGGATGTGTGATTATCCAAAGGCTCCAGAAAGTCAAATCGATAAAATATCAGAAAATATTGATACGATTTATTCATCCGCTTTAGAGAAACACCAAGCCGATCGAATCACTATTATTGGAGATTCCGTAGGTGGTACTTTAGTCACTGCTCTCACTCAGCGATTGCTTATAAAGAAAGTTGCATTACCCAATAAATTAATTCTTGTTTCTCCTGTCATGGATGCCAGCATGTCCAACCCTGATATTGAACATTATGAGCAAAAAGATCCGATGCTTTCAAAAACGGGTGTGTTAAGTGCTAAAAAAATGTGTGCTGGAAATATTGATTTAAAAGAACCGATGATCTCCCCATTGTATGGAACTTTCGAAGGGTTTCCAAAGACCTTATTATTTCTAGCCCAAAATGATATCATGTATCCTGATGGAAAATTAGCTCAATTAAAAATGGAGAAGAGCCATGTCAACCTCAAAGTCTTTGATGGTGAAAACATGCCGCATATTTGGCCTTTCTTACCGGTAATGAAAGAAGCGAAAACTGCTCTGGATAAAATTATTGATGAAATAAAGGTCAATTAAAATCCATTTTAAGACCTTTGGTAGAAGTAGTGTAAAATTCAACGAATACCACTACGTAAAATTGTATATAATCATCACCTAAAAATCACAAAAATGAGTCATATCGATTCTTTCAAACATGAGTTAGTGGGATATCTTGGGTATCTACCTGTTTATCATCCTTTAGAAGAAATTGAAGGAGATTTTACCTGCGACGAAACTCAACTTGTACTAGGTGGAGGTAGTGGTGAACACCCTGCTTTAGTCATTGAAAATCCAACGGCTACAGTCGCCTTCTTTTTAAAAGAGGTCATAAAACAAGAAAAGAAATTAAAACATTGGGAAGAGTTAATTGCTCCTTACCTACCTTATGGATCAGATGATTTACTCTCCTTTTATGAGTGGAATATCGCTAGATATAGTGACTTGGATGAAATGTCTAAATCTGTTTCACTTCGTCACCCAATTCATGAGGAAAGTATAGAAGATTGGTTAATACTTGGTATAGGAGAGTTTATCTTTTTCTCGATGCCTGAACTCGCTTCCCATCTAATGAGTCAGCTAGATGACCCTTATAAGGAATTTTATTACAGCAGGTATAATAATATTATGGTGATCCCTCCTAATTTTCCCGTTTTCTCCAATGGAGGCAATAAATTCTTCAACAAAAAAAGTGAATAATCTGAACTGAAGATAATAGGTGATTGCGATCTCTAAATCTGATCTAAACCTATTATCTTTGGGTATATTTTAAATAAAAAGTACTGTATTTAATCCATTTCTTTAAATAACTGCTTCACTAAATAACAAAATGAAACTTTGCACACTTATCTTTTCTCTGTTCTTAGTAGTGAATGTTTTTGGACAACATAAACACAATCATTATAAACATAGAGAGCTACACCATTGGGAACTACCAAGCAAAGATCCAGACAGAATAGTCTTAACTTTTAATGGAAACCCTGCCACAAATAGAGCAGTGACATGGCGCACCAACGAACAGATCGAAAAAGGCTATGCTCAAATTGCATTAGCGACTATGGACTTGACGTTTTCAAAAAATGCGAAACAAATCGAAGCAAAAAGCAGACAGTTTGATTTGGGATTACATACCAGCAATACACCATTGATAGTTCATTACCATAGTGTCACTTTTGAAGATCTTGAACCCGACCAATACTACGTATATAGAGTTGGAGATGGAAATGAAAATTGGTCAGAATGGATCCAATTTAAGACCGCAAAAAAGGAATATTCACCCACACAGTTTGTCTATTTTGGTGATGCACAAAGCAATGTACTTGAAAATTGGTCGAGGGTAGTCAGAACGGCCTACCAAACAGCTCCTAATGCCTCTTTTGCCATACATGCCGGAAACTTCGTTGATAATGCACATAATGATAATGCATGGGCAAAATGGTTTAAAGCTGCGGGGTTTATTCATAGTAGATGGACTACAGTTCCCGTAGTAGGTAGTCAGGAGTTTGAGTCATTATATAAAAACTCACCGAAGCAATTGTCGATGCTTTGGAAACCACAATTTACCCTACCAAGAGAAACAGGAATAAGTAAAAGATTACATGAAACCGTTTATTCTTTCGATTACCAAGAGGTCCAAATTATTGTCCTGAACTCCAACCAACAAATTGAAGAACAGACAAAATTTTTAGAAGAAAAATTAAGAAGCAGTCAAGCAAAGTGGAATATAGTTACTTTCCATCATTCTATTTTTTCTCCCACAAAAAGGGAACATTTCCAACTAGGTAATGAGCAATGGCAACCTATCCTTCAAAAGTATAATGTCGACCTTGTATTAAATAGTCATACACAAACTTATACAAGAGGTCATACTCCAACGAATCAGGATAAAGAACTAGGGACTGTATATGTCACTTCAGTGAGTGGATCAGAGCAAAATAAACTTGATACGAAGAAGGTAAAATCTTTTCAAGCCAATGGTTATCAACTAGACCAATCCGGTGAACAGTCTCAATTATTTCAAGTGATTAGTATTGCAGGGAATACATTAAAGTACGTAGCATATACCGTTTTTGGAGATGAATATGATCGTATGGAAATCACGAAAGATTTTAGTACAAACAAAAAAGTGATCATTGAAAGTAAGTGAAAATAACAGGGGTATATTCTTTATAAATCTGTATGAGAGGTTAATTACCATCTAAAAGTACAAAGAGAGATGTAATGAAAAAGGAATTAGAAATCACCAATAGAAGTGTGATAGAATTTTATGGATTGAAACCTACAGTGATGAGGAAAAGTGTATGACATTAGAAGGTAGAATCAACCTTTATTATTCTGAATATATTCTGATGGGCTCATGCCAAATTCTTTTTTAAATTCTCTAGAAAAATGGTTGATGTTTGTAAAACTATACTCAGAGGCTATAAAGGACAGTTTATCAGTTGTTGATAGAAGAATATTTTTGATATGATTAATTCTTTGTTTTTTGTAATACTGATATATTGTTTGCTGATAGAACTGTTTAAATAGATCCCCTAATTTATTTTTATTGATCCCGTATTCTTTTGAAAGTTGTTGAATATTGGGTCTTTTTCTTAAATCTGATATAATTCCCTTCTGAATTTTAATCACACTATCTATCTCATAATTCTCATAAAACTCGTCATCTTTTACTTCATTATAATTGGATAGAATATTCTGAATACCGTACAATAGATCAAATATTTTTGTCTCACCCCAAAGTACTTTTAGTGGTTCATAAACTTCTCTAGCTGAGAAAAATAACTTCTTCCATAAACTAGTATCATTGTTGCCTGAGTGATAAACCACATTATCCATATTGTCTAATATTTTTTCAATCTCAGAGTGTGCTACCCCTTCATTGAAAGCTATTGAAACTGCCTGATTATGTGTACCTTTCTCAAACTTGAATTTAACATCATTGAGATCTTTAAAGAAAAAGAAGCCACTTGGGTTTCGAACTTCCATCATACCTTTTCCATCTGCTTCTTTTGTTTCTATATGATCAAAAAAGCAAAGAAATTTGTACTTATAATCTTTGTGTGCCAATAGTTCTAAGTGGATATCAGAATATACCTCAAAATTGGTAATAATAACTTTCAGCTCTTTGGTTAGGTAAAGAAGAACCTCCCCTTTTGCTTCTTGATTATCTATTTTGATATTAAACTCACTATGAATTTCTCCATTAAATCGTTCTTTAAGATATAGAATTTCTGGGTTTTCAATTCTGTTTAAAATTTTATATCGGGTATTCATCAATAACTAGTTAAGCGTTTATTCTTAAGTTAATCATTTTTGATAAGAATTTTCAAAAAGTTATAATGACAAAACCCTAGAAAAGACCAAATTATGGTGATTCTAGGGTTATAGAATAAATAGCTAAATTAGATGTATTTATTATTTATGTGCCTTTACAAAATCTATAAGTGCATTACTAAATTTCATATTCTCTAGATACATTCCTATATGATCTGAATGTTCAAGAATTATCAACTCTTTATCCTCTTCAGGAGTATTGATCACATCGTAATAATCGTAAGCTACTTCTAGACCTATGATATCATCATATTTACCCCAAATTAAACAAGTGGGCAATGTAATTTTATCCATCTCTGGAGTGAAATCATAGAACTCTTGAATACTTGAATGGTCCGTAAAGCTGTTCATCAATTGAGATGTTCTAATATCATTTGTCCATTCATTTAAATGGTTGTATGGAGAATAAAAATCAATTTCACTCTTAGATACCTGAATTAAACCATCTGATTCATCTTGAACATATGTATCCTGAACATAGTCGTAAACACTGTATACCAATTCATTTAGAATTGTCAATTGTTCCCAGTTATCTATAGGATCATTTTGTAATGTCCATTGCACTACTTCTTCCAAAGTTGTGAAGGTTTTCCCTTCAACTTTAATCGTCTTTGGCATACTCAAACCCTTCTCGATCATCTCTTGGGCAAAGTCATGTACATAATCCATTCTTGCACTATATTCATGTTCGCTACTATGGGCCCCATTAGAAAGAATCACTCCTTGAAGACCGACTTCCTCTGTGATTAGATAATGGGTTGTAAGAATCACTCCCCAACTGTGCCCCATGGCAAAGATCTTTTTATCAGCACCGTACTTGTTTTTCAACATGTTCACCACATATTTCATGTCTTCAGAAAATTGCTCTATCGTCATAAGATCTTTACTGAAGTTACCTTGTGATGAACCAGAATGTCTTTGGTCCCAGTAGGCTACCATAAACTCCTTTTCTACTAACCCCCCAAGGTCTTCAATATGTGGTGCAGATGACCCACCTGCTCCTCCATGTACCATTAAGATAATGGCATCGGAATCATATTTACCTCTCACAAGTACTGGCATAGAAGCTCCTTTATGTTTTAGGAACAACATCTCTCCTTCTTTCAATAGGTCATTTTCTTTTTGACAAGACCAAAGAAGTGATAATACAAGGCTAATAAGGGCTATCTTTATAATAAATTTCATGTTTGTGACTTATCTTAGATGGTATAAAAATTTAACTTCCAAAGCAGTTCTAGCTGTGACTGCAGTGTTATAGGGTGCTTGAAAATAGAAGTGAGGAACAACCATAGCAGAAATTGGTAAGTTCATTTTTTTCTCAAAATCCCATCCCAAGCCTAGGTTTAGACCAAATGTGAAATAAGAATCTGCCTTTGCTCCTTTTTCAAAACCATTTTCTGTAGGTGTATAAACTTCACCATCAAGAACAGCCAACATATAACCCATTTCGAAATTAATACTGCTGATAAAGCCACTTTTACTGATTCTCTGTCTACCAATTTCACCAGTAAACAGTAGACCATCATGATTCATTTTATGTTTATAATAGGTGAAATAACCACCTACTACCCAAGATTTGTCTACTACATTTGTTTCGTTTTTCACTTTTGTTTTTTGTGATATCGGAGTTAAGTAACCGATACGAAAACCTGGGTGAGTCACAAATTCACCATAATAGGATAATGAAACTTGATGTTTTGTAGGGGTGTAATTAGTTTCTTCTTGTGCGAATAATTGTATTGATGAAAACATCAACATGATAAATATTGCTCTAAGCATCATTTAAGAATTTACTTATTATATGATTTAGTTATTTGAGAAATAGGGATCGGAATAAGCTTCGACTCTTTAGTTTCTGTTTCTGACAATCGTTGAAGGGTTACCATCAACTTTAATGTCACTACTACCTTCATTCTTAATCGATAAAGTATCAGTACAGTATACATGAACATCACCAGAACCTGAATTTGAAAGTGTCACATTTTTAGTTTCAAGTTCACCAGCTTCTAATTCTCCAGAACCTTCTAACATCGCCTCTAAGCTTTGTGAAGTACCTGATAATTCTATTTCACCAGATCCTCTGCTAATAATCGAAACCTCATTTGATGCAATTTTTGAGATACTAACATCACCAGTACCTTCCAAAAGAATTTCGATTGCAGTTGTTGCAGACGTAGCATCTTCAAATACAATAGTACCACTACCAATTAAGTTTACTTCAAGTGTTTCACCTTCAGTATTTAGGTCGTATGTTCTAATATCACCACTACCATTCAATGACACTTCAGTAAGTTTTGGAACCGTCACGTTTAAGTTGAAATCATATTGACTGAAGTTCTTATCTAAACTTACAATCAAAACACCATTTTGTACTTCATACGTTAGGTGATCCATTACCTCTTTTTGTGTTTCTATTACAAACGATTGTTCGTTACCCTCGTCAATAAAAACCTTACCTGCAATGTTGAATTGAATTCCTGTTACTGACTCTTCGATGTTTAAATCAAAAGATTGTTTTGGTGAATCGATGACATTTTCACCGTTGTTACAGCTTGTAAAAAAAACAATTGAGCTAAATAAAATTAAGATTAAGTTTTTCATAATACTTTCCTTATTGAAATTGAACCATTAAGTTTTACATCATCATGACACACCATTAATGTTCTACCCCTATTCTAAAAAGTGTTTTTTTCAAAACATTAAATCTGAGTGCCTACACCTATAGAAACGCACTTTATTAAAAAGCCGTTTTGCAAAAAAAATTATAACGGTTGCAAAAAAATCATGGCATAAAAAAAAGAGTCTGTCTCAGATTAAATCTGAAATAACCTCATTTACAATGACTTACAATAAGTTATCTCATAAGATCAGCACCAATAGGATCCAAAGTCATTAATGGTTCACCATCCATAGTATACAGAAGCAAAGTGTTTACTCTAAAGTAATAAATCAGCTCTGTTGATTTTGAATTCCCTTCTTCTCTAAAATGAATGACTTTATTCTGAATAATCTAATTTCTATTCCCCGATTCTAGCTTCCTCACCAGGTCTTTCATAGATAAAAACTTGATCTTCTTTTAACTCGATAAAATCATCTGTTTTCCCTTTTACAGACCATTTTTTAGAAATGCACTTTCGATTACATTCTGAGGAGTTTTCCTAGTACTCACTCTTTTTCCAGTATCATTTCCTCATTGATTTCTTTTGCAAAAAGACGGATCATCTGACCTTCTATTGTATAGACGAAAATAATTTCTACCTCTTTTGTCTCTGGATAAAATTATTGATGAAATAAAGGTCAATTAAAATAATAGTTGATTTAAGAGTTCGTAATTTCGAAATATCAAAAACCAATAAGGAAATGTTTATGATGCCTTATAATATAAGTTGATCCTTATTTAGTCATATTAAAAGCGATAACATTACGCAATGAAACAAGAAATATCAATAGTCTATTTTTATATACCCAAAGAAGTCACCATTCTTGATGTCACCGGAGTTGTACAAGTATTCGAAGAGGTTATCAATTTGGGTTTTAACTATCAACTACAATTTGTCAGTAATTATACAACGATAAAAAGTTCTTCTGGAATTCAGTTTTCAGCGTTGATCGACTTTAGAACTGTTACTCCAACAAAAAATGATATCGTTTTTATTTTTGGTTCCAGTACGCGTAAAATAGCTGATATTAAAGAAGATCCTTACTTTTTCGATTGGTTACTTCAAGCCAATGCTAACAAAACAACAATTTGTAGCGTTTGTACTGGCGCTTTTCTTTTAGCGGAATCAGGGCTCTTAAATAATAAAGAATGTACAATACATTGGGACTTGATCGATAGAATGAAAATTGATTTCCCTCATGTAAAAATTGCAGAGAATACATTGTTTACAAAGTCTGACAATATTTATACTAGTGCTGGTGTAATAACAGGTATTGATTTGGCTTTATACTTAATCGAAGAAAGACAAGGAAAGCAGATTGCAACAGAAGTCGCGAAAGAATTAGTAGTATATAAAAGGCGACTTGCCACTGAAGAACAAGTAAGTGTATACGTACAGAATAGAAACCATAAAGATGAAAAAATCCATGCTGTACAGGATTGGATTATTCAAAACTTAGAAAAGACTTCTACCATCGAAGATTTAGCGGAATTAGTGTTTGTTAGTCCTCGAAATTTAACCCGTACTTTTAAAAAACAAACAGGTATTACTATCGCTGAATACCGCACAAAATTGAGACTTGAAAAAGCTAAAAACTTACTCCGGTATTCTGATTATAAAGTAGAGCATATTGCCAATTTATGTGGATACAAAACATCAAAACAATTACGTGTGATGCTTGAAAAACATCACGAAGTCTTACCTACAGAAATTAAAAATAACCTGTCCTAAAACGACTATTGATTGTCCTTTCTTCATCATTTTGCTCCAAATATCTTTGTGATATTATTTAAAGTTAAATGTGATGAACTTACAGAGGTCAAATTTTAAAACAGTTTTTGCACTTACAGCACTCTATATAGGATGGGGTTCTACATATATGGCAATTGCTGTTACCTTAGAGTATTTTCCGCCTTTTCTATTGGGTGGTATCCGGTTTATTATAGCAGGGTTGCTCTTTCTCTTTTGGTCTTTATTGCAAGGACAAAAACTACCAAAAATAAAAGAACTACTGCAGATATGTTTTATAGGTCTCTTTTTACTTTTCCTTGGATCAGGATCAGTGGTTTGGGTAGAACAATACCTTAGCACAGGCCTTACTTCCATTGTTTGGGCATCTTTACCAATATGGTTAGTAGCAATGGATAAAAAGAGATGGTCATATTATAGATCCAATAAAAAACTACTGTTTGGATTACTAGTTGGCTTTTTAGGTGTCATACTTCTATTTGGAGATGATGAGTTTATACAATCTATCGATCTTAAATCTCTAGTCGCCTATTGTATCGCTTTTTTCGGTGTGATCTGTTTTGCGTTTGGTTCTCTCAAATCACAACAAGGCTCGTTTCAAAGTGATACTATTTTAATCGTAGCCATTCAGATGTTATGTGTTGGCTTGCTCTCGATGGTCATTAGTTTCTTGCTCGATGAAAAGTTAGTACCTCATACAACTCAGTCGGGTTTAGAAGCCTTATATGGGTTGATCTATCTTATAGTAGTCGGTTCATTAATCGCATATTTTTCATATGTATGGCTTTTAAAAGTATTACCCCCTTCAATCGTTGGGACATACACTTATATCAACCCGGCGATTGCCATCCTTCTCGGGTGGTGGTTTTTAAAGGAAACGGTTTCAGTCCAAAAAGTCCTCGCATTACTTCTTATTTTCATTGGGGTAGTGCTCATTAATTATTATAAATCAAAAAACATAAATGAAAATGTTTAAGCAAATAACAATAATAGATAAAACAGGCCTTCAAGAATGGGCAATAGAAAAGTTAGGAAAGTATTCAGAAAATCCGATAAAGGTATATGATGACATACCTTCCTCAGAAGAAGAAGCCGCAAAAAGAATAGAAGATGCCGACTGTGTTTTTGTTTCTTGGAATACTCAATTAACCGCCAAGGTAATGAGCAACGCAAAAGCACTTAAATATGTAGGAATGTGTTGCAGTTTATACGATAAAAAATCTGCTAATGTAGATATTGACTATGCTGATAAAAGTGGAATAATGGTTAAAGGCATAAGAGATTATGGTGATGAAGGGCTTATAGAATATATTCTCTCCGAGTTAATAAGACTACTAAAAGGAATCGGAAAACAACAATGGAAAGAAAACCCTGTGGAACTAACAGGAAGGAAAGTTGGGATTATTGGTATGGGAACAACAGGACAAATGTTGGCAGATCGATTACAAGCATTTGGAGCAAATGTCAGCTATTATAACAGAAGTAGAAAACCTCAAGTTGAAGAGAATGGGGTAAACTACTTAACATTGGATGAGCTGATAACATCCTCAGAAATTATCTCATTACATTTACCTAAAAACACGACTATTTTAAGCGAAGAAGAATTCACAAAATTGGGGGATGGTAAGATTCTGATAAATACCTCTCTTGGATTTACATTCGACAAATCAGCGTTTGACCATTGGATCTCAAACCCTACTAATTACGCAATTTTTGATGGGGATGGAATAGGTCAACACAAAGAAGAGTATGACAAATCTGAAAATATACTATCAACTGAAGTAGTTGCAGGTTGGACTATAGAAGCACAAGAAAGGTTATCACAAAAAGTATTAGATCATGTGATAGCATTTATAAATAATGAAAGTAGATAATTATATCACTACCTCTCTACTATTTTTAATGTTAAAACAGTAGAGGGGTTTCTACCTAAATTAACTCCCTCACAACTTTACATTAATGACTATCCATTGGGTTCACTTATAACATTATAAAAAACTAAACATCCACTTTCATTTGGACTATTAATTGATATATTAACGTCACTAACGAATTTTTTTTTACTATTTATCAGTGAAATGAATAAACTACTATTTCAATTATTTTTTCTTCTTTTAAGCGTAATAGTATTGCCATCGATGTGTTTTTCTACAACATCTGGGAGACCTTCCCAAGAGAAATTAGAAGAATGGCAACTGGCAAATCAAACCTATAGTATTACTCAAAATGCTAATGATATCATGTATTTTGGTAATAGCTTTGGGGTTGTAGAATATAATGGTGGACAACTTCAATTGATCAAAATGCCTAACAATACAATTGTCCAATCTGTGTATTGTGATGCTCAACAAAGAGTATGGGTCGGTGCAATAGATGAGTTAGGGTACTTAGAAAATGACAAAGATGGAAACTTAATATATCAGTCTATAAAATCTAAATTGCCAGAGACCATCAAGAGATCATTAGGTGTGATCCTTAAAATTTATGAGCTACCACAAGGCATTGCCTTTATATCTACAGAGCATCTCCTTATCTATCAAGAAGAAAAGTTCACAATAATATCACCTCAAAAGGCCTTTCAACATGTTTCCATTGTGAATGATACGCTCTATAGTGTAGACGTTTTTGGAGGACTACATATTTTAAAAAACGAGCAGTTTGAAAGTGTTGCCCATCTTAGAAAATTCACCCCAAATAAGATCAATTCGATACTACCCTATGGTGAGCACCAACTGCTAATAATAGACAATCATTTTCAATGTTTTCTACTCAAGAAGGGTAAGATTGTGGACGTTCCCCTCACCCGTTCAATGAATAGATTTAGGACAGTTAAGGTCATTTTATTCAACGATTTATATATCATCACAACGGCTGATAATACTGTTATTGTCATGGATAAGAAAGGGCAAATAAAAAGAGAAATCAAAAATGGTTTAGGGAGCATTAAAAGTAAAGTGATGACTGCCTTTATCGATAACAAAGAAAATTTATGGTTAGGTACTGATAACGGTGTTTTTTACTTGAACCTTTATCATCAGGTAACACCTATTAGTGATAACTACAACGTATTTGGAATTGGTTACACAGCGAAAAAATATAAAAATAAACTCTTTTTAGGTACATCTCAAGGTCTTTACAGTGTAAAATATAACCGATTTAGTACACATCTCCCTGTTGATTTTCAATTGATTGCCAACTCCGAAGGAAATGTTTGGAACATGGATGTTATCAATGATCACCTAATTGTGGGACATAATAAGGGAACATTTGTGTACCAAAACAACCAACTGAAAATGATAAATGATATTCAGGGAGGTTGGTTGATGAAACCATTAAATCATTGGAAAGGATATGCGATTCAAGGTACTTACTCTGGATTGTTGGTATACAATATCGAAGATGGTATTCCTCGGTTTTCACATAAAATAAAGGGGTTTTCAGATTCATCGAGATTAATTGAAGAAGATGAAAATGGTATACTGTGGATCTCTCATGGCAATAAAGGAGTATTTAAAATAAAATTAAGTGACGATTTAAAAGAGGCTGAAAAAGTAGCATTTTACAACTCAGAAAATGGTTTTCCTTCCGACTTAGGTATCAATGTTTCGAGAATCAATGAGGATATTATTTTCACATCAGAGCATAAAGGAATCTATACATATGATTATCAGGCAGACTCTTTTCGTCTATATACGCAGTTAGAAAATTTATTAAGTCATACCACTGAAATAAATAAGATAACGGAAGATCAGTTTGGAAACTTCTGGTATGTACTAAACAATTTAGAAGTGGGAGTACTTCAGAAGAAAATAGATGGTTCATACACCAGAGAAACGGATATGTTTAGAAAACTATATCATACTACAATTTCTGGTTTTGAACTAATGTATCCGCTTTCGAAAGATAGTGTGCTATTAGGTAGTAAAAATGGATTTAATCTTTTTGTGAAGGAGAAGAAAGTAAATCCTAACCTTATGCCAGATGTACATCCTATTTTTGATAAGGTTACTTTAATAGGAAATCCTGATTCTACTTTATTTAGGTCGGGTTCGGCCCAGCAAAATTTTGCACTTCCTTACATTGACAATTCGATAAAAATCAATTACTCTGTTCCTATTTATTCTGATCAGGATATGGTTAGTTATAGTTATAAACTGGAAGGTTTTGACAAAGAATGGAGTCGCTTTACGGATATCAATTTTAAAGACTACACCAACTTGCCTGCAGGAGAATATACGTTCCGTTTAAAAGCAAAAAACATCTATGATAAACAAACTCCTGTCGTATTCTTTAATTTTAGAGTCTTACCGCCATGGTACCAAACACATTGGGCCTATTTACTTTACTTCATTTGTTTCCTTCTATTTATGTACTTCATAAGGTTATATACCAAAAGGTCTATAGAAAGTAAAAACCGAAGAGAAAAGCTAAAAAAAGACAAGGAGATCATCGCACTCAAAAATGAAATCTTAGAAGCCAAACTGCATAAAAACACTACAGAACTTGCAGAAAAATCAACAAAGTTAAGTGCCTTTTCTGCACAATTAGCCAACAAGAAAGATACAATAGAACAGATCTATGATACCTTGGCTGATCTACGTTCTGATGTGAACCCTATGGCTCAAAAAGAAATTCAATCTCTTATTAATAAGCTAAAGCTATCCAATTCGGAAATTACCAATTGGCAACAGTTTGAAGTCCATTTTGATGAAATTAATAATAACTTTTTCAAAAAATTGAAGAGTGAATACCCTGAATTGAACGCTACTGAGTTAAGATTATGTGCTTTTATCAAAACGGGTCTATCTACTAAGGAAATAGCAACGATTCAGAACAGTACAATTAGAAGTATTGAAGCGTATAGATACAGATTAAGAAAAAAACTAAGCATTGATAAACATGAAAACCTCAACGATTTTCTCTTCAATTATTGATTTTTAAATCATTGAATAATAGTTGATTATGAATTTTGAGTAGTTTTGAGTAGTGGGTAAAAAAGGGTTGTGTAGTATTGCGCGGTAGTGTTTTTATGTGAAAGATTTTTCACCCTCTACCTTTGAAACATCGGGATTGGTTCCCATATGAAATGAACTTTTTAATCTATGTTTCAATTATGAAAATCTATTACTCTTTAGTGATTAAAACACTACTAATATTATCTTCACTCTTACTTTTTACAAAGAATGCAAATGCTCAGAACCTATCTTGTAGAGAACTGTTATGGAGTGATGAATTTGATTATACAGGTGCACCCGACCCTTCCATATGGGTACATGAAATAATGGGTGTTGGTGCCAATAACAACGAACTACAGGCTTATGTAAATGATAGAAAAAACTCTAGAGTTGAGGATGGTCTATTAATTATTGAAGCGACAGAATCGGAAACAGAAAATGAATATGCATCTGCCCGATTATTCTCCAATACTCCTGGTCATCGAACACTACATGGTAGAATAGAAGTAAGAGCAAAACTACCTTCTGGTAGAGGCACATGGCCTGCTATATGGATGATGCCTGAAAACTGGCAAAACTCCAACTATGGTGGTGGTGGTTGGCCAAATACGGGTGAAATTGATATCATGGAACATGTGGGGTATGAAGAAGGGGTAGTACATGCCACTACGCATACATATAAATACAATTGGGGACAAGGCACTCAAAAAACAGATAAGATTACTGTACCTACTGTGACTACTGAATTTCATAATTATGTAGTAGAATGGACACCCAATAGAATGGAGTTTTATGTTGATGATGCTTTATTCTTCACAACATATAACGATGGTACAGGATGGGAAGCTTGGCCTTTTACTCAACCGTTTGCCGTTCTTTTAAATGTTGCTGTTGGTGGCGACTGGGGTGGTGCTGTTAAAGTAGATAATGACCTAGGTGTAGACGTTACCATTTTTGACCGTGAAGAAGGTGTGAAAATGTTGGTGGACTATGTGAGGGTATATGAAGTGAAAGACCATTTAATTGGCGAAAGTCTATTAGAAACAAATGCAACGGTAACATTTACTGCTTCAGAGGGTAAAGACAGCTACAACTGGCATGTACCTGAAGGATATACGATCTTATCTGGAGAAGGTACTAATACAATAGAAGTGCAAGTAAGTGATGAATCGGGTGGAGTAAGCGTAGATATGGAAACGTCTTGTGGAACGACAAGTGATGTTATAGAAGTGCTAGTAAGGAACAACCTTGAAACAGAAGTTGATTATATTATAGATGACTTTTCTACAGATCAACTTGAAGAGTACAACCCTCCTACAGGAGACAATAACTTTACTTTAAGCCTAGAAGAGGAAGCTTTACGTATTGATTATACTGTCAATAGACCTGAGTATTATCCAAGGATTACAAAAGACTTTGATGCTATATTAGACCTTTCTAACCATGCTAAACTCTCTGTTAAAGTAAAACTAGAAAACAACAATCCTAACGCTAACTTCAGAATAGACTTAGTTGACTTTCATGGTTATGCTACAAATGAAATCCCATTTGAACCGGAAGTA
Source organism: Flammeovirga agarivorans (assembly GCF_012641475.1). Taxonomy (NCBI): domain Bacteria; kingdom Pseudomonadati; phylum Bacteroidota; class Cytophagia; order Cytophagales; family Flammeovirgaceae; genus Flammeovirga; species Flammeovirga agarivorans. Next base: position 353,031 of record NZ_JABAIL010000003.1, on the reverse strand, counting down.
ACAAAAGATGGAGAATGGTATACCTATACTTGGGACTTTAATGGAAAGTGGAAATCAGGCTATCCAGATCCGGGTACATTAGTAGATCGTACCATGATCTCTGGGATGGAAATTTTTGTCAACTTTGGCAACACATCATCAGGATCAGGAGTGATCTGGGTCGATGACATCACCCTATCTTATACTGAATCAGCTGCGGAAGAAGTGTTTGTCTACGCTATAGAAACGACAACTACAGAAAGTGAAAATAATGAAGTATATGGGCAAGCAACCATTACTATTTATGATAATCTAAATCAACCAGTGAATGGTGCTACCGTAGAAGGAACCTTCGGAGGTAGTTTTAATGAAGACTTTTCTGGTGTTACGGGAGAAGATGGGAAGGTTACACTTACCACTTCATCTACAACATCTGACCAATCATTTGAAGTGTGTGTAGAAGGTGTAGATTACACTAATCTAACTTACAATGCTTCGTTGAATACCGTTTCATGTTCTACAAATAACAGTGTGATCAGTAATACAGATGAAACGAAATTTGATTCATCCTTAATAGATGTCTATCCCAATCCAGCTAATCAAAATTTGAATATCAAATTGAGAAGAAATATGGAGATCGACACATTGGCTTTGATAGATATCTATGGGAGAATCATTTATGAAAAAAGTGATTTAAACACACCACAAATTAATATTAATGTGGCACATCTAGATACAGGTTTATATTTCATAAGAATCTCTTCAAATAAAAATGACTTAATAGAAAGAGTTTTGATCAACTAAAATCATTTACATCTAATCCCTAAAGAAACTCCATAATATTTATGGAGTTTCTTTTTTCCTAAGATTAATCTCTATTTATTTCAGTATCCACCAACCTTTCCAGATCTTCAAAATTTTCGTTGTCATTAATGATTAAGTCTGCTTTATCTCTAAGACTGAAAAATTTATTAACTATATATTTCTCTTCTTCTACACTTAATGTATCATCTTCATAGTCAATGTTGTTCATAAAGCTGAATTTTGATGCCCATGACCCAACACTCACTCCTAAATAAAGGATGGCGGCAAACCTCCAACTACAACCGTCAGTTTTACAAGCTTCAAAAAACATTTTATCAGCCTTCCTTCTATCCAAAAAAGAAACATCTGGATTGTTACCTTCACCTACAAAAAAGTCATGAACAACGGATGCTCTTCTGTATAAACCTACATACGGAGACCCTATTAAAGACCAAAGTGTTCTCGGAATTGTAGCCCCATTGAGTTCTGTTTTTAGTTCGGTATTTGAAGGTGCTAACCAAATTTTTCCATCATCATCTGTATAAGAAAAATCTTCCTCCAAAATCATCAACCTTTTTCCTTTCCATCTAGTCAATGGATATCCACTAAAATGTCCCATTATTAATTTTCTTTATTCACCAGTTATTGTAATACGATTTAATTTATATAAAAAAGACAATATTTTTAAAATTTCACTCAATTATAATATTACAATAGCCTGAAAACGATCAACATGTTTTAATTGGAATATCCTTATTATAGGAAAGACTAAAAAAATAAAGGATTAAGCTTTCACCTAATCCTTATTTATACACCGAATCACTATTACGAAAGTAATGTCTTTATTTAGCTTTTTGTACCCTTCTCTCCTTCTTACGGATATTCGCGTCTTTCTGAATTTTATTCGTTTCCTTCATCAGATATTGCTCATTATCCCTTTGTAAGAACAACTGCAACATAGGGTCTTTAGTGACTTGCATACTTCTAATCATTTCTTGTTCCATGACCTCTTGTGTAGTAGCATACTCGTCGTCATCAATGATATTTTTTAAGGCATGAGGATCCTTGCTTAAATCATACATCTCAGTGACTGTTCTGAATAAACAGAAATCTAGTCTTTCCCTTAGTTCTTTATCGTTTTGTGCAGCTTCAGTCATCGCCTCAAACGATGAACCATTAATCGAAGACGTTTTGTATTGACGGCCACCAACTGCCCAAGGGTTGAAAATATATAAGATATCTTTAGATTGCACCGCTCTCATAGTAAAGGCTTTGCTCCCTGAATTTTCATTATAATGAGTATATACAAACTCCCTTTCTTGTTGCTTTTTACCTTTTAATATTGGCAAGAAACTTCTACCATCCAGCTTTTTAGGCAACTTAATTTTTGTAGCTTCTAGTAACGTAGGCATTAAATCAACCATTGAAATTAAATGCTCCTCATCTACTTGACCAGCTTTAATTCCTTTAGGCCATTTAACGATAAAAGGAGTTCTGGTAGACTGTACATAGACATTAGACTTTGCAAAAGGGAAAGCCATACCATTGTCAGATAAGTACACAACGATGGTGTTCTCAGCCAATCCTTCTTCGTCTAAAACCTTTAAAAGTCCGCCAATAACATCATCACATCTTCTTACTGAAGAGTAATACCCAGCCAATTCTTCTCTAACACCTGGCAAATCTTCTAAAAAGCCCGGTACCTCTACCTCATCTGGAGTATAAATTCTTGAAGGTCTTTGCTTCCCTCCTCTTTCATAATTGGGAGTATCCTTGAAAAAAGGACGGTGTGGATCATGGGTGTTCGCCATCATAAAGAAAGGGGCATCTTTACCTTTTGCTTGTTGCACAAACTTCTGAAAATGCTTTTTATATAACCTTGGGCTCCTCCCACTTCCTAGATCTTTTGCATCTTGATCGTAATCCCAGATGTAATCGTCTTTAGGGGTAGAGTGTTTTACCTTACCAAGTACTCCCACTTCATATCCTTTTCCCTTTTTTAATTCTTCGGCTAAAGTAGGCACTGAATTATAGGCACTGTAAAAACCTAAAATACCACTATTGTTAGGGTAACGCCCTGTACCAATCACTCCTCTAGAAGGTTGGCAAACCGCTACAGTAACATGGGCATTTGTAAAACGTATTCCCTCACCTGCCAACTTATCTAAGTTGGGTGTAATATCTTCTACTTTACTACCATTCACTCCCAATGAATAGTAGTCCATATCGTCTGCGGTGATAAGTAAAATATTAGGTGTTTGCCCTTGAGCAACTCTTGCAGCAATGCATAACAAAATGCCTATTAAAATTCTGTACCTTCTTTTCATGGTTTAGTTGATTTTAGCTCCTTTTATGTTCAGTTCTTTTTTCTCGTATTCTTTCGGTAGCAAATGATAATTCTTGTCTGTTGTTCCTATCACTTCTCCTTTGTATTTGATAATGTATTGTTCCACATTGGGGATATTTTTCCAAACAACTACTTGTTTATCTTCATCATAGATACTTGGATAAAGTGCAACATTTTCTACTTTAGTACTCACATTATCAATTATTTCTTTTCCTTGATTATTCCACCAGATGTCATCGACAAAAATGTCTTCGTTGTGCTCCACTCCAGAAAATTCAAGTGTGATGCCTTTTGATTTTTTGCCTTTCCATTCTGAAAAATCAAATACTAGGTCTTGCCATTCATCATTTCCGTTGTACTCTTTATGAGCCTTTTGTGATACAATCGCTTTTGTATCTCCATTTAGCTTCATTGTCACCGTAAATGGTTGTTTGCTTCTCACTTTTAAATGTCCAAATCGGTGCCCTTTTTTCATCATCGGAGAATATCTAGCGGATACTTTTAACGTACCTTTCTTATCTCCCATTTTAAGGTGCATCACTTGATTTGAAGTATTTAAACCTTCCTTTTTGGTATTAGGAACCACCATTACATCTTCAAAATCTACACTCGAAAATTTCTCTGATATCAATTCCTCAAACGTAAACTGATTATCTACTTTATACTTCCCGATGGCAGCCGGATTCCATCCCCAAGAATAGGTCGCATTCTTGCTATCCCAAGCAGTATACATTTGGGTTAATCTTTCCACTTCATTAGGATATTGATCATATACATCCTGCTCTTCGTAAGGGTCATTTGCAATATGGTATAACCTGACTTTATCGTTCTTCTGATCATAAAATAACTTCCATTCCAAGTCTCTTACTCCCCATTTATTGGCATTTTTCCAATATAAATCCTGATGTGGAACCTTATTATCAACTTCATTTAAGTAGGGTAATAAGTCCACCCCATCTAATGCATTGGTAGGTGTTTTTCCAGCTAGAGATAAGATCGTTGGCATAATATCTAAGCTTGTAACCATCTTTTCATATTTCTGATTGGCAGCAATTTTACTTGGGTAATACATAAAGTAGGGTACTCTTATTCCTCCTTCATATAAAGTTCCTTTTTGTCCATTGAGTGGTAAGTTGTAGGAAGCATTATCATTCGGTTTCCCTCCATTATCGCTAATAAAAACGATCATCGTATTCTCTAGTAAGTTTTGCTCTTCCAAGGCCTGTACAATCCTACCAATATTCTGATCCATTACATATTGCATGGCTACAAGCTTCTTACGCATGGGGTCCTCGATATGAGAAAACTGCGCTAAAACTTCCTTAGGAGCTTCTAGTGGAGAGTGAACAGCATTAGGTGCCCAATACATAAAAAACGGTTGTTCTTGGTCTTGTTGCTGAATATATTCAACTGCCTTGTCTCCAAATAGTGTCGTTAAATACTTATTGGGCGTCTGTATAGGGGTATCATTTTCTAAGAAAAACTGCGTTGCATGATCTTCAAAATAATACGATGATGCACCTCCTAAGAAACCATAATAGTAATCAAAGCCTTTATTATAAGGGATGTATGCATTGTCTTCCTGTCCTCCAAGATGCCATTTTCCTATCGCAGCTGTTTTGTACCCCGCTTCTTTTAATTCTTGGGCTAACGTAGGGTAATCATGACTGATCCCCGGAACAATCTCTGGGGAAGGACGGAAAGGTCCTGGGTTATCTTTGAAACCAAAACGTTGTTGGTAAGTCCCCGTCAGTAATCCTGATCTAGAAGGAGCACAAACTGGAGCGGTAACATATCCTTCTGTAAAATGCACACCTTTAGTGGCAAGTGCATCAATGTTTGGTGTAGGAATATCAGTTCTGTATTGATGGTATCCTACATCAGAATAACCAAGATCATCGGCTACAATGACAATAAAATTAGGTGATTGAGCCCATACTTGGGTACTACAAAATAGTAGTACACCTATGGCCCATGCTTTGTAATATTTCATTTGGTTTTAGTTGATAGTATATTCTTAATTAAGAATATGAATGATGTTAGTGAATATTGATCGATTAATTTTTGTTGAAAATTTCTGGCGAGAATGTCGGTAATAATAACTTCTTCTCCTTGGCACTAAGGATTTTCGTTTTAAACTTGGCTACAGTATTTCTCGACATTTCCAATTGCGTTCCTAACTCAACATTTGTAAAATCCTTTTCATGATACCTTGTGATATATGAAAGATAAAATGCCTTTGTAAGGTCAAATTTTACGCTATGAAATACGGTATTACTCGTCACAGACTCTACATAACCACACTTAGAACAACGTCTAGAAAATGATTGGTTGCCTTTAGAATAATTTGTGTTTTTACACTGCTTACATTCGTACCCTTGTTCCCACTTTTGCTTGTCCAAATAGCGTTTACAAGATAAATGATCAGGAAAGAGTTCTTTAAATTCTTCTAAGCTTATGATCTTATGCACAAACCTATTTTCTCTCTCCTTAATGATACTTTTCTTCAGCTTATAATTATTGACGTCCAAGGTCTGATTAATCAAATTAAGGTGATCTGTTTTCTCCTGTAACTTCTGGTTGAGCTCCTTCAACTTTCTTTCACTTTCCATTAATGAGGCTGTCCTTTCCTGTACCTTAGTTTCAAGCTCTTCATTGACCTTGTTTTTCAGACGCATGGTCTTCTCTTGCTCCTCGATCACTTGCTTTTGCATCATTTCTGTTTTCTTTTGATGCTCAATAAGCTGCAATTGCGATCGCTTCTCGTTCTCTTTTAAAACTCGTAATGAATCATATAAGGCATAAGAGAACAAAAGCATTTCCATTAAAAGTGATCCTCTTAAACTATACTGTGTAAGCATATTAAACGGTATCATGCCATGAGCTTTTAGGATTGATAAAATCGTCCCTGCCAACAACATCAATAAACCGAATACAAAGTAGATCGAGATTAGCTTTTCTCTATAAACATTAACGGTATAGTACAATAAAATAAGGATACAAAGCAAGAGAATAATACTATTGGCCTGACTATTAATAATTAATAAATCTACGGCCAAAATCAGTGTTTGCCCTATTAAAAGGTAATTGATATAACGTACATATTTTGCATTCTTGGCTTCCTTGATCAAGACTTCTTTAATTAAGAAAGTCACAGACAATGCACAGAAAATACTTAATAGATTAACAGCGTAACTATTGATGATCGGGTTATCATACCACACAAACTGAAAGCCTGTTCCGTCTGCAGAAGCATTAAATAAACCCACTGTAAAAATATGTAGAATATATACTAAATATTTTGATTCTCTGATACTTAACCACAGCATGAAATTATAAATGGCCATGATTAAAATCGCTCCGTAATAGATACCAAACCATAAATACTCCAAAGTAGCATGATATACTAAACGCTCAGTACTTCTAAAATTGATATGCAAATCTACCTTGTGGTTCGATTGCACCTTAATATAAATTGGTTGGCTGTAATCAATATTATTATTTAGGGGAATGATAAAGTTTTTGTGTGCAAAGGGTCTCTGGTCGAAATTATACATATCACCCATGACCTCTTTTTTTACTTCACCGTCAGTTTCTACAAAAAATACAACAACATCATCAATGGCTTGATCATATAATTCAAATGTCCATGATTTATTATTGAATTTTTGGATATCGATATAAAACTTCATCCAATACGTCGCTTTCGTATCAAAGTTTTCCTTAGAATACTTTTTAGCACTCTTAAACTCTAATGAATCTCCAACGATATCTGCATATGTCATTACTCTTGAATTGTCCTTGTAAAAAGGAATTTTTTCAAGGTTAAGTAACTGCTCATTTGAGGCATCATCTAAATGAATAACTAAATCATTTGAGTTTAAATTCTGTGCATAAGATAAAGGCTGTAGTGATAATAAAAATAGTAGAGTTAAGATAACATTTTGTACCGATCTTATCATATCAGTAGTTGAAGTTTCAGTTGTACTGTAGTAATTATATTTTATACGGTATTTCAAATTATTTAGATTTTAATATTAGGGAGTATTTATAAAAATAGAACCCAACAAAAGCTGGGCCCTATCAACCTTCTAACTTTTATTAATTAATTACTAAAAATCTACCTCTAATTCCTAATTCGTCAATACCCATATATCCTCTATTCACTGCGGAAGTAAGACCATGTACGTAGACTACTACAACACGGAAATCTTCTCCTTCAAAAGGATTGTTGATCTCTATTGATTGGTGAATAAATAATTTCTTTTCGTCTACTTGGTAATCGGCTGAATTAAATGCCAAAGTCCAATGCTCATACGCTTCATTGATGCTTCCAGCGTCTAAAGCCTCTTGATAATCTTCTGCTTTGACTACTCTAGCTTCAATACGTTGTTCTCCTCCAACTCCTGTGATATTATTGAACACCGCACCAATATCGATCGTCATCACTTCCATGTTTTCCGAAGACATTTCTGGAGTAACCATCACATGCTTTGCAGTAGAAACGTTATCATAATTTCTTGCATAGTTTCTAGTGATAAAGTTCTCTCTACGGTCTACATTAGGGTGGTTATTTCTATCCACTGCGATATTCCACCAAGTCTGTCCATTCGGTAATGCAGGACCATCAATCTTCATGAAGTCTATTTCAGCAAAAACAAATTCATCTTCGTTGTCTGGTTTTAAACCTTGATCAATGTGCATGGTAAATAATTCTCTTTCCTCAATTTTTAGCATTTTCGTATAGAGAGTAAAAGAAGGGTTATTCTCCGATACACCATACTCATTTTCAGCACTTATAGAAATGATATAATCTTCATTCTCTAAAGTTCCTCTGACATGAAAACGGCCATTGGCATCTAATGAAATCGTTGTAGAAGCAGGTAATTCTGGCGATGCTTCAATCTGAACATCCGATAAGAATACACCTTCGGCAACCACACTTACACTTTCTACTTGAGAAGATAAGGGGGTACCTTCTTCATCCATATATAGAATGATCGAATCCTTTTTTGTTTCCAATGATAACTCAGGGCGTTTATCTACTAACATAACTCTGAAAGCATCATCAAAATTAGAAGTGCCTGCCTCATTAGAAGCCATAACACTTACATGATATCTCCCCAAAGTAGTTCCATCTGTAGGTTCCAAAGAGAGTTGTCCCGTTTCAATATCAATCGTAAACGGATTGTATTCTTCAGGTACATCTGTACGAATACTATCTTCTATTAATACTACCTCAGCAATATCGAAAGTAGTCGTTCCTTTTGAGATCACCTCTGGAGCATCGCCTTGCACTGCTCTATTATGTGCCACCGTAAGATCATTTCTATGGTATAATAAGTTTTCTGGAGGCACATCCGGTACATTAAAATCGACCTCGTTATTGGTCAAGCAACCTACCAGTAAAAACGCAAAGAATATATATATTAATTTTTTCATGATTTTAGAGTTTTAGATTACCAAAGAGGATGTTGTTTGATGTTGTAATTCAATTGTAATTCTTCCGTAGGAATAGGGAAAACCACATGCTTTTCTTCACATCTTTCACCTGGGAATGCCAAGTGCTCTTCATTATCAGGACGGAAGTCTTTATTTGATCTCACATTCTGACTTACTTCTTTCATTGTTTCTTCTAGAATTCCCCAACGCACTAAATCGAAACGTCTATGTCCTTCAAAACATAATTCCCTCTTACGTTCATCTTGAATCAACTTCATAAAATCGTTGTTGGCATCACTCAATCCTTGACTTAACGAACCCGCATTGGCTCTTTGTCTTACCATTTCGATGTCTGTCTTTGCCTGACCGCTTTCACCATATAATAAATAACTAGCCTCAGCGCGCATCAAAAGAATATCACTAAATCGTAAAATTGGGAAATTGATCGATGTTCTATCCTTGATAATCACACCATTTTCTAGGGTCTCTACTGTTCCGTCTAATTCACCATTATGGTCTCGACCTCTGTCTAAACGTCTCCATTTTCCAGGGAACCATCTTAACTCATTTCCAATATTTACAGCCACAAAATTGTCGTCTCTGTAATTGAAACTAAAGTTGGCACAATTCCACTCAAAACGGGTATCGTCCGCACTGTAGGTACTTTTATGCATGGAAGGAGTGATGTAAGCATGTCCAATACTAAAAGGCATAGTACCTGTGGTTAACTGTATTTGGACACCATTAAAGTTTCCAATTCTACCTCCCAAATCTCTACCTTCAGTAACTGTAAAATCCACTTCCCACATGACCTCTACATCTCTTCTTATTCCTTGAATCTGGTTTAGGAAAACATCTTTGTATTCTGGTAATAGAGAGTGATAACCAAATTCAGTTACTGCATTGGTATGTTCGATTACTTTTTGCAAACAGTAATCTCTACCTAAATCGCCTCCTTGAATTCTTGCTCCTGCCATTGTCAGGTACACCCTTGCGGCTAAACCATGTGCAATCTGTTTACTTACTCTACCATATTCTTTCGGACGATCATTAAGTAAAGTGATGGCTTTGTCAAGGTCTGCAATAATCTGATTGTATACTTTAGGTGCTGGAGTATTTGGTAAATTCAGCATATCCAGATTACCATCGATATCAGTAAAGTGATCCAATCTTAATGGCACATGTTCCCAAACCCTAACCAAATTGAAGTAGAACAAAGCTCTTAAGGTAAGACCTTCTCCAATCATCAGTTCATGATCTGCTTTTGATAAGTAATCGATAGTATCTCTTTCACTTAGGTTATCAATCAGATCATTAATTCTATTGATACCTCTATAGGTTCTTGTCCAGATTCTGTTCAAATCCACATCAGAATCATTGTAAGACATCTTCGTTAATTCATGATTAAACAAAGATCTTCGGTACAACATTTCATCTGTTCCTACATTAAACCAGATCGAAAAATCTTGATCATATATATCTCTTAATGAAGCATATACTCCTGATAAAGCGAGATATGCCTGTTTATCATTTTGATAGTAATCATCCCTTCCTATTTCATCTTTAGGATCTAAATCTAAAAATGTACATGAAGAAATAGAAATAACTAGGGCAATAAGTATTAATAAATTCTTTTTCATAGCTGTTGTGATTAGAAAGAAACTTGGAAACCTACAATAAATGATTGAGAAGCAGGGTAAGAAGAATAATCAATGCCTTTGTACATGGCTTGGTTTCTTACAGATACTTCTGGATCATAGCCAGAGTAATTAGTAAATACCCAAAGGTTATCTACTGATCCATATACCCTCATGCGTTCAATTCTTAGCTTTTTTAATTTTGATGGCTCAAAAGTATATCCTACCGTAACATTCTTAATTCTTAGGAAAGAAGCATCTTCGATAAAGTAATCACTCATCTGATGACCACCATATACTTGCTGATAGGTATAATCCTGTCCTGGGCCAGGAGCTCCCCAAACACCACCATCAACGGGGTTATTCAGTGCCCATCTATTACCTACATCTTTCAGGTAGTTTCTACCTCTTTGGTTACCGACAACACCAAAATCAGCCATATTACCATTAAATACTTCTTGTCCTACCGACCAAGTTAGTAGAATACTTAAATCCCAGTTTTTATAGGTAAAGTTGTTGGTAAAACCACCAAAGTGCCTTGGGTTAGGGTTACCAATGATTTCCTTATCATTTTCATCAATAACACCATCTCCGTTTACATCCCTATATTTGGGCATACCCGGTCTTACTTGTCCTGTCTGAGAGTTGAATCCCGGAACGCCTTCTCTTAAGACCAATTCACCATTTGAGTTTCTTACAAAATCATCTTTTTGATAAACCCCATCGTAACGGTAACCATACATCTGCGTCATTGGCATACCTACGAATAAACCATAGTATAATTCTCCAGCGAACATTCCTCCAACATTCGGGTCATATAATCTGAAATCTTCTCCATAAGAAAGATTTTTGATCTCGTTATCATTGAAGGAGATATTGAAATTGGATGTCCATTTGAAGTTTTTCGTCTGAACATTTACGGTATTCACACTAAATTCTAAACCTCTGTTGGCTACTGCTCCAATATTCTGTTTTACTTGAGTATAACCCGTTGAAGGAGCAACTTTGGCATCAAAAAGAAGGTTGTCTGTTAAGTTGTAGTAGTACTCAACATCTACCAATAATCTGTTGTTTAGGAAGCCCATTTCTGCACCAATATTAAATTGCTGAGTTGTCTCCCATTTTAGATTAGTATTCGCTAATTTATCTTGATAAAAAGCTGATTGATACTGCCCTCCTAAATAATATCCTGGTCCCACAGCCATCGTAGGAATAAAATCAAAATCTCCTACTCTATTGTTACCCGTTGTACCAATACCTGTCTTAAATTTCAGGTCCGAGAACACATTCAAATTCTGAATAAAATCTTCGTCTCCTGCTCTCCAAGCTGCAGAAACTGAAGGGAAGATACCAAACCTATTTCCTTGTTTAAAACGAGAGGAACCGTCTGCTCTAAGAGATGCTGTAAGAATATATTTACCCTTATAGGCATAGTTAACTCTACTCAAACCAGACATTAAATTTTGTCCTGTAGCTGCTGAAGTTGGCATCTTCGCTACATTACCTAAGCCGATATTATTCCATCCTAAATCATCTAATGGGAACTGAATTGCAGCCGCTTGAAATCTATAACGGTTCGTACTTTGGAAAGTAATACCCGCTAAGGCATCGATCTTATGACCGTTCTTTGACCAATCGTACGATAGTGTGTTCTCATTGATAAAGTTCTGTGCTCTTAACTGAGAAATATGACCGTTGATACCATCACTTCCTCGGTCTGCCTGATTGGTACCTTCTCTAAAAAACGTTTTCGTTTGAGAGTAGTTTATTTGGTATCCTAACTGTGTGCGGAACTTCAATCCTTTTGCAAGGTCTACATCGAAGTTAACATTGGCTTGCATCACATCTGATATCTCAGAACGGTCTGTATTTTCTAATGTTTGTGTCGGAGGATAGAAACCTGCACTTAATTCATCATCATCATCTAAATCGCCATTTTTTGGTGTCATAGGTCTAAACATGATGGCCGATTTAATCGCAGATACACTTGCTGTTGATGTTTTCTGCCCTTTGTGTTCTGTATGAGAGTAATTGATGTTCATACTCATATTCACTCTCTTTCCAAGGTTCTGATCTAGTTTAAAACGACCATTGATACGCTCAAAACCTGTATTCATTAATGTACCTGCTTGGTTGACATAACCCATTGAACCAAAATATTTAGTTTGGTCAGAACCACCTCTCATGGATACATTATAATTTTGGAAAGGTGCTACCTTGAAGATTTCATCTTGCCAATTGGTCATATCGGCATCTGTATAATTACCTACATCACCCCATGGATCACCACCTCCTAAATCATGCTGTAATTGCACATATTCGTGGGCATTTAGTGTTTCCATTCTTCTGTTGTGCGGAATTTGAGAAACACCAACTTTTGTATTGAAAGTAATCACAGGCTTTCCAGCCAAACCTTGTTTTGTTGTGACTAAGATTACACCATTGGAACCTCTAGAACCATAAATTGCCGTCGCCGATGCATCTTTTAAAACATCAATCCTTTCGATATCGGCAGGATCTAAAGTAAATAGTGAAGGGTCTTCTAAGGGGAATCCATCTACTACGTATAAAGGAGCAGAAGAACCCGTAATCGTATTGGCACCACGAATTTCAAAGTTCATGGCTTCACCAGGTCCACCTTCGCCGGCAGATACCTGAACACCTGCCATTCTACCCTGTAACATTTGATCAAAAGAAGCTGCTGGCATAGAGTTAACCTCATCATCCATTACCATCGATTGAATGGAACCCGATACTTCTTTGGCATCTTGCTTACCATAACCTACAACTACCAACTCATCTAATTCCTCTACTTCTGGAATCAGCTGAATATCGATAATCGATCGGCCATTTACAGGTATTTCTTGTTGCGTATAACCAACATAAGACACCATCAGAACAGCGTTCTGTTTTACTCTTAAGGAGTAGTTACCATCAAAGTCTGTGGCTGTACCATTATTTGTACCTTTTATACGGATACTCACACCTGGGATAGTCTCATCGTCTTCACCAATGACTATACCTTTTACTTTGATAAATTCTTTTTGAGCGTACGCATCCATGGATAACATTAATAAGCCTCCAAGGATCAGTGTTATCAATTTGTTTATTTTATTCATTTCAATTGAGAGTTAGTCACGATACTTATTTTCCTCTTACTTGCATTTGGTAGATGTAAAACCTTCTTGCAAGCCCTCCTAATTCGGGGTTAAAGAAATCGGCCCTTAATGCAACCCTTACTTCTTCCTTTAGGAAGTTGGATGGAATGGCAACTTGTACATTTCCTTCCTCTCTAAGTAGTCGTTCATTAATTGTTGTGGTTCCACTTGGGAAAGGCATCAAATCTTCAGAAATATCGTTAGCCAATAAAGTCCAGTTGGATGTTTCCGGAGCGTCTTCATTGTATTCACTTTGCTTACAGATCATCACCCCTAGATGCTGGTTTAAGTTTTGTGCACCGCCAGTATATCTCCAGAAACCTGTAATATCTAAGTATCCTTCTTCGTCAGCATACGACAAATCAATCACATCAGAAATAAGGTCACCTCTTGATTCTTGGTTCCAAGACCAGTAACCTTTAACGATCTTTTCATTCACAAATCCATCCTCATTTTCGAAATTGAAGGCAACACCGGCCCAAGCTCTTCTCCACAAACCTCCAGTATATGCTGGGCCGTTGTCTTCATCATTTAATTCAGTAATATAAGCCTCACCATCAATTTCTTTTTCTACTACGCCATATGTTGTATGATGCACTGCATTTTGTAAACCATAAGATGTAGGAGTTCCTAAAAAGGAAATAGCATTATAAAATAATTGACCTACATTTTTACCAATAATTTCGATCGTTACAGCAGCATCTTTTACTAATTCGCCTAATGTATTTGCGACTTCAATACCTATCTCAAAAACTTCAATCTGATCGTCTTCGATAGGAAAATTGTTGATTAATTTAACCCTGCCCAATTCTTCATCGATAGAGAAAATATCGGTATGCTCTGTTAATCTAAAAGAATACGGGCCTCCTCCTTTAACATGAGGTCTATTGGTTTCAATTTCTGTATCATCACCATAAAATGAATAGATATTAGGCATGTAAATAATATCTTGAGGAGCAATCTGATCTGCCGTAAAATCTAAGATATCTGTAAAAGAAGTAGCTCCCATACTGTTTTTTACTTCTACATCAATGGTATATCTTCCTACTGACAAGTCATTAAAATCTCTGATTGTAATAATTCCCGTTCTGCTCTGGATTCTAAAATTCTCCATCAAATCCTCTCCCTCGTAATCATCAGATTTTACATCCAATAGGGTAAAAATCACTTCTTCACCGCCAGTAAAAACTGAAGGCTGATCTGTAGTAAATGCTTCTCCACAATAATACTCACCGATACCAACGTACCTTAAGTCTTTTGGTACACCTACGTAGAAGGAGTTTTCCTCCTTTTGACAGGCACCAAGAAGCAGTATTGATAATAATAATAAAGTAAGATGTTTGATCATTTCATTAACAAGGTTTTAGTTCATATGAATTTGAAAGAGAATTGATAACCGGCGAAGTAGCCACCGGTTATCATTTCCCAATAGCAATTATTTAGATTGAATCGGGTTATAGTTTTTTTTACCTACTTCATAGTCTTTAGTTAAAGTGAATGAAGCAGCTTTTACTTGGTCAGAACTTGTTCCAATAAATACATTGAATTCGCCAGCTTCAACACCTTCCGACATATCCCATCTGAAATAGGTTAAAGCTTCTTTCTCGATAGTGAAGGTTACCGTTTTTGTTTCTCCTTTTTTCAAGAAGATTTTTTCGAAACCTTTTAATTCTTTCAGTGGTCTTGTTGATTTACCAATAATGTCTTGGATATACATCTGTACCACTTCTTCACCATCATAATCACCTGTATTCGTTACTTCTATAGAAGCTGTAATTGGTGCTCCGTCTGTAGTATTTGATGATAATGTGATCTCTCCATATTCAAATGTTGTATAGCTTAAACCATACCCGAAAGCATACAATGGGCTATTAGGAACATCTAAATAATTGGACTTGTATCCTGATGGATTCTCTGGATCAAATGGACGACCTGTATTCTTCGCATTGTAGTAGATTGGCACCTGACCAACATTCCTTGGGAAAGTCATAGGGAGCTTTCCTGCCGGATTGTATTTACCAAAGATAACATCAGCAATTGCTGGACCTGCCATTGTACCCAAATGCCAAGTTTCCAAAAACGCATCTGCTAACTCATCTTCTTTTTCAAGTGCCAAAGGTCTACCATTCATCAATACTACTACAACAGGTTTACCTGTTTTCTTTAATTCTGCTAACAATTCTGTTTGTACGCCAGGAATAGTGATATCAGATCTACTTTTAGCTTCTCCTGAAATCGTTCTTGCTTCTCCAATAGCCAAGATGATTACATCCGATTGGTTTGCTACCTCAATAGCTTCCGCAAAACCGCTGGTATCATCACCATCCAGCTTACATCCTTGTGCATATAATAATTCTGCTTTTCCTCTAGTCGCTCCTTTTAAGCCTTCAAATAATGATTTTGCATCTTTAGGAGAACCTTTTGCTTTCCAAGCACCTAACACATCTTTTTTACTTTTCACAAGAGGACCGATAGCAGCAATTTTTGGCTTATTCTCAAGCTTTAATGGTAAAACTTGGTTTTCATTTTTTAATAATACGATAGACTTACGAGCAAAATCTCTCGCTTTTTCCTTGTGCTCATCACACAATACCAAACGCTCTTCTCTTTCTGTATCAGAGTATCTATATGGATCTTCAAACAAGCCTAACTTATGCTTTAATGTTAAGATTCTTCTTACAGCAACGTTGATCTCTTCCTCAGTAACATCACCTTTTTCTACCGATTCTTTTAATGTTTCCAAGAAAACTGCACCTTCCATATCCATATCGATACCTGCTTTCAGCGCTTGAACACCTGCTTGTGCAAGATCTTTTGCTGTACCATGAGGTACCAATTCATTGATGGCTGTATAATCTGTAACTACCATGCCTTCAAAACCCCATTGGTCCCTCAAGATATCTTTAAATAAGTAAGGATTGGCTGTCGATGGTGTTCCATTAATCTCATTAAATGATGTCATAAATGTTTCAACACCAGCATCTACTGTAGCCTTAAAAGGAGGCAAGTACACTTCATGAAGTGTTTGTAACGACATATCTACTGTATTGTAGTCTCTACCTGCAATCGGAGCACCATACGCCAAGAAGTGTTTCGCACAAGCAAGGATCGTATTTTCTTTAGATAAATCATCTCCTTGGAAACCTCTTACTCTCGCTTTAGCAACTAGGTTGTTGTAATAAGTGTCTTCTCCAGCACCTTCCATTACTCTACCCCAACGAGGATCTCTACTTACGTCTACCATTGGAGCAAAAGTCCAGTGAATCCCTTCTGCTGAAGCTTCAATCGCTGCGATTCTTGCCGCTTCTTCCATAGCATCCAAATCAAATGAACTTGCTTCTCCTAATGGAATAGGGAAAATTGTTCTATGGCCATGGATTACGTCATATCCAAATAATAATGGGATACCTAAACGAGTTTCCTCTACGGCCATTTTTTGAAGCTTACGCGTATAATCCGCTTTAAAAGCATTAAACAACGAACCAACATTACCTGCTTTTACTTCTTTTTCTACATTTCCTCTTAAAGTAGGACCTGTTACATCCCCTGAAGAAGTAAACTGTGTCATCTGACCAATTTTCTCCTCAAGAGTCATTTTTTGAAGTAGGTTTTCCACCTTCTCTTCTACAGTTTGAGCAATAAGAGAGCTGCTCACAACTAATGCTGTAAGAATTAATACTAATTTCTTCATAACTACTGTTTAATTGATTTTAGAATAACTGGATTGGTAGTTCAATTTCTTTTTTCCCCGATTTCATAATCAAGGTTCCTTTCGTTCCTGAGAAGATTTCATTCTTCTCAAATATTAATTGGTGAAGTCCTGCTTTGTAGGATTGTTTTGGTTTTAGTTCTCTTTTTCCTTCTCCTTTATTAGACTTCAATGCAAATGAGATTTCTGCGTCTTTTTCTGTATAAAAATCTATATGATAGGCTTCCAGATCAGGGTGTCTGTACAACTGTACTGATTTGGATGTTTTTTCAATTACTGCTAATGGGAAACCATTTTTATGCTTTGGTGAAGTGATTCCCATGTTATCCATAGCCACCTGTAGTTCAGGTACTTTTTTAGATAACTCCCAGAATAAACCACTTCTGTAGTTCTCCATCATAATAACGGTACGTCCTTGATCAAGACCAAGGTAACGGTCAGAATACCAATCTCTTTTGATACTATAAGCATCCTTGAAACCATACTCTCCCCATAAACCTTCTTTATGGTTTTCATAGAAGTTTCTTAATGCCATCATCGACTGATAAGGCACATACGGGAATACTCCTAATGCTGCTGATGGAGCAATGACACCTTTATCTTTTGGACCTGGCCCTGCCATATTATTATAACCTCCATCTTCTCTTGGTGTTTGTGAAGCTGTTAATCCCCAATCACTTTTCGAGTATTGGAATTCTTTTGGTGCATGCTTCATACAATACGTCCAATTGATTAGAGAGTGGTTGATGCTCCTCGTCCAATAGTAAGTATATTTATCCTCAATGGTTCTTGGATCCAAAGCTAAAAACGGTGTTTGTGCCAAGTACAATGGACCACCTTTTGGCTTACCAACATCAAGTGTATAACCATAATAGTTATTACCATTCACAAAGTTTCTTCCTTCCACATAACCTCTATACGAACTCTTTTTAATTCCTTTTGATGGATGACCTAGTGCCAAGACATAACTTGTCATCGACTCAGTGTAACCTTTCATTAAGAGTTTAAGTCCGTTATTCTCTTTTTGCTCGTACGAGTGATTCCACCATAAAGCATTTTGGTACTCGTGAACAGTATAATCTACCGCTTCCCAAAGCTTTGTGATTTCTTCTCTTAGCTGAACTTCTTTTGGCGTATCTTGATCAAAGTAAGCTCTAGCCATCAATAAACCCATCATTAAATTAGATGTTTCTTGGATGTCTGCACCATCTTGACCACCAAAATGAATCAGTTGCCCCGTCTTACCATGGATTAAGTGAGGAAATACACCATGAAAACGAACCGCCTTATTTTCAAGGAAATCTGTCATTTTCAATAAACGATCTAGTACCTCTTCTCTTGTTACCCAACCTCTATGGGCACCCACAATAATAGCTTGGATACCAAAACCCGAAGCACCAATACCAATTTCGTACTTCTTGTTCTTAAGAGATCTTCTAGGAGTAAGCCCAGAAACTGGGTGACCTAGATCCCAAAAATAGGCGAATGAGGCTCTGTGTGTTTTTTCAAAAATTTCTATGTCTTTTTGAAAACGCTCTTCTTCTTGTTCTAATCGGGTTATACTATAAGTATAACCCATTAATAGAAAAAGTAGTGCACACGTCAATGCTGATAAAATAGGCTTAGTTTTCATATAAATATTGAGATCATCTGTTTATTTCGTGTTGTTCTTTTCTTGAAGTCTCTTTTGTCTCATCATTTCCTTACGCTTTTTCATACGCGCTTCTTTTCGGTAATCTGTATCCTTCCATTCTTCAAAGTCAGGTTCGTCTGCTTCTTTCATCAAACGAGCTAACTCTGTCTTCAATTCTTCAATTTGGCTAGCGTAAGCAGGATTATCGATCTCATTTTTCATTTCTTGAGGATCATTGTTTAGATCATAGAACTCATAGTTATCATTATCGAAATAGAAATGAATTAACTTATAATCTTTTGTTCTTACACCGTATTGTCTTTTTACTTTATGGAAACCTGGGTATTCATAGTAGTGGTAGTATACAGAAGACCTCCAATCAGCAGGAATATTGCCTTCTTTCACTATTGGTTTTAAAGACTCACCTTGCATCTCCTCAGGTACTTCAACACCTGCAAAATCTAAGAATGTAGGACCATAATCAATGTTTTGTACAAATGCTTCTGTAGTTTGACCTGACTTGATTTCCTTTGGATATCGCATAACCAACGGTGTTTTGAACGATTCTTCGTACATAAAGCGCTTATCAAACCATCCATGCTCACCTAAATAGAATCCTTGATCTGAAGTGTAAACGATAATAGTATTTTCAGCTAATCCGTTTTCATCCAAGTAATCCAATACTCTACCTACATTGTCATCTACTGCTTTTACAGTACCACAGTAGTCTTGTAAATATCTTTGGAACTTCCATAATGCCATTTCTTTTTCATCGAAATTAGCACTATTCATCTTGTCATTTTTCTCTCTGTAAGCAGTATGCCAAGCTTCTTTCTGCTCAGGAGTAAGGCGAGCAAACAAGTGTGGCCAGATATCTTTTCTCCATTCATCGCTTCCTTCTGCTACTGACATTTTCAGATCATGTCCTTCTTGCATATCTCTATATACATTCATTTCTTGAGCGGCAGCGGCTACTCTACCTTCATAATCATCAAAGTAAGTGTCAGGTACAGGGAACTCCACATTGTCAAACTCATTGGCATATCTTAATGGAGGCATCCAGTTTCTATGCGGTGCTTTGTGATGAATTAAAAGTGCAAACGGTTCGTCTTTTTGCTTTTGCTCTTCTAACCATTCGATAGAATAATCTGTAATTAGGTCTGTTGTATATCCTTCTACTAAAGTAGTGTCTCCTTCAGTGATAAAATCAGGATTGTAGTACTCTCCTTGATCATTTAAGATGTTCCAATGATCAAAACCTTCTGGCTTACTTTTTAAGTGCCATTTACCAATAACCGCAGTTGTATAACCGGCATTGCCTAATTCTTTGATCCATGTATTTTGTGATCCATCAAAGGTGTCGGCATTATGTCTAAAACCATTCTTATGGCTGTACTTTCCAGTTAACATAGTAGCTCTTGAGGGTCCACATAAAGAGTTGGTTACAAAACTCTGATTAAACTGAACTCCTTCTGTAGCGATACGATCTATATTTGGTGTTGGTGCCAATTGAGAGATCTCATGACCATAAGCACTTATTGCTTGTAGCGCGTGATCATCTGACATAATATAGATGATATTCGGTCTTTGTTTTTTCTCCTGAGCAAAGGCTGCTGCAGATATGTATAGTAGTAAAATGATTAAGTATAAGTTCCTCATTTCAGTAGTAAAAATTGGTTTGTTTTGTCGTTGAATAACAAGACAATTATACTAGAATGAAATGCGGCTCGTCTTGATTTTTGGATTAATAAATGTAAATCTAACGTAAATTTCAGGACTAAAAATCAGAGGGATGCACACCTAAAAAACAATGAAATATAGACTGTTTTAGCTTGTTATAAGCGGTTTTGATTAAAATGCACACATAAATGACAATAAAAATAATTTCAGTAAAATCCTTCCTTTTACTGTGATCATGGTAAGCAAAAGAATAGTATTTTGATGAACAATGTTTGATAACAAAAAAGCCTGAGCTAGCTATAGTTTCTAACTCAGGCTAGAAGGTATTTAGCTAATGGACTCTAATGGAACACTGCTAGGTAAACAACAGAAGTTGTCTTTTATAAATCTTTCAAGGTTATCATAAAATACCCCTCTAAATAATGTCTGTAAAGACTTACCATTAGGGATATAAATTTCTTCCTCCGCTTTGTATCTCAGCTTATCAAAGTCATCAACCAATAACTTTTCAAAGGATGAAAAATAGGAAACTGTAGGGCAACAATCGATAGGGTCAATAACACCATCAAAGTCGGAGCCAATACAAATACAGTCCCAAGCTTTTTCACTCCCCATTTTATGTACAATGTAAAGTAAGTTATCTAAGAATAGGGCTGCATGGATCATTTCTGTTCTCTTTGCTTTACCCATCTTTCTCCAAGTTACTTTACCATATTTGTCTTTTAGATGATTACATACCGCTTTTACATAATCATTATTTTCTGTTCCTAAGATACGTTGGTCAAGAGAAATCCCAATCATACCTTTTGACTTCATGATGATTGGTAATTCTTCATCACAAATATTGATTTCCCAAGGATTGAAACGCTGGTATTTATTTTTGTGTCCTTCTCTTTTTGCCCTGCCCACTTGTAACGCTTCTTCCTTGTTTCTCATTCCACTTACTCCAGAATGAGAAGCGATGATTGGAGCGTAATATTCTGAAGGATTTTCAGAGGTATCCAAAGGGTTAGGTCCTTTATCTAATAGTAATTGATAGTAGACATACCTCGCATCTATATGAAGATGTTTTGTATCAATTAAGATCCTCTTTCCTTTACTTGGATCTAAACACTGATCTATCACTTTTAGACCGTGTTTATTGATCGGCTCTTCTTGGCTTTCCAATAGATCTTTTCCTGGTATCTTCAGGAAGTCCACTACTTTTGGTAATGGTAATGCCCAACTCTGCTTAAACAAGTAATTGTTCGCAAAATGACATAAGGTAAGTGAGAAAATAGGAATATTTCTCTCGTACTGTAAATGATGAAGATTCTTTAAGACCTCCTTTTCTAATTCCTCACCTTGTGCCTCAAACGGTAAGTTACTTAACGCATGTGCCCCTTCTACACTAAGGAATAGTTTTGTGGTTTCCTCATCATTTAGTTCATCAGCATTGGTTGGGAAGATAGCTCTTCGGTTCCCTTTTGCTAAATGACTTGGGAAATTTTTACGGTAATCGTCCTTATCTGGAAGTGAAAATACTACTTCTAATTCACGATTTAAAATGGAAAATGATTTCACACTATCCTGTGCCCATTTCTTTAATCGATCCAATTCAAAACCAAAGATAAACTTACCAATCAGTCGATTGACCCACGATTTTCTAACAATCACTTCTACGGGGTGAAGGGCAATTACTGCCATTTTCACATTTTCATCTACTAGAAGTGATAGATCTGATTGATCGTATTTATCTGAAGATGCTCGTTTTGGTTTATGTTTACTGGGATTATAGCGTATACTATCCCATATGTCTTTTCTCCCCTCCTCTCCCTTATTAATCAAATGTTTTAAGGAAAGGTGAATATGAAAGTCAGCGAATTTGGTCATTATGTAATCGGTTATAAAATTAAGTTTATGGCCTAAAACCAATCAATAGCATGTCGTCTATCTGAGGATAGTCTTTTTTCCATGTATTGATTGTTCTGTCTAAAACATCCTTTTGCTGAAACATTTTAAGCGTGGCACTCTTATTAAGTAGTTCTTGTAATCTTTTTCTTGAGAATTTCTTATCGTTCGGTCCTCCAAACTGATCTTGGATACCGTCCGATAAAATATAGAAGTTTAATATATCAGGAGTAATTTCGATAGTATGTGTAGTAAACTCACATTGGTGCAATTTACTATGGATATCTAAGCCTCCAATAGGCTTCTTATCTCCTTTAATCATTTCTATTGTTCCATCCTGTCTACTGATATAAAGAGGGTTCTTTGCTCCTGAGAATTTCAACTCTGTTCCGTTGCTCTTCCACACACAAAGCCCCATATCCATACCTTCGCGGTTTTTATTCTGCTTTTGGTTCAATACCACTTCTACTTCCTTAGCCATCGCATCAAGAATCTCAGAAGGGTCTACCAATTGCTTCAACGTAACAATTTCCTTTATGATATTTACCGCAAGCAAGGATACAAATGCACCCGGTACACCATGACCTGTACAATCGATCGCTGCTAAGAAATTATGACCGTTATGATGAGTAAACCAATAAATATCTCCACTTACTACATCTTTTGGCTGATAGAAAACAAAGTAATCTGAAATGTACTTGTCCATCATGTCTGATGGAGGTAATACAGATCTCTGAATTCTTTGTGCATAAGAAATCGATGAATTAAGGTCTTGGTTCTTCTTTTTAATCACATTATGCTGATCGTATACTTGTTCGATCATTGCATTTAATTCTTCATTAGAAGACTTCAGTTCTTCAGTTCTTTCACTTACTTTATCTTCAAGAATTTTATTCTGATTCACTAAGAGGTTGTGCTTCTCTTTCTTCAGTGTATTGATCTTCTGTCCAACGGCAATAGAAAGAACAAGCATCTCAAAAGTAGATCCGATTTGCCAAGCATAGTCAGTCAATAAAGTATATTGAAAGATATTGGCACCACACAATACAAAATATACGGAAGTAGTCATATAACCACCCCAACCTAAAAGGAATAATTTCGCTTCGTTGTGCCCTTTGTTAATTAGCGTAATTGCTGAGTAGGTAAATGTAATAATACAAAGAAGTCCTGAAGTTTGGTTTAGCAATGAACTGGCAAAGTTATAACCAAATAAAACACTCAAAATACTTAAGCACCATAACGAAAACATCAAATAGAAGGTCTTCTGAAGTATTTTAAGGTTCGTTTTTATTTTCAGGAAATTATAGGCAAACAACACCGAAGTAAGGCCTCCAAACGCTGGCCATATAGGTCCTCTTTTCGCAATAAAGCTGAATTCTCCCCAAAGGTGTGCATCATGCCCTTGGAAATGGGCTACCATAAATCCTACAAAAAGAACATACAATACATAGTATAGATAGATCGAATCCCTTACTGTAAAGAAAACAATAAGGTTATATAAGATCATAATCAGAATGATACCATAGTAAATACCATCTATAATTGATGTATTATAAATGTATTGAATAAAGTCTTTGGATGTCCCTGAATATACCCAGAACTGAAGATAGGTCGCATCTATTTTAATATAGAAGTACCTTTCATCATTAAAGTCTGTCTCAATGTTAAAGTATATATTTGGGATCTGGTAATCAAGTGATTGAAATGACTTAGTGTATCCACTTTTCTTCTCAGAGAAGTCCGACATACCTTGTGGAATATACAAAATAGCCTCTTCTATTAAAGAAGTTTTTAAGTGAAGAATAGGGTCTTGTACGTCATTATTTAATTTAAATCTACACCATATGGTGGCTTTATTGTTTCCAAAATTTAGTACGTCACCTTCTACCTTTTTAAAAGTCTTTAGTGAGATATCAGAGATATCCGTTTCATGGTTGGCATCAACAAAGTACTCAACATCATGACTCATATTTAATACTGTACGTTCTTTTATTTCTGCTTGAGCAATGCCAGTAGTTAGAATGAATAAAAGAAGTATAGTTTGCGAAATTAGTCTCATAAAAAATTAAAGAGTTAAAAATTTAACTACTTAAATGGAGTTTAAAAAAGATGATATGGCAAGTTAAAATTACAACATACAAATTATTTTTCAACTACATCTAACCATATTTTTTGCACAAAATCCTTTCTTTTTTACTATTTCAACGGCATTGAAAAAGAAGAAGAATATGATTATATTAAGTAATAAAAAAAATCACCCAAAGCCTAAAAAACTGATATGCCAATTATTGATAGTCACATTGATTTAAATAACGGAAAGAATAACGACTCCTACATCAACTATTTAGCTAAAAAAATTGATGGTAAAGTTTCCACTCCCTATCGAATTGATATTAATAATGAATATCTAGAAGGACGTACTTATGTATATGATGATGCCAATAATTTTAAGGCTACAGCTCATTTCCACCAACACTTTAAAGACTTTACTGTCGACTTACAAAAATCGGAAGATTATGATTATCTCATCACTTGTTTTTCTAATCATGTAGGCATTTTTAATGAGGGCAATGAGACCATCATCAATATTCCGAAAGGGTTTTTCGTATTAAAGAAAAATGAGGTGATCAGACTTCATGAAAAACAGGGTGATTCTAAAATGAATATTTCTTTCCATCTAAAAAAAGAAGATTTGAGGGATGACCTTGTCCAAAAACTCGATACCATAGATTCATTTATTTACCACACAGGCAATAACCTCACTACTGAATTTTTAAGATCTGTAAGTATTGGGATCATTAACTATATCTTACCCGAATACAAAGAAGAATGGATACGGATGAGATTAAATACCTTGTTGTTGATGGTGAAGAATACGCTACATGAGTATACTCCCAATGACAATAAATCTTTCTTTCTTGATTATGAAATCAATGCCGCACACACTATAAAAGAACGTATTCTTAATGATTTACGGCAAAAACCTTCACTAAAAAAATTAGCTACAGAGTTTGGTATTAATACCAATAAGCTCACTTCCGTTTACAAAAACTTATATGGGTTAACCATCTATAAATATTATACTGAACAGCGTTTGCTAAAAGTTAAAGAAGAAATCATCACAACGAATAAGTCATTTACAGAAATCGCTTACGAGTTCAATTTTACGGATATCAATCACTTTTCTAAGAGTGTAATTGAATACTTTAAACTTAAACCAAGCGATTTAAGAAAAATGCAAAAGTAAAACTATTCTGAAGGATCATTAAATTGTTTATAATATGCACTAGGTGATGTTCCGTACATCTTTTTAAACTGACTTGAAAAGTGCTGCACATCGCTATAACCAAACTCGAAAGCTATTTCAGATGTACTCATCATTTTATCTACTAAAGCAACTCTAGTTTGTTCTAATCGGTTTACTGTGAAAAAATTGTATATCGTATAACCAAATGTTTCTTGGAACAAGTTCTGAAGGAGTGTTTTATGAATACCTGTTTCGGTAACTAATTCAGCAACATTGGGTTTTTCCTTCAGATTATTAAGGATCCTATCCCTAATCATAAATAGTTGTGTTAACTGATAAGTTGTGATCCCAGAAGCTTTTACATCAAGTTTAGAAACATCCAAACTCACCAATCGTTGGAGAAAAATGTATTTGAGTTCTTGTAGTTTAATTCTGATAATTTTATTCCTTACTTCTTCCGGATATTCAAAAATCCTCCATAAGGTTTTTCTGAAAAACTGAAGTTCGTCTCTGGCATCCATATAAATCAAAAATTCTTGTTTTGATTTATAATAAGTTTTGATCTCTTCATTCCGTATTTCATCAAAAAGATGCTCATCATAATACATAGAAATATGACGTAGAAAATCTCCTTTCTTTGCTTTCCCTTTTAAGGCTATTTCTTTATTCGCTGTTAAGAAACCATTGTACTTGACCTGCTGTTCGTTGTTATCATTAAGATTACAGATATAAGCATTGTTTAAGAAAAAATAAGCTGCTCGATTAAAATAACTACTGTTTTCTAGATTAATATAATAACTCACATCCTGATTAAGCTGAATATTGAAACACATCATATTTACCTTTTCAGACTCCTGAAAAAATAAAATAAAACCAGAGGCTACCTCAGAATCCACCTGTAATATATTCTCATCAATAAATTCTCCTTTAAAGAAATTGGCTACATTCTGTTTATGGGCTGCTAAGTCTATTACCTTTTCTTCATGCTTCATCGTAATGGGTGGATTAGTATTGAGGTATATATAAAGATAAAAATCTGCTGAAGAGTTAAAAAATTTTCAAGATCGAGATTTTATGTAAAGAGACCTTTTTATTTGAGAGGTGAATAAATGATAAGACGATTATACTTTTAAATGTAAATAGTTTTTAATTCATCAACTATTATATCTAACACATGTTAATATTCCACCTTAAAATACTTTTTTTTACTTCATGCCAACTTATTTTTCTTCGCCAAAATCTATCAATCACCTTAATTTGCCAATATTTCGTCAAATCTTTAATATTCTGCCATAAAACTGATGACCATGGTCATTATCATAACACAAATCACGCATCAACCAACTGTATTTCAATAACTTAACCATTAAAGGCATAGCTCTTGTATTTTCGAAAGTGTCTTAGATTAACTCGGAAAATATGAAATCTCTCAATCTACCTACATCATTTGCTATTGACCCTTTTTTAGGAATATCTAAAAGCGAAAGGTCAACAACAAGAAAGCTTTTAACATCAGAAGCTAAGCTTGAAAAAAATTATTTAGTCTTCTCTTCAATAGAGCAAGATATCATTGAAGATGTTGATACTTCTTTATTAGGCTTAATAATTATTGATAGTCGAAAAGGAAACCATGCATTTTTGGTTGCTGAACGAAATTTCCAGATTTACTTATTTCAATTTAATAATATACAAAAAGGAAAAGTAGATGTATTTATCCAATCAGTGAATCCTTTTATTAAAGACTTCAATAGTATGTCAGTCAATGTTCTTCAGAATTTGACTTCAAGAATGAAATCTCTCATCAATGAAAAAGACATTCACAAAGTAACACTTCTTCTGTCAGACTTTACTTTATCTTTTTCACCAAAAGAAAAATAGAGTAAAACTCTTTTTCAAGTATATATCATTTAGTTATCTATAATAAAATCTATTTCTAAATAGAGGGTGATACGCTACACCCTTCACTTTAATCAATCTATCATGAAAAATTTATTCAAAATTACATTCTTATTAATGAGCAACTTATTCATGTCTTTAACAATTAGTGCTCAATTACCTGACCCAGGTTTTATAATTGATGAGTATACCGCTATTGTTATGACAGACCCACAACATGATTTCTTAAGTCCAGAAGGTGTAGCTTGGGATGTAGTCGGTAAAAGTGTAACAGAAAATAATACCGTTGAAAACCTTGAATCTATCTTCGTATTAGCCAAAGAACATGGAATTCCTGTATTTGTTTCCCCACACTATTACTATAAGCATGATCATACATGGAAGTTTGAAGGTGCTTTAGAAGAATTAATGCATCACATTAATATGTTTGACAGAGAAGACCAACTAGTAGTTGAAGGATTTGAAGGTTCTGGTGCGGATTGGTTGGAGCGTTACAAAAAATATATTGATCAAGATTATGTAACTGTTGCTTCCCCACATAAGATTTTTGGTCCTGAACAGAATGACCTTTCTCTTCAATTAAGAAAGCAAAAAATTGATAAAGTAATTCTTTGTGGCATGTCCGGAAACTTATGTGTTGAATCTCATATGCGTGAATTAATTGAAGATGGTTTTGAAGTAGCTGTAGTTGGTGACGCTACTGGGTCTGCTCAGGTTCCTGGTTTTGACGGAAATGCAGCAGCACAGACCAACTTTAAAATGATTTCAAGCCATGTGTATTCTACAAAAGAATTAGAGAATACATTAAAATCTTCAAAAAAATAATCGAATATAATGTGAGAAGATAGTACACCTTTTTACCCTTCTTATTATTGATTTCCTGACACTTAACCGAATAAATCTATCTTAAGAATGTGGTAAAGGGTGGCTATAAAAATTAAAATATTATGCTGAAAAAAATAATTAGAAACTGTATTGAAGAGTATCAAAAAAATAAAATTGATACGCTAAAAGAAGAACTTCAAAATGAAATAGAAGCATCAAAAGTAAATGACACCGACCTAGATAGTCAATCACATAGGTATCAAGCATTAACTGCTGAAGTTGACACCTCAGCAAGGGTTGTTGAAGCAATTGCTGCTATGAATCACCTAAAAAAAATACCTGTTCATAAATCAAAAAGTATCACTGAAGGTTCCTTAATTGAAATTGAAAATATGATTTTATTTGTAGGAATCAATACACAAAAGTTTCATGATCTTGGACATGATATAATGGGGATTTCAGTTAGCTCTCCTCTTTTTAAAACTTTAGAAAATAAATCAGCAGGGGATATGGTCCGTTTCAATGATCAACGTTTTCATGTTCTTTCTGTAAAATAGTTTTATCTCTTATTCTTCTCACTTCAATAAATACTATCTTATGTACACTTCTCGAAAAATCAATGCTATAAAGTTATCGGAGGATTTATTAAATTCGGTAAAATTAAATAAACCCACTTTTACGTTGGAATTAAGTTTAAAGTTGATGGATCTTTCTGATTTACAAAAGCAACTTTATAACGATAATAGAAAGAAAGCGTTCTGGATTAATATCTATAATGCATACTATCAAATACTTGCTGCAAGATCAACACATAAAAAGTCATTGTTGTATTCCATAAAATCAATTACCATTGCCCATCATCAATTCAGTTTAGATGATATCGAACACGGAATATTAAGACGCTTTAAGTATAAATATGGTTTAGGTTATATTCCGCAATTTTTCCCCTCTCAAGTTCTTAAAAGTTTAGCGGTATCTTTTGTAGATTATCGTATCCATTTTGCCTTAAACTGTGGTGCAAAAAGTTGTCCTCCTATTTTATTTTATGATCCATTAGAGATAGATACTCAACTAGAAATGGCAATGATTTCCTTTCTAGAAGCAGAAACCTCATTCGATAATGAAAAGAAAACAGTGAATGTTACCCGCCTATTCTTATGGTTCTTAGGTGACTTTGGAGGGGTTAATAACATCCGTAAAATTATTACTGAGAAATTAAGAATCGATATTGATGGGTTTACATTGAAATTTAACCCTTACTCTTGGGAAGAGAAGTTGCACCACTTCTACCTACCTAAAAATGTAGCATAAACTGTACTTCTACCTCAATACTAAATAATTCGTCTAACAAAAAATAAAATCATTTTATGAACCGTATTAAAAATAGCCTATTCGCTTTTATGGCTGCTGGAATTGTATTGTCTTTAGTTTTATTCAGCTATAAGAACAAAAACGAAGATCAACCTTCATTGAAAGACATATCCTATGAAGCGTTTATCTATTCTTATCCTCTAATGGAGCAAGTCAAAACGATAAATGGGATGTTCAACTTCATGGGATTAAAGCCAAATGTAGCCAATATGAATACCAAGTATCCAATGGATAATGTTGGAATGCCAATAGTTGCTCCCAATTTGACATCTATGACAGGTGGTGTTTTTATAGATATTTCAAATGGCCCAGTAACCATTGAAATCCCAACTGTAAAAGATAGATATGTTGTTTATCAGATGATTGATGTTTTTACTCATAATTTTAATTACTTAGGAAGTAGAGCAAATAACGGAGAAGGAGGACAATTTGTCTTTCATAATCACCTGCAGACTATACCAGAAAATAGTACTGCTCAACCGATAGAAATGGAAGGTGATCATGCTATTATCGTTATCCGTATCGATATTAAAAATAGAGATGAACTCACTTTAATACATGATATTCAAAATCAAATTAAAGTGATTGATGCTCCTCAAAAGGTGAGAGATTACCCAATATACGATAAAAAGAAGGCCTTCTCTCCTGCCTTTATAGAATATGTTAATGAACTTTTGGTAGAAATTCCTCCTACAGAAAAAGAGCTATTTCATCGCTTTGCAAAAATTGGAATCTTTAATGATGTAAACCTATCTGAAAATGAGCTTTATGAAGTACAAGCAGGTATTGATTCTGCATATCAAGTGATACAAAATGAGACTCAAAATCTTACTGTAGGTAATGACTGGTTTGCTGCGACTACAGTATTCGGTACTCGAGAATATTTAAATGGAAATTACCTTGGAAGAGCAACAGGAGCAAATTTTGGTCTATGGGGCAATTCAAAAGAAGAGGCTAATTACTTTATGATGAAAACAGAAGGAGAAGGTACCATTCACTTTGATCATGATGAACTTCCTCCTCTAACAGATATAGGATTTTGGTCTTTGACAGTTCATGATGAAAATGTGCATGTACATAAGAATGAATATGATTCCTATGTTCTTACCACCGATCAATTGGTTTTCGAAGAGGATGGGTCTTTAAATATTAAAATTTCATCGTCTCCACAGAAAGGTAATTGGTTGTACACTCCTGGAGGGAAAATGGTGCTCCTTATTAGAGCTTATCAAGCTGATCCAGAAAAAATCATTGATTACATTCCTCCAATGTTCAACAAAGACCTTTTATAATCTCTCTCCTTAACAAGCTACTCGCATAGAAAATGAAAAAAATTATCAATCTGTTATTGCTATCAATTATATCCACTTTTGCTTTTGGACAAGATGACTCTGCAGAAGAGTTATCACAACAAGCTGCCAATCCAATTGCAGATCTCATGAGTTTTCCTTTCCAAAATAACTACAACTTAAATCAAGGCTCTCATGATAGAAATGTGAATGTATTGAATATTCAACCTGTCATTCCTTTTGCCAATGGGAAGATCGTTACAAGAACCATTATTCCTGTTGTCAATGTTCCGGATTTCCAAAGTGAATCAGGGAAAATGACATCCGGTTTATCTGATATCGTATTCAGTGCTTTTTATGTTCCTAAATCTAAAAATGTGATCTGGGGATTTGGACCAGTTGCTGAACTACCTACAGGAGGAAGCACTAGAGGCACTGAAAAATGGAGTTTTGGACCTTCTTTTCTTGCACTTATTCAACCTGGCGAATGGACCTTTGGGTTCTTAGCCAACAACGTATGGTCAGTAGCAGGTAATTCAGAAAGAGATGACGTAAACCATATGCTTCTGAACTTATTTATAGTAAGACAATTGGGTAAAGGATGGTATGTCAATTCCGCACCTATTATTACAGCCGACTGGACCGCTGAGTCAGATAACCAATGGATTGTTCCAGTAGGTGGTGGAGGTGGAAAACTCTTCTTTTTAGGAGGAAAATTACCTGTAAACCTTCAAACTCAGTTATACTATAATGCTATTCGACCTGATTTCAGTGCTGAATGGCAATGGAGAGTTCAAGCTCAAATTTTACTACCTAAAAGTATATTTAGTAGAAAGTAAAATAGTTTTTACATAAAAAATAACCTTAATAGTCCCTTATTTTTCTAATCAAGAATAAGGGGCTTTTTATTTATAAAAAAGTTGTAGAAAATAATTAAATCTATCGCAGTCTTATTTACAGTTCGCTCCCAAATACACTTCTATTTCATCTAAGACTTTTTATAAAAAAAGATTATCCTTTAAGAATTGAAAATTATTCATCAAAAGCGAAAAAAAAAACGTTTTTTTCTAAAAAAAATCTTCAAAAAAGGACTTTTTCTTCGTTTCTGAAATGTTTTTTAAGAGTGTTAAATAAGTAAAAAGAAGTCCTAAAAGGGTTATTGCCAATATTTTGTCAATTCAACAAAATGGTGTCAATATTTTATTGATAGAAATCATCAACGCAAACAAAAATACACTCCAACAAATTGATTATCAACAACTTAACAAGTTATGGCATTCGAATTGAATTACAATAACCAAACATTCTGATCATCATTGTTAAGCTTTATGTTACTCAGAATATAATTTAATAATTGCTATAATTTTTATCTCTCAATCTACAAAAATGAAAAAGTTTATTGGTTTAGGCACAGCTGCTATCGGACGCCCTCAATACATTAATGTTCGTCAAGAAAATGTGAAAGATATTTCTCTTGAGGAATTCAAAGCTAGAGGCATAAAAGTATTACAGGAAGCATACGATCAAGGGATTCGTTATTTTGATACTGCTCCTGGATATGGTTTAGCAGAAAAACTAGTATTAGAATGGTCAACATTAAAAGGATATAAAGATATAGAAATTGCTTCTAAATGGGGTTATACTTATACCGCTAACTTTGATCCCAATGCAACAACACATGAGGAAAAAGAACACAGCTTAAACAAATTAAATGAACAATGGGCATTTACTCAGAAGCTACTACCAACACTGAGTACTTACCAAATTCATTCTGCGACATTTGAATCTGGAATTTTAAATAATACTGAAGTATTGGACCGATTAGGTGAATTAAAAGAAAAACATAATCTGAAAATAGGTTTAACTTCTAGTGGAGAAAATCAGACACAAATTCTTAGAAATGCATTAGAAATTAAGCGTAATGGAAAACAGTTATTTGATGCCTTTCAAGTTACTTTTAATATTCTTGATCAAAGCATTATAGAATTAAAAGACGTACTAAAAGATAAGAGAATCATTGTGAAGGAAGCTTTAGCAAATGGTCGCTTATTCAGAAATGAAAATTACCCTCAGTATTCAAAATTATATAACGTACTAGAAGGATTAGCAAAAAAGTACAACGTAGGTGTTGATGCTATTGCTTTACGATATGTAATTGACTGCTTGAAACCATTCAAAGTATTAAGTGGGGCTTCAGAACAAAAGCATATTTCTGACAACCTAAAAGCAGAATCTTTTCAATTAGATCCTTCAGAGTTAGAATTACTGACTTCCTTTTATATTTCTCCAGAGGAATACTGGAACGAAAGAAAAAAACTAGGGTGGAACTAATCCTCCTTTTCAATCAATAAAACATTTACAATCTCTCATCAATCAAATACAACTTATCATGGAAAATATCACAGAAAACAAAGGTCTTATCAACTCATTAATCAATTTCTTTAATAAGCCTGTATCAGAAACTAGAAATGAAGTTCCTGAAGGTGTTTGTCCTAACTGTTGGGGAAAACAAGAATACGATAATAAGTTCAGAGAATTAAGAGCAGACAAACAAGTAAATGTCAATAACCATAAAGAAAACTATTCTTTCATTAAAGAATTTATGGTGACCAACCTAGATGGTATCCAATTAATTCGTGAAAAGGATAGCCTAACATGTCCAGTTTGTCTATTACGTCACGAAGAAAAAGAAGTGAAATAGTTCAATTATCAACCTTTCCTTTTTCTATAGATATAGGATAAGTTTGAATACAACAATATATCTCAATTAAAATTAATCTCTCAATCAATAATAGTAAATCATGAAAAAAGCAATTTGGAATGGCGTAGTTATCGCCGAAAGCGATCAGACAGTTGAAGTAGAAGGTAACCAATATTTCCCACCGTCTTCTATTAAAAAAGAATATTTTACATCAACAGATTCAAAATCTACATGTCCTTGGAAAGGTGTTGCATCCTATTATTCCATTAATGTTAATGGAGAGACGAATACAAACGCTGCTTGGACATACAAACGCCCAAGTGAGATGGCTAGTGAAATTAAAGACCACATTGCTTTTTGGAAAGGCGTTGAAGTAAAATAAATTCCACCATTCAAATTATCAATCAACAGAAAAATAGAATATTATGTCAGCAATACAGTTAAACTTAGAGGATTTTAAAGAGAAAATTTTCGATTATACTAAAGGTAAAGATTGGAACTTCAAAGGGGATAAACCTGTTCTTATTGACTTTTACGCAGATTGGTGTGGACCATGTAAAATGGTTGCTCCGATTCTAGATGAGTTAGCATCTGAATACGATGGGAAAATTGATATATATAAAGTAAACACTGAAGTGGAGCAAGAGTTGTCTGCCATGTTTGGTATAAAAAGTATCCCATCATTATTATTTATTCCAAAAGAAGGTATCCCAAAAATGCAAAAAGGAGCCCTTCAAAAAAATGACTTTATAAAAGCATTTGAAGCTGAATTTAACATCAAATAATTTAATAAAAAGAGCTATTGTATACTGAAAATAGCTCTTTCTTCTCCCCCCTCTCTTCTCTCAAATTAATCTCACTAAAAAGAAAATGGAAAATAAATTTGATCTTATTGTTATTGGTGCTGGTTCTGCTGGAACTAGTGTTGCTCGGTCATGTGCTACTCAAGGATGGAATGTAGGTATCGTTGAAGAATTACAATATGGAGGAACATGTATGCTACGAGGATGTGATCCTAAAAAAATGTTCCTAGCTGTAAGTGAAGGAATTGATGCTTTTGAAAGAATGTCTGAGAAAGGACTGACCACTTCAAGGCCTCATATTAACTGGAAACAAATGAATACTTTTAAGAATTCATTTATTGAGCCTATGCCTGAAAAAGTAGAGAAATCATTACAGAAATTGGGTATAAAAGAGTTTTATGGAAAAGCTAGATTTAATGATGACGGAAGTCTTCAAGTAGGGAATGATAAACTAGAAAGTGAGTATTTCCATATTGCAACGGGGGCTGCTCCTACACCACTTGGGATTCAAGGAGAAGAGTATGTAAATACAAGTACAGACTTTCTTGAATTAGAAGAAAAACCAAACCGCATTGTATTTATTGGCGGAGGGTTTATTTCTTTTGAATTTGCCCAAATTTCTAAAAGAGGAGGTGTTAACGAAGTTACCATTCTGCAAAGAGGTAATAAAATACTCAACCATTTTGATCAAGATCTAGTGGAAATGCAAGTACAAAAAAGTAGAGAATTAGGGGTAAATATTAATTTCAATAGCTCTATTCAAAAAATCGAGAAGGAACGTGATCATTACACAATTACTTACACTACCCCAAAGGGTACTGAACAATTAGCTTGTGATCTTATTGTACATGGCGCAGGAAGAAGTGCCAATATTGAAGATTTAAACTTAGAAGCTATTCATGTAAAAACAACGAAAAAAGGGGTGGTGGTTAATGAATTCCAAAGAAGCATTTCCAATCCAAAGGTATTTGCTGCAGGTGATTGTGCTGATACTGGAAAACCAAATTTAACTCCCGTTGCTGGACTTGAAGCTAACACTGCCGGTAAAAATTTATTAGCAAGAAAAGATGTTGATAAAACTGTTTACCCTGCCATACCAAGTATTGTTTATACTTTACCACCTATTGCCAGTGTAGGTATTTCTGAAGAAGAAGTCAAACAAAAAGGATTAGACGTTGAGGTTAAATTTAAAAAGACACAAAATTGGTATTCATCAGTAAGGGTAAATGAAAAGTATTCTGGTTTCAAGACAATTGTGGATAAAAGCACAAAAAAAATACTTGGAGCACACATCATAGGTCCTGGTGCTGAAGAACAAATTAATGTTATCACTATGGCCATTAACCAAGGCATGACAATCGCAGCTTTGCAAGCTATTGTATTTGCCTACCCTAGCTACTCCTCTGATATTAAGTATATGTTTTAATAGTCAATTTATCAGAGTTTCTTAAGGGCCACTTCGGTGGCCTAATTTTATGTTCCATAAAAGAAAAAGTTATGAAATCACTCTCTACTTCTAACAATTTGTCATTAAAGGTCAATCATTTAGACTTACTCAATATACTTCAAGATGCCTTTTATCAAGAAAGAAAAAAATTCTCTAACCTAGAGAAGGGATTAGAATATACAGGTGTAATTCTATTTCATACCAAAGAAAGAACAATACCTATATTATATATATTTAAAGAAGATAGCTTTTATTTCTTCCTAATGAGATTAGAACACTACACCAATCAGGTACCAAAATCGATACAACACATTTTAAAGAAAGAATCTTCCCTGCCTCTAAATAAGATTGAGGTAATGAAGACAATCCTCAATCACTTAATTACAAATTCAGATACAAGATTTCTTTCTATTCAATTAATTAGCAGTCAATATCTTTTTACTATCCCGATCTATCCTTTCCTAATTTCATCATCAAACTAAAATTTCAATTAACAAAAAGGCCTCTATATTAAGAGGCCTTTTTTACTTACTAAGTATTTAATTAATATGCTTTGGCAAATAATACCCTTTGACTGGAAGGATTACCAGTATAAACACATTTTCCTTCTTCTTGAAGATTATCTAATGGAATACATCTAATTGTTGCTTTAGTTAATTCCTTGATCTTTTTCTCTGTTTCAACGGTACCATCCCAATGTGCTGAAATAAAACCGCCTTTTTCATCAAGTACTTTTTTAAATTCGTCGAAGTGATCCACTTTTGTAATGTTTTGACTTCTGTAACTCAAAGCACTGTTAAAGATATTCTGTTGGATATTATCCAATAACTCCGCAATTGTTTCAGAGATATTATTAAGACTGTAACTATTTTTCTCCTTTGTATCTCGTCTTACCACTTCGACACTACCGTTGTCAATATCTCGTTTACCTATAGAAATTCGCACTGGTACACCCTTTAATTCCCAGTCAGCATATTTAAAACCAGGACGAAGTGAATCTCTGTCATCATACTTCACAGTAATATCAAGCTCTTTCAATTCTTTCTGAATAATTTTCACTCTTTCATTAATCTGTTCCAATTCTTCTTGATTTTTAGAAATAGGAACAATAACAACTTGTATAGGAGCTAATTTAGGTGGTAACACCAATCCTTCATCATCAGAATGTGCCATAATTAGTGCACCCATTAAACGGGTAGATACACCCCAAGATGTCCCCCATACATGTTGTAAATTATTTTCTTTATCAGAGAATTTCACATCAAAAGCCTTTGCAAAGTTTTGGCCTAAAAAGTGTGATGTACCTGCTTGTAAAGCCTTACCATCTTGCATTAGCGCCTCGATAGTAAATGTACTGACAGCACCTGCAAACTTTTCATTCTCTGTCTTAATTCCTTTAATTACTGGTACAGCCATGAAGTTTTCAGCAAAATCAGCATAAACATCCAACATTTGTTTGGTTTCATTTATGGCTTCTTCTTTAGTAGCATGAGCAGTGTGTCCTTCTTGCCATAGAAATTCGGCCGTTCGTAGAAAAAGACGCGTACGCATTTCCCACCGCATAACATTAGCCCATTGATTAACTAGTAATGGTAAGTCTCTATATGATTGTATCCAACTTTTGTATGTATTCCAGATTACCGTTTCGGAGGTCGGCCTTATAATAAGTTCCTCCTCTAATTTTGCATCTGGGTCTACTATTACTCCATCTTCTCCTTCTGTATTTTTTAGTCGATAATGAGTAACAACTGCACACTCTTTAGCAAAACCATCCACATGATCTGCCTCTTTACTTAAATATGATTTTGGTATTAACAATGGAAAATAAGCATTCACATGCCCAGTATCTTTAAACATCTTATCTAAAGCTTGTTGCATTTTTTCCCAAATTGCAAAACCATATGGTTTTATAATCATCGATCCTCGCACCGCTGAGTTTTCGGCTAGATCTGTTTTTTTTACTAATTCATTATACCAGGCTGAATAATCAGCACTCCTATTTGGTAAACCTTTTTTCATATCTTTTCTTTGACATATATTTTGAAAACCCTACAATAAACACTTGGTTAATAACTTATTACGAGTTATTTTAAAGGTATATTTAAAACACTATAACTAAATATTTTAAGGAGTGAAATCACTGTGTAAAAGAACCAAAAGAAATCTCCATTACTATTTATATGGAGCACTTATACTTTACTTTCTATTACAAGGAATTAGGCTATTTCTTACATAGTTGTATCCTTATTTTTACCCATGATCACCTAATTACTAAATTAGATAAAACAACAGTAGATAGTTTCATTTGTTACTGCTTATCAAGTAACTCTTCAGCGAAAGCGATTCTTCCTTTTATTTCCTTTTTCTCAGGATCAGGGTCCAGATACGTCCATGCTGCATTTTCAAAAAGGTCATTCCCTACCTTAACATGATAATAAGTCGCAGTATTTTTAAATAAGCAAGAACTTCTAAAATTAGACTCAACTAAGAAAGTTTGATCTACAGCTTGTAAAGGAAAGTATTTAGTACCACAATCTTCAATTACATCTTCCTCTTGTGCTATAATTTGATCTTTATATTTTACGTAGTACATTTTATTTTTATTTAACAATCATAAGTGATAAAGAGGTCAAGATTAGAACTTCTCAACCTCTTATACCTAGTACAAATTAATTATTTACGAGCTACAGGATAACCTTGAACACCCTGCTTTATTTTCAGCCCAATCAGGTCTTTTGGCAAACCATTTCTCATGCTCTTCTTGCTCATCATATGGATTTTGAAGAAGCGTATAAATCTCTTCTAATAATGAATAGTCTTCTATTTCGGCCTTATCAATAATCATCTGAGAAATATAATTCCTTAGTATATACTTGGGATTGACGGCATTCATTTTCATTTTACGTTCATCATCAGTGAGGTCTTCAATTTCTAAACGTTTTAAATATTCAGATAACCAATCGTACCATTGATTTAATGCTTGCTTATCTACTTTATGAAGCTCATAAAAAGCACTTTTAATCAGCTCTATTTCAGAATATATATTATGGATCAGACTCTTTTTAGATACTTTAGATAAGTTTCTAAAAAATATGGTCATATCTGTATTGGTTAACTCCATCACCTCAAGTAGATCTGATATTAGTTTTTCATCCTTTTCGGAATACTTCTCCAATCCTAATTTAGTCTTCATCATTTCCAAATATTTCACTTGATAATCAGCATGATATTGAGAGATAATATCTTCCAGAGGTTTACCTTCCCCGACTAAAACAAATAAAGCATTTGCAAGTTGATATAAGTTCCATTGAGCAATTGCTGGTTGATTTTGAAATGAATAACGATGATTTACATCTGATGTATTAGGAGTCCAGTCTGGAGTATAACTTTCCATCCAACCATAAGGACCGTAGTCCATAGTAAGTCCTAAAACAGACATATTATCTGTATTCATCACACCATGTACAAAGCCTATTCTTTGCCAATGAATAACCATCTCTAGAGTGTGGTCCATCACTTTTTTAAAGAATGAAATATAAGGATTGACATCCATTTTCACCTCAGGGTAGAACTCATCAATGATATAATCAACTAGACGCTTCAAGTTCTTCTTATCTCCTCGTCTTGCAAAAATTTCAATATTCCCAAAGCGAACAAAGCTTTCAGCAATACGACACACAATAGCTCCTTTTTCATAGGCGGCATTGCCATCATAAAACATATCTCTGAGTACTTCATTACCCGATTTCATTAGTGATAAAGAACGAGTTGAAGGTACCCCTAAATGATACATAGCTTCACTACATAAATGTTCTCGTATAGAAGACCTCATTACTGCTAGACCGTCCCCTTGTCTTGAATAAGGAGTCTTCCCTGCTCCTTTTAATTGGACAGCCCATTTTTTATGGTCATATTCTACCTCACCAATATTTATTGCTCGACCATCACCTAGTTGTCCAGACCAATGACCAAATTGATGCCCCCCATAACACATTGCATAAGGAGTAGAACCTTCTATTACTTTTTTTCCTGAGAAATAATTAAGAAAATCTTTCGTATCAAAATCCTCATTATTTATTCCTAATAAACTTCCCACTTCTTTTGAACCATGAATTAAAGTGGGTTTTATTTCATTATTGGGGGTGACATAAGAAAAACATGATTCGTAAACTTGCCTAATGGTATTTTCAGTGTTAGGGTCCGCAGGTAATTGACGGACAAAGGCATCTTTTAATTGAATGTTCATTTTGATTGAATGATGAGTTATAATTTATTGATAGATAGATTAAAATAGATTTTTTAATTAGTACTAATACCCGGCAAATCGTATTTGAGTTAACTGATGTATTTTATAATCGAGAGTTGATAAATCTGAGAAATTAAACTCTTGAAAGTCATGGTGTCCACATGCTCTAGCTACAACCTTCATGAGATCTGTAGTTGCTTCAAAGAAATTAGAAAGTTGTTTTGCAGATTTGGCAATACTTAATCGCTTTCTTAAGTGATCTTTTTGTGTCGCTATACCTACGGAGCAATTATTTGTTGAGCAAGCTCTCATTCCAAGACAACCAATTGCTTGCATTGCGGAATTGGCTACTGCAATAGCATCTGCTCCTAACATCATTGCTTTTACAAAATCATCTGCTACTCTTAACCCTCCTGTGATAATTAAAGTCACATCCTTTGCTCCTACCTGATCTAAATGTCTACGCGCTCTTGCTAATGCCGGAATGGTAGGTACATTTATATTATCTTTTAAAATATTTGGAGCAGCACCAGTTCCCCCTCCTCTTCCATCAAGGATGATATAATCGACCCCAACAGCAAGGGCAAAATCTATATCCTCTTCAATTCTTGATGCAGCCATTTTAAAACCAATAGGTATTCCACCAGTTCTTTCTCTTACTTCTTCGGCAAAACTTCTATAATCGTCAACAGTCTTAAGGTCTGTAAAGGTAGATGGAGAAATAGCAGACTGACCTTTTTCTAACCCTCTTACTTTTGCAATTTCTTCCGTCACTTTTGATCCAGGCAAGTGACCACCTGTTCCAGTCTTTGCCCCTTGACCTGCCTTAAAATGAAAGGCTTGTGCTTTTAAAACTTTACCCCAAGAGAAACCAAATTTTCCTGAAGCCAACTCATAAAAATATTTTGAATTTTCTTTCTGTTCCTCAGGTAACATTCCACCCTCGCCACTACATATACCTGTACCTACTTTTTCTGCTCCCATAGCCATTGCTATCTTCGATTCTTTTGAAAGTGCTCCAAAACTCATATCAGAAACAAAGAGGGGGATATCAAGAACAAGAGGTTTCTTTGCTTTTTTACCAATAATTGTTTGCGTTGTTACTTCTTCCTCATCTAATAATGGGCGTTTTGATAATTGTGCAGGAAGAAACTGTATTTGCTCCCATTTTGGTAGGGTATTCCGATCCACTCCCATTGAAGATGAGGGACCATGCTTGCCCGTTTTCTTTAAACCATACTTTGCTAATTGTTTAATATAATTGGTATATGGTTCTGTATCTTCAGGATTTGTATCAGCATATTGTCCTAGATACTCTTCCCTATTAAAAGGTTGAGGATTTGTTACCAAATATGCATTGATCTCATTTTCATCAACATACAAGAAACCATCTTCAATAATTTCAGTAAACTTATGAAGTGCTTCAGCATTATTGTATTCACTTACACCAGTATCATACCTGTAATCCCAGCCATGAAGACCACAAATAAGGTTATGACCATCAATGGAACCGTCAGCCATTAAAGCCCCTCTATGTAAACACCTTCCATACAATACTGAAATATTGTCATCATACTTTACGACAACAAGATCTAAACCATTTACTTGGAAAGCTTCAGGCTTTTTTTCTGATAGTTTTGAAACTTCTATAAGTTTTACTTTTTTCATTTGAGAGAGTATTTAAAATTGAAATAATGAGCCGAATAAGTGCAGATGATAACACGATAGAACTTCATATAAGCGAACTAGAATACCTATCGTTCAAACATCTAAATACAACAGGCATACCATTTAAACGTAATTGACTTAATATCAATAATTTACGCACATAATACTTGTTTTACAAAAGAAAAAAGGCGACAATATTTAATGAAAATGCCATTATATTGGCAAAATTTTAGAGTAATTATAAAAGTTATCCATATCTTTACATTTATTTACT
Organism: Flammeovirga agarivorans; assembly: GCF_012641475.1. Taxonomy (NCBI): domain Bacteria; kingdom Pseudomonadati; phylum Bacteroidota; class Cytophagia; order Cytophagales; family Flammeovirgaceae; genus Flammeovirga; species Flammeovirga agarivorans. The sequence goes on along the minus strand of NZ_JABAIL010000003.1, from coordinate 310,985 downwards.
ATTCAATAAGGCTTTCATAATTTCTTCAAAAGATGGTTTGGGATGAAAAATGGTCAGAGATTGCATTAAACTCTACTTCTGATCTAATTTTTTGGGTGACAGAAGATGGACACATAGATAAGTGTAATGATTCTTTCTTAGAAAAATGTGGTTACTGTGACAATGACCTCGGAAAAGTTTCTATTCTAGATATAGATGAAAATCTATCGAAAAGAGAGTGGAAAAAAATATGGAAAGAATTAAAACAGAATAAGACGACACGCCATGAAACTACAATCATTGATAAAAATGATCAATATTTAGATGTGGAAATGAGTTTTACCAGTGTTGCCATAGATACTGGAATCATTTGCTTTACCAAATGCCATGATATAACAGAGATTGTACAATTACGAGAACAGCTTAAAGAAGCTCTACAAGTAATTGGTGAAATCAATACTGGAGATAGTACAAGTAACAAAGACCATGTTTCTACCAATGAAGAGAAAAAAGCACTGCTAAAACAACTTCACGACTTACAAAGACACCATGAATCTATACTTCAATCAGCAGGAGAAGGAATTTATGGGCTCGATACGATGGGCAGAACTACATTTGCAAATGAAGCGGCAGTAAAGCTTGTTGGATATTCTTTGGAGGAAATGTTAGATGTTTCTCAACATGAATTAATCCACCATACAAAACCTGATGGGTCTCATTATCATAAACATGATTGTAATATTTATGCCTCCTTTAAAGATGGTAAAGTACACCATAGTGATGATGAAGTATTTTGGCGAAAAGACGGCACATCATTTCCTGTCGAATATGTAAGTACACCATTATTTAATAACAACAATGAATTGATTGGTGCTGTAGTTACTTTCAAAGATATCTCACACAGAAGAGAAACGGAGAAAGCACTGAAGAAAACAAATCTTGAATTAACGAAAGCATTAAAGGAAGTCAAAGAACTAAAAGATAACCTTGAAGAAGAGAATCAATTCCTTCAAAAAGAAATAGAGCTTAATAATAAATTCGAGGAGCTTATTAGTACTAGTAAAGTATTTAAAGACAGTGTTTTCACAAAAATTGAGCAGGTAGCTAATACAGATGCAACAGTGCTAATATTAGGAGAATCTGGTACTGGTAAAGAATTAATTGCTAGGGCTATCCATAATCATAGTAATAGAAAGGATAAACCACTTATAAAAGTTAACTGTACCGCACTCCCTGCCAACTTGATTGAAAGTGAACTTTTTGGACATGAAAAAGGTGCTTTTACAGGAGCCATCGCAAAAAAAATTGGCCGTTTTGAGATGGCTGATGGTGGTACTTTGTTCTTAGATGAATTTGGAGAAATTTCTCTTGACCTTCAGGTTAAATTATTAAGAGTACTGCAAGAGGGTGAGATTGAAAGAATTGGAGGAACAGATACTGTAAAAGTGGATGTTAGAATTATTGCAGCAACTAACGTTAATCTAGAGAAAGCCGTAAAGGAGAAAAAGTTTAGAGAAGATTTATTTTATCGAGTAAATGTTTTTCCTATTCATGTTCCTGCACTTAAAGAAAGATTAGAAGATGTGCCCTTATTAGCTCAACATTTTCTGGAAAAATATAATAACCAATTCAGTAAGAAGATTCGCTCAATTACTGTAGGAGCCATGAATAAATTAAAAAATTATCATTGGCCTGGTAATGTACGTGAACTTCAAAATGTCATTGAAAGAGCTGTAATTATTTCCAATAACTCCAAGCTAGAAGTTAATGGTTTAAAGGGCTCTACTACTGAAGACAAGAAAAATGACATTCTAACTCTTGCTGAAAATGAAAAGCAACATGTTTTAAAGATCTTAAAAATGACCAACTGGAGAATAAGTGGAGATCGTGGGGCAGCAAAAATTCTAGATATTAACAGAACAACTTTAGAAGCTCGAATGAAAAAATTAGGTATCAAAAGACCATAAATAAAAAAAGGCTGAACAACACATGTTCAGCCTAATTTGATAGTTAAATTATCCGCTCATCAATCAATAATAGATGTTGTTTGTTTCTTCTTTCTATCTCTTGTTTTATCAGAGGTCGTAAATAATTGGAAGAAACTAAGTAATGTCGTCGATCTACCTTTTGTAGATGCTGATGCCACATGTGCATCATTATATTCAATATTCTTCTCGTCTTTTGTTTTGTTGGCCTGGGTTGAATGTGTTAATAATGGATCACCCAATTGAATGTCTACTTTGCTTTTCGTATCATCTCCCCTATGAAATAATATATCCAATGGGAAGTAATAATATTGGGCATTGGCTACAAACGAAAAAGTGAATACTATAGTGATCGTTAATGTGATTTGCTTTATCATTTTATGGTAAGTTAAGTTGTTGTTTAGTTAAGAAGTCTTGGTATAATTAATACATCATACTACATTGTTACACTACCCAAAATAAGTTAATACATACTAATAATCAGATTTTTATAAAATATCCCACCTCAATAAAAAAGCCCTTTGATAAACAAAGAGCTTGAATAATTATATAAAATAAAGGAACTTCTACTGTAATTTATTTTCTATTTTCTGATGTACATATTGAGATATATGGTGTCCTACAAACAACATAATAATACCAAATACAAACACTCCCATAACCATCCCGAAAGATAAAGGTTGACTAGTACTTAACGATGAAATGGCATACACCACTGTCGTAATCACAAGGTATAAGCGGTAGAACATACTTCGTTTTATATCATTTAAAGATTGATACATAATCACTCCGAAAAAGGTTCCTATAAATGTATAGGCTATAGGTGTTTCTAATAGGTTGACCGGAAATGCAGATTTTAGAAGGAAAACAGTAAGAAAAGCCAACACAATAATCTTGAGATTCATAACTATTTCTGGAACGGGATTTTTGTGAATTGATGAAGAAGCTAGTAAAATCGTCAGCATTGTTGCCCCTCCTTGTAACATGATATTATCGAATAAATAGTAAATCATTAAAAATGAAGAAAATGCAATTACTCCTCTTAAGAAAAATTGTAAGTGCGATACTTCCTCTACTTTTCTTGGAGGTTGTTCTATATCAATATATCCCTTCTTCAATTTCATAAAAATATAAACGATAACAATGACTAAAATTGCCGCTAATGATATTTCAACAACTCTTGATTGCATTTCTTTTATCGCTCCCATACTATCTGCCAAAGCAAACTTTCCTAGACCAAAAATCCCTAAGGTTATATTGACCATAAAGAACACATAAAAATGCTTTCGATATTTTATTGATAAATGGCCTAAACTAATGACAACTAATGCCAATAGAGAGAAATAGATAAATGGACTATGAATTAGAGACAAGCTGAGTATAATGACTATCCCTATTAATGTTCCTAGTATTCTCTCGAAACTTTTCTGAATATAATGTTGCTTAGAAGGGATAAATAATAAGGGTAATGACAATAACCCCCACTCTGTATGAGGTAAATTTAAGGCGTTCTGTACATATAATAATAAGGTTACAATAAGAGCAAATAAGCCACCGAGATAGATTTTTTCTTTTTTCATATAATCAATTTTTAGTACGCTACAAAGGTACCTATCCCCCTTTTTTTATCGTGGTAAAAAAATCTATTCTTGTGGTATATTCGTTTCAAATATTCATGACAAAACCCATCCTTTGAAAACCCTTTTTCTCAGTTCCGGAACTACTTTCTTCCATTTCAGTCCATAAAATAAATACATATAACATTGTACTCGTTTCATATAGTTAATACTGATTTATTGTAGAATATGATTGAACAAGACTAGAGCAAAACTAACAGTAGTTAAACCGATTTTTAATTGATTGAATTTAAAATACTAGTTGATAAGTACTATTACAGAGATCAAAAGATGATCTCAAACTTACAGAAGTCCGATTTATCTAAAGTCCATTTTGTATTAGGGTTGTCTCATATTCTACACCTTAATTTAAATGGTAAATAAATTTGTATTTCAAAATACAAAATAATCACTTTATGAAATCACTACACTATTTTTATGTTTTGATGATGGTAATGATCACTCATCAAAACATAGCACAAGAAAAACCCAATGTTATTTTAATTTTTATGGACAACTACGGATGGGGAGAACCCGGTTGTTACGGAGGTGGAATTCTAAGAGGTGCGCCGAGTCCAAATATTGACCGGCTTGCTGAACAAGGAATGAAACTACTTAATTTTAATGTAGAAGCTCAATGTACCCCAAGTAGAGCGGCTATTTTAACAGGTAGATATGCCATTAGAACTGGTAATTCTAGCGTTCCTATAGAATCTCCTGTATATGGATTAACACAATGGGAATATACAATGGCAGAAATGTTTGGAGATGCTGGGTATTCTACAGGAATTTTTGGTAAATGGCACCTTGGGCATACCGAAGGACGGTTTCCTACCGACCAAGGCTTTGATGAATGGTATGGCATTCCAAACTCAAGTGATGAATGTGCGTGGGCTGATGACAGTCGTTTTCGGGAAAACGTCCACCCATTTGCTGTTCCTGAATATGTAATGGAAGGCATAAAAGGACAATCTCCCAAAAAGATTAAAGTCTATAATACAGAGGCTAGGCGAGAAATAGATGGAGAGGTTACTCTAAAAGCAAAGGAGTTTATGGAAAGAAAATCTAAAGATCAGCAACCTTTCTTTTTATTCATTCCATACACTCAAACACATATGCCCGTAATCCCTTCAGAAAAGTTCAAAGGTAAATCTGGAAATGGTGATTTCGCTGATGTATTGATACAAACAGACTATTATGTTGGCGAGTTAATGCAAAAAGCAGATGATTTGGGAATAGCTGAAAATACTATCTTCATTTTCACATCAGATAACGGTCCAGATCCTACCACACCACATTCCAGTTTTGCAGGACCTTGGAGTGGTTCATACTTCACTGGCAAAGAAGGGTCACTAAGAGTACCATTTATAATAAGATGGCCAAATAAGATAAAAAAAGGTAGTGCAAATAATGAAATTGTTCATGAAATGGACCTTCTACCAACATTTTCCAATATCATCCAACAACAGTTGCCTTCTGATCGAATAATAGATGGCATAGATCAAACTGATTTTTTCTTAGGAAAGCAGGATTCATCAAACCGAGAGTCAGTAATTGTATATGTTGGAGATGAGCTTTATGGAGTAAAATGGAGAAATTATAAGATGATGAGTAAGGAAATCGATAAAGCCTTTGCTGACCCTACTAGAACATATGGTGTACCTTTAATGTATGATCTACATATAGACCCAAAAGAAGAGAACCCACTCAACGCTCAATGGTATCATAATACATGGATCCGTTGGCCTGCAGGTGAAGTATTGGTCAATCATCTAAATACATTAAAAGAAGAACCCCCAATTAAACCAGGAACTCTGGATCCTTACCTACCAAGTAAATAACCTTCACCTCAAAGTATAAGGAGTGATGATTATTACTCCTTATGCTTGAATTGTAGAAATGACTTCAATTGTAATCTTTCATTTGGGTCCGATAAACCTCAGTTCTGGTACTATTTTCTTCCATTTCAGTCCATAAAATCGTTACTTGTAACATTGTACCCGTTACATCAAATAATACTGATTTATATTATTTAGAAGAATGAAAATGAACATTACTGAAACACAACCAACATTTGATATCAAAAAACCTACACCACGTATTGTCTTTCTCGATTACCTAAGAGTAATCTCCATTACTATGGTACTAATGGTCCATGCGATTGAGATCTTTTACCTCGCCGTAGACCATGTATCCATAAAAGCAGGCGATGAGTTCTGGGTGAATATTATGAGCAGTCCATTACGAGCGTGTGTACCTTTATTTGTGATGGCATCAGGCTATTTGCTTGTCCCAATTAAGTCGTCGCCAAAAGAATTCTATAAAAAACGTTTTGCAAGAATTCTTATTCCCTTCATTATTTGGTCGGTATTATATGCCGTAGTTCCCTATATTTTTGGTCAAGATACGTTTGCTGTTATGCAACATAAGATAACCACTCTGCTTCACAACTTTAACTTAGAATCGGGGCATTTATGGTTTATCTACATGCTTGTTGGGATCTATTTATTTCTACCAATTATTTCTCCATGGTTAAAGGTAGCATCAAAACGATTCGTAGAATTTTACTTGGTATTGTGGTTTCTTTCTAGTTTCCACCACTATTTAAAATTGGCTTTTCCTGATGGAGTATTTGGAGAAGTTTTTTGGAATGAGTTTCATTCTTTATGGTATTTCTCAGGACATCTAGGCTTTATTGTTCTAGCTTTCTATTTCAGAAAGTTTGTTCACCTTAATAACAAACAAAGTAGAATTTTAGGCTTGGTGATCTTCGGAGTAGGCTATGCCATAACAGCTTTTCTTTTTGGACACTTTTTATCTCAAACCAAAGAGATATACTATGTAGAAATGGCTTGGAGATTCTGTACGCCAAATGTTATTTTAATGACTATTGGGCTATTCCTTATGATCAGAACTATTACCGTTACCAACGAAAAGGTATACGGTATCATTAAAGAACTATCAAGATTAAGTTATGGTGTTTACCTTTCCCACCTGTTCTTTGTAGGATTGTCTTGGACGTATATCGTTCAACCAATGGCATTATCAACACCATTATCTATCCTGTTAGTGACATTCTTCACATGGTCAGCAAGTTACCTATTAGTAAAGATATTATCATATCTACCAAAGAGTAAATACATTGTAGGTTAATATAAAAGATTGTATATAGTCTATTATTCGTCAAACCCTCAGCTTATTATTGTAAGTTGGGGGTTGTTTATTTCACAAGAAAAGGACTAACCTTATGAAGATTAGCCCTTATTTATCTATATCAACTGTTCATTATTTTTCATAGAAATAACGGTTTCCATCAAGCATAAAAGATATTCTTGATACAGTTTCCCAGTGTTCTACACTTCTGTATACTGTTTGTCTATCTGGATTACCATCAAAAGGTTTATAATCTACATATACATCCATATTTTCATGATCACTAAATATGAGCACAAAGTCTACAGGTTGACCATTTTCTTCGATTAATGAACCTGTTAAGTCATGGTTACTTTGTGTTTGTGGTTCATACATTAAACCGTCTCCCACTCCTTCTTTTACTTTTTCTTGGTATTCAGCATAAGTTCCTTCTCCTACACCTTCTTCCATATATACGGGTTCACCTACACCACTTTTTTCTTTCTGTAGATATTTACTATGCATACCTATTCCGGTCCCTTCTTCAAGGTGTAATGGATTTCCCACTCCTTCTGTTTCAGTCAAATTAGCCGGTGTAGTTGTAGAAACATCTTTTGCTTCTACTAAGGTATATTCTTGATGTGTGGTAGCTTTTGTAACTACACTATCTTTAACACTAGCTTCAGTTTGTTTTGTACTTGGTTTTTCTACTTGCTGATGGGATATAAATGGTTTTTGAGGAACAGGGTCGTTATCGTGATTACATGATACTAAAGTTAACATTGATAACGTAATAACAGATGATAAGATAAGATTTTTCATGATGATGTTCAGTTAGATAACTAGAGTGATGATTAATTTGTTATATCTTATCTAACGCCTTAAAATCTGTTAAGTGGTCGTATTTAAATCTCGTTAAAACGGTCGGGAAAAATGGTCACTTTATGGGAAAAATTGAGTATTCAATTGGAAGAAATTATCTCTACTTTAACTTCAAAAGAATAGCCATATTCAATAATTCATTGATCGTATGAAGTGGTAAGTCTTTAGTTGGATCGATAGTTAGTACTTTCATTTTTTTCCTTGATCCACTTTCAAGAAGCGGATGGTCCAATAATAAACCATCTACAAATAAGATATAAGGTGCAGTCGTTTTCTTATCAAACCATAAATAAAAAACAGGCTTCCCTTTAATACAAAAGCAAGGCATACCATATTTTACAGTTTCTTCAATAGTTTCTTCCGACTTGAGAATAATTGCTCTTAATGCCAAGAAGCAACTCTTATTTGGTTCTTCTTGCTTTAAGTAAAAAGTATCTGTGCTTCTCATATTTAATCTATAACTATAATAAAAAAGCTTCCAGTGGATAACTAGAAGCTTCTCTAATAGATTTACTATTTATTATTTGTCTCTGATAGATATTGTAGTTCATCCGCAGTAACTTCCATACTTTGGAAATACTCTAATGCTTCTGGCTCTTTCTGGAAAGTGACATTTTCTTCTTTCTCTTTTATCGTATCGATGATCAAGCCTAGCTCAACATTATAAAAATCCTTTTTAAAATTGACTCTGTTAACTCTCGTCTTATTTAAGCTGAACCTTAAGTGTTCCATTAATGCAAATACATTTTTTGTAGGAACAACGGCATGTACATCAAAAGGAAAAGGAATAGTAGAGTTTGTACTTAACGCTTCAATCTCCTGTAGTGGTTCTTCCGATTGTGTATAACCGATTTTATAAATGCCCTCGCCCATCGAACCAAAGTTGGATACGACAAAAACGAACCCAGAAGTAGAATCCTTTACTTGCTGTGTGGCTCTTTCTATTGCTTTTTCAGTAATCTGAATTCTTTGTTGTAATAGCTCTACTTTTTTCTCATCAGCTCCCTGAATCGCTTGCTGCTGCTCTTCCTTTTGTTTATTCAGCTCTTGATTTAATCTGTTTAGCTCATCTTGTACTTTTGCTTTAAAATCACTTTCCTCTTGCATCACAGCTTTGTGATCTGACTGTTTTTGTGATTCTAAATCTTTACGTACTTTTTCTTCAAATTTATGCTTCAACATACGGATGGCTTCTTCTTTATCCGATTTCATATCGAAGTGATGCACCTCGCAGAAATCAAATACTTCTTCAAGCTTGTGTTTTGTTTCCACATAGTTTGAGGCAGTAATGGTATTTGACTCGAAAAGAACATGATCATGTACCAACTTTTTAGCAAATGCAGACTTATCATTTTCTAAAGTAAAGAGCTGATTTTTAAGTCGATTTACTTCTTCTTTATGTAACTCATTTTGCTTTTCCTGCTCTTTATTTTTCTCTAAAATTTGATGCTTTAACGACTCAATTGTATCAGTTGAGTTATCTATTTTACTTAACCTCTGTTTTTGTTTTCGTATAACTTTCCCTCTTTTAGCATATAAAACAGGGATTACAATGACGAAAATAAAAATAAAAACTCCAGCAATGGCATATAATATTTGTTCTTCTTGCATGTGTCTTTTAAAGTTTAAAAAAATAGATTATCCTTGAATTTAAAAATAAGAAAGAAAAAATACATCATTATCAATTAGGAATACTTTTCAGAAGATTAAACTTGAATTTAGAATTTTTCCCTAACGATACGTTTTATTTACCTTAACTTTATCTTTGTATTACAAGTAACAATCAATATTTGGACGAATAAAATGAACTTAAAACCTCAACGGAATCGAATTGTTTATACATTCATTATTTTCTTAATTATTTCTTTTGGTTTACTTTCTAGAACTTCCTATATCCCTGCAATAATATATCCATATCTTGGCGATTACCTTTATGCATTCATGTTTTACTTTATTACAGCATGGTTATTCAAATCACAAACCACTTTTTTTGTACTTATTGTTAGCACACTAAGCTGTTTTTTTATAGAAACATTACAATTGTACCAAGCTCCTTGGATTGTAGAAATAAGGAATACAACATTAGGAAGCTTAGTCTTAGGTCATGGATTTTTATGGAGTGATTTAGTTGCTTATACGTTTGGATGTATCACAGGCTTTCTAGGTGAATTCATCTTTTATAAAAAAAGACTTCATGCTATCTAAAGTGAACAGGAAGTCTTTTGGTAAAAATTTTAATCTAAAACTCTAGAAAGTAGCCTTCACATACATTCCCATCATATTTGGTTGCATGATCGGCATAAACGAAGTGTCTTTACCATTCTTATTTCTTTTCTTTCTCATCCACTTATGAATCTGTGGAATAAAAACACCCGTAAGAGCACCAACTGCTCCTCCAACAATAACATCTGAATAGAAGTGTTTATAGGCTCTTGTCCTATAGTAACCTACCAATATTGGCGGAATAGATGCTCCCGCAAATAAACCAATTTTTGCAGCAGTAGACCACTCTGGATGATAATCTGTTAACACTTTCGCAAAGAAGAAAGCACCTGTTGATGTATTGGCCGTATGTCCACTAAAGAATGACCTGGCATTGTTGTTATCCGTAAGTTCCGACATTGGCACATCAGGATGTCCATGCATATATGTAATCGGCCTATACCTTGTTACTAACCCAGGTCCTAAATAGTTATAAAGGTTTACAGTGATAAACTGCGTTTCAGCATACATCAATGCTACCTCAAGCCAATCTTCGCGAATAGCATCATCAATAAAAAGGGTAAAAGGCAATACAACGGAGATATATAATCCCCAATCAGTAAAATTGTGAGAGTCTTCCCTTTCTTCTACAGGGTGGTCAAATACACCTCTATCAAAAGGGTTTACATCATTGATATTCAAGGCTGTAATCGTTTCTTCTGAGATGGAAGGTCTATCATTTAATCGTTTGATTCCGTATACATTAGCGATCAACCCTGCTGCTGCAATTGCCGCAGAAGAGATTGGTGGAGCATAATAAACATCTGATTTTGATTGATACCATTTTTTGGTACTCTGAGCCTGAAAATTAACTGAATCGGCTGTAGTTACACTCGACTGGGCCCATAAAGATGTAGTAAGAGCAAGTAATATGAAGAGTAAATTTAATTTCTTCGACATAAAAAAAATCATTGATGGATAAATAGAAGATTATTGAATCTATTAAAATTTTTGAATAAGAACTATTTATCAGGGATTTTGTTGGAATGAAAGTTCAATAATTACTGATAAATCAAAAAATTGATAGTATCGAAAGTATGATTAATAGATTACAGACTATGAATAATGATACGTTTTAAAAGGGTTGAATATAAATTTCCTCATAAAGAAAATGTAAATTTGTACCTGG
>NZ_JABAIL010000002.1:0-197411 GCF_012641475.1 Flammeovirga agarivorans | reverse complement strand
CATAAAGACATAATGAAAATGGGATGTTAGCTCAGTTGGTTTAGAGCACCTGCCTTACAAGCAGGGGGTCATTGGTTCGAATCCAATACGTCCCACCATATTACACAGAAGGTGTAAATGGGATGTTAGCTCAGTTGGTTTAGAGCACCTGCCTTACAAGCAGGGGGTCACTGGTTCGAATCCAGTACGTCCCACAAAAAGAGATAAAGGGCATACCTAAAATATAGGTGTGCCCTTTTTTTATTGCCTGAAAATCAATTTTTTGTGTATTAAAGTTAATGTGAAAAAATTTATGTATATTTTAATTGATTTATCAATTTATGTTCTAACTTTGCTCGGCAAATAATCACAGTTAAATTATTTGCTTCAATGGCTATCGATCCAAGTAAAGTTTTGTACGAGGCACTCACATATGATGATGTGCTTTTAAGACCAGGTTTCTCACAAATCCTTCCTAGAGAAACTACTACAAAAACCATGTTAACAAAAAACATTGCGTTGAATATTCCTTTAGTTTCAGCAGCAATGGATACTGTAACAGAAGCTGATTTAGCAATTGCAATGGCATTAGAAGGAGGCTTAGGCTTCATTCATAAAAACATGACAATTCAGCAACAGGCTTCCCAAGTACGAAAAGTCAAGCGTTCGCAATCAGGTATGATTTTGGACCCAGTTACCTTAACTGCGAACAAAACATTGTTTGAAGCAAACGAGTTAATGAGGGAATACAGAATCGGGGGTATTCCTGTAGTTGACGAAGAAGGACTTCTAATTGGTATTCTAACAAACAGAGATCTTCGCTTTCAAAAAGACTTAAACATCGCTGTTAAAGATGTAATGACAAAAGAAAATCTTATAACAGCTGATGATGGTATCACACTAGATGAGGCTCAAGATATTCTTCAAGAGCATAAAATCGAAAAACTTCCAATCGTAAGTAAATCAAACAAACTTGTAGGTTTGGTAACTTACCGCGATATCTTAAAAAACAAGAACAGACCAAATGCTTGTAAAGACCAATATGGTCGTTTAAGAGTGGGTGCAGCTGTAGGTGTTACAGCGGACTTAATGGAAAGAGTTTCTGAATTAAAAGCAGCTGGTGTAGATGTTGTCGGTTTAGATACTGCACATGGTCACTCTAAAGGTGTGATTGATGCTTTAAAGAAAATCAAAAAAGAATTTCCTGACTTAGATGTTATCGTTGGTAATATCGCAACAGCGGAAGCAGCAGAAGCTTTAGCAGATGCTGGTGCTGATGGTATCAAAGTAGGTGTTGGTCCAGGTTCTATCTGTACAACACGTGTTATTGCAGGTGTAGGTGTACCTCAGTTATCAGCTGTTTTTGAAGCTGCATCTGTTTTAAGAGAAAGAGGAATTCCATTTATCGCTGATGGAGGTGTTCGATTCTCTGGAGATTTAGTAAAAGCGGTTGCTGGTGGTGCTGATGTTGTAATGATCGGTTCATTATTAGCGGGTACTGATGAAGCTCCAGGTGATATGATCATCTTTGAAGGTCGTAAATTTAAAGCCTACAGAGGTATGGGATCTGTAGAAGCGATGAATAAAGGTTCTAAGGATCGTTACTTCCAAGATGCAGAAGATGACGTGAAGAAGCTAGTTCCGGAAGGAATCGCAGGTCGTGTTCCTTACAAAGGACGCGTTGAGGAAGTATTATATCAATTAGTTGGTGGATTAAAGGCAGGTATGGGTTACTGTGGTGCCGGATCTATTGAACAACTAAAAGATGCGAAATTTGTAAAAATTACTGGTGCTGGTGTTAAAGAATCTCACCCTCACGATGTAACAATTACAAGAGAAGCTCCTAACTACTCTTCTAAGGGGTAGTTGTAAAGATACATCACAAAACATGGGTTGAATACTATAATGGTATTCAACCCTTTTTTATTTCAAAGGAAAAATATTTTCTATTAAGCTTAATTAATGAGAATTAAATCAACTTTTATAGTCAATTGATGTACATTTGTTGTATATTTAAACAATTCAGTGTTTAAAAAATATACTTTTCTGTTTTGTGATTAATTTAAAAGAATGAAAACAATAGCAACTCCTTTAGCAGAAAGAATGCGTCCACAGACAATTAATCAAGTGGCAGGTCAGAAACACTTATTAGGTGTGGATGGTGTGTTTACGAGAATGGTAGAGAGTAAAACAATACCTTCTATGATTTTATGGGGACCTCCAGGTGTTGGTAAAACAACTTTAGCCAGACTTTTGGCTGAAGCAACTACTAGACCTTTTAAAACTTTAAGTGCTATTAGTGCTGGAGTAAAGGATGTGAGAGAAGTAATTAAGGAAGCAAGCTATGCTTATGGTACCATCTTGTTTATTGATGAGATACATAGGTTCAGTAAATCACAACAAGATGCTTTACTGAATGCTGTTGAGAAAGGTATCATTACATTAATCGGGGCAACTACGGAAAATCCTTCTTTCGAGGTGAATTCTGCTTTAATATCAAGAAGTCAAGTATACGTGCTTGAGCCATTGAAGAAAGAAGATTTAGTATGGTTAATCAATAGAGCATTAAAGGAAGATGTAGTGCTAAAGAAGAAAAACATTGTCATCGATGAAAATGTCGCATTATTAAGATATTCTGGGGGTGATGCTCGCCGATTAATGAACCTTCTGGAGCTTTCAATAGATGCAGCTAAGGAAGATGATAATAGTGAAATACATATCAATGATGAGTTAGTAGCCTTGGTAGCTCAGCAGAAAGCTGTTCATTATGATAAGAAAGGGGATTCACACTATGACATTATTTCAGCATTTATAAAATCGATTCGAGGTTCTGATCCAAATGCAGCTGTTTATTGGTTAGCAAGAATGATTGAAGGGGGTGAAGATCCTAAGTTTATTGCTAGGAGATTAATAATTTCTGCTTCTGAGGATATTGGTAACGCAAATCCAACGGCATTGATTATGGCTAATAATTGTATGCAAGCTATCAATTTTGTCGGCATGCCAGAAGGGCGAATTATTCTATCTCAATGTACAACATATCTTGCATGTTCTCCAAAAAGTAATGCTTCGTATACTGCCATTAAAGATGCTCAGAAAATAGTGCAAAAAACAGGTGACTTACCAGTTCCATTGCATTTGCGAAATGCATCTACATCATTAATGAAAGAACTTGGATATGCTGATGCTTATTTATATCCACACAATGATCCACAAGGTTTTATTCCTCAAGAATACATGCCAGAAAGTATGGAAGGGAATACGATATATCAACCTAAGCAAAATGCAAGAGAACAGGAGATGTTGAAGCGTCTTCAATTAATGTGGAATAAAAAGTATAATTACTGATTAAAGGCTCTATTTTGTGCTGATGTTTATCAATGTTTATTAACAGGGGTTTTATGATATTGTCTTAAAGCACAACTAAACAACCATTAAACACCTGTAATTATGATAAACTCTATAAAAAGAAAGTTTCCTATCTATGATATGCGAGGAACTTTCGCATTAAGAAACACAGTTCGTATTCCATTTCTAGGAATGAATGTATCACAAATTCATGAAGGTAAGCCAATTTTTAACGCAACTAAAAGAGCTTTACAAATTGGGTATAGACATTTTGACTGTGCTACGAAGTATAACAACATAAATGGTGTAGGACAAGCAATCAAAGAATCTCAGATTGATCGTAATGATGTCTTTATCTCACTTAAAATTGGAGATGAATTTCATGGTTTTGAAAATACAATAGAAGTGTATCATCAGCTAATAGCTGAATCAGGTTTAAGGTATATTGACTTATTATTGATCGAACATCCTCTAGAAAATGTAGTAGGAGAAACCTGGAGAGCTTTGGAACAACTTTATGTTGAAAGAAGAGTGAGAGCCATTGGGGTTTGTAATTATACAAAACCTCAGTTACAGGAGTTAGTGATGCAAGCTGATGTATTTCCTGTAGTAAATCAAGTAGAGTTTAATGTTTTAAAGGCGGATCATGAATTGATGGAGTATTGTGTGGATAATGGCATACAACTAGTCTCAATTGGAGCCTTAAAACATGGTGAAATCTTAGATCTTCCGGAAATACAGGAATTGGCCATAAAATATAAAGTAGAACCACCTCAGATTGCATTAAGATGGATTCTGCAAAATGGTGTAGTTTCTATTCCTCAAGCTGAATTAAGAGAACACTTATTAATCAATTCAGCTCTATTTAATTTTGAACTTAGTGATGAAGATATGCTGCTTTTAGATCAGCTATCTCAAAAAGAATTAGTACAATTCTAATATTAATATTGTACTTATAACATTAAACGGTCTGATATTTAGTCAGACCGTTTTTTTTACTTAACTTCTCATTTGTTAATAAACGTAATTGGAATAAAGGTTGCTTGTATTAAACACAATCAACAAACTAGACTTAATAAGACATAATCTATCAACCATATGCGTATACAAGTAATTTGTGTTGCGTCTGATGCTATCGAAGCCGAAAACCACAGAGAGTTAGGGTATTTGATTGCAGATGCTCTTCAGGTTTCTTTTAGAGAAATGAAAAGAACCGATGTAGAAGTATCTGTGACTGTTGATCCCGTACCCAATGCCGAATTTGATATTGTAATTTGGTTACTATTGGGTGAGGTGGAAGAAGATGTGGCATTAAATTATTCGCAAAGAAATTATAAAGTTTTATTGCATGATATTCACCCTGAACAGCAGCCAGCGTCTCTAGTTGGGGTAAGAAGTTATCATCTGTCAAAATTTGAGACTAGAATCGGAAAAACCGTTACGTTAACAGTTCCTTTAATTGAGGGGTACCGTGTTTATTTTTGGTTAGTAATATCGGACATCGCTCATGATATATATGACGACCTGAACCCTTCTGAAGTACCTAAAAGAATGATTTTTCTTGGAGATACTTCAGATGATTTAAGAATGGAGCGTTTACTTCTCAAAAGAGATTTAAAGGCTTTTGGCTTCGACTCACTGCCTAAAAAAGATTATACCTCAGATACAGAACGTATTTCTTTGGAGCAATGGCAAGACCTTGAACGTTCTGAAATTGCAATTCATTTAGCAGGAGGAAGAGAAGGAATAGCGTCAGATAATGAAGTTTATTCCATTCAAGAATGGCAAGAGAAGGTGTCAGAAACCTATATTAAACAAAAAGAAGGAAGCTTGAAAAAGCTGGTTTGGCTTCCTCCGACCATAAGATTTACATCAGATAAACGTAAGTTTTATGTAGAAAAACTATTGAAAAACATTGATGAGCATGAACTAACTTTGACTTTTAAGACAGACTTAGAGAAATTTAAGTCTATACTTCACAATGAATTAAGTGCTAATGAACAAGAAAATTCAATCAGCGACGTTGATGAAGTATATAAAAAGAAGGTTTATGTAATGAGTGATATAATGGATTCCGATAAAGTCAATGGCCTAGTTACTAAACTGGATGCTATGGGTTTTGGAGTACTTACATTGGCTCAAGGACAAGGTGCAAAGTTAATGCGCCGTCAACATCAAAGACATTTGCAGTTGTGTAATAGCACAATTGTTTATGTGGATCAGGCCCCAACGGAATGGATTATGGCCAAATTGCAAGATAATTTAAGAGCCTCTGGGCTTGGAAGGAAGGAGCCTTTAAATATCAAAGCAATTGTTGTATCCAGTTTTACAATGGCTAATGAGTTGACAAAAATGCTGGATGAAAATCATTTATATAAATCAGTTGGAGTTTTTACGGATGATGATGTAATGATTTCAGATGATTTACTTAGTTTTTTATCTGCACTTTAGTAATATTGTTGTAATTTTAAATGTTCTAATTCGCTGACTTTCTCTATGAATTCTTTTTCATCGACAAATACTGATGCACAGAAGTTGATGCTGACAGGGCAATTCAATCCATTCCCAGGATTGAGACCTTTCCGCACGGATGAGACTTTCTTGTTTTTTGGTAGGGATGGTCAAACCGAAGAGGTATTATGGCGATTAGAAAAAAATAGATTTGTTGCCGCACTTGGTGCTTCAGGTTCAGGTAAATCATCTTTGATTTATTGTGGTTTGATTCCAGCGCTTCAAGGTGGTTTTATGGAGAAGCAAGGCTCCAAATGGAATGTGTCAAGTTCTCGCCCGGGAACTGATCCGATAAAAAACCTTGCACTAGCTGTATTACAGTCCACTAAAAATTTCCATACAAAATCAGTAGAAGATCAGGAGTTACTCTTAAACGTAGCTGTCACTATGTTATTAAGTTCATCAAGAGGACTTGTGACATTAGTTGAAAGGCTACGAGAAGATGAAGGAGACAACTTCTTGATTTTAATTGACCAGTTTGAAGAGTTATTCCGATTCTCGAGATTAGAATCTGAAGACCTTTCAATGGGTATGGCTTCTGCCTTTGTGAAATTATTAGTTGAAGCAACTAAGCAAAGTAAAGTGCCAATTTATGTAGTAATGACCATGCGTTCTGACTACATAGGTGACTGTGCTCGCTTTCCTGAATTAACCTATTTGATTAATGAGAGTCATTATTTGATTCCTCAGATGACAAGAGATCAAAAACAGGAGGCGATTTTGGGACCAGCGGCTGTAGGTGGTGCTAATATTAGTTCTAGGTTACTTCAGAGATTACTTAATGATTTAGGCGATACACAAGATCAACTTCCAATTATGCAACACGCTCTAATGCGTACGTGGGAATATTGGAGTGTACATTCAGATTTAAATGAGGAGCTAGATGTTCATCATTATGAAGCAATCGGTGGTATGGCTGAAGCCTTATCACAACATGCTGATGAAGCATTTAGAGAACTTTCTGAAGAGGAAAAGTTGATTTGTGAGAAGATTTTTAAAGCACTTACCGAAAAAGGGGAAGACGGTCGTGGAATCCGCCGTCCAACAAAAGTGAAAAATCTTGCTGAGATTTCAGAATCAGAAGTGGCTGTAGTTATTTCTATTGTTGATAGATTTAGAACATCAGGTAGAACATTATTGACACCTGATCAAAGTATAGATATTGATTTTGATTCCGTAATTGATATTTCCCATGAATCATTGATGCGTGTTTGGATACGTTGTCGTGATTGGGTAGATGAGGAATTTGAAGCAGTAAAAATATATAAACGTCTTTCGGAAGCAGCAACCTTATATCAACAAGGAAAAGCGTCTTTGTGGAGACCACCAGATTTATATATTGCCATACAATGGCGAGAGCGTTTTAAACCCAACTTATCTTGGGCGGTTCAATATGAACCTTCTTATGAGAGAGCAATTACATTCTTAAAAAGCTCTCAAGAGGAATACGAAGAAGAGCAAAGAGTAAAAGAGCGTCTTCAGAAACGTATTGTTAAGCGTACGAAGGTAATTGCATTAATTCTTGCAGCAGCAACTATTGGAGCAATTATGTTGGTGATTTTTGCACAATTGAAGGCAAGAGATGCAGAATTGGCTGCAATTGAAGCAAAAGAGTTTGGTGAAAAAGCAAATAAAAGTGCAAAAGCAGCAGCAGAAGCCTTAGCTAGAGCCGAAGAAGAGCAACGCAAAGCCGAATTAGCGGCAGAAGAAGCTCAGAAGCAAACGGCAATTGCTCAAGCTGCCTTAGATTCTGCAGAGTACCAAAAGAATTTGGCAATAGAACAGACACGTATTGCCTTGCAGGCACAACAAGATGCAGAGCAACAACGTCAAACGGCAGAAAAAGCAAAAGAAAATGCCATTGCCAGTGCTCAGATTGCGGATGATAGATCGAAAGAAGCAGAGATTTCCCGTCAGAATGCTGATAGAGCAAAAGCATCTGCGGATACATTAAGGTTCCTTTCAATTGCTCAAGCTTTAGCCGTTAAGTCTTTACAAATTAAGGACCCAGAGCAGAAAGCATTATTAGCATCACAAGCTTATGCTTTTAATCAACAATACAAAGGATTAAATCCTAACCCCGACGTTTACCAAGGTCTTTATCAATCTGTAAAAAGTTTTAAAGGCGAAGATTTCAATTTGATGAAAGGACATGATGATTATGTGAGAACACTATATTATGATGCTGATCAAAATACATTATTATCTGCAGGCTCAGATGGAAGTATCCGTAAGTGGGATGAAAATTCATTAGAATCTGAAGTTTTATCAGGAGACAATGGCGTCATTAGAGGCTTGATTATCTCTAAGGATAAGGGAAGAGCTGCAATCTATTCTGAAAATGGAATGGTGAAAATCTTTACATATCCTGATTTTAAAACATTGAAGAAAATTAAAGTTACTAAAGGTCAATTGTGGGCAGGAGTTTTTGATCAATATGGCGATCGAATTTTCTTAACAGGACAAAGTAAAAAAATATATACCGTAGATACTGAAACATATTCAACATCTGTTTTGGCAGAATCAGATAAGAGAATCACAAATCTTAAAGTATCTAATTTAGATGGTAGTATATGGGCAATGAAAGAATCGGGAGCGGTAGTGAAATACTGTCCTGATGATAAATGTGCCGAAACAACCATCTATGCTGATAAAGGTATTGCAGGTACTGCAATTGCATTTTCTAAAGATGGGAAAACGGTTGCTCTTGGCTTCGAAGATGGGAAGCTAATTCTATGGGATAGAGTAAAAGGAGCAGAGATCGATAATCTTCAAGGACATGATACTAAGGTGACAAGTTTGAAATTCGATAATGAGACTAAGAGACTAGTAAGTACTAGTTTAGATGGGTCTGCTCGTATTTGGAATGTTATTCCTGGTAGAACTAATGAATCTCCTATCATCTTAAATGACTTAGGTTCATGGGCTTCTGAAGCATCTTTTGCAAATCAAGGAAGTGTATTATATGTAGGTACCTCAGGACACGACTTGAGAAGGTATGAATTAGATATTCCTACACTTTCAAACTCAGTATGTTCATTAATGCCTAGAAAAGAAATGACCGATAAAGAATGGGGACGTTACGTTGGTGAAGGTATTGAAAACCGTAATGTTTGTGATGGAGGAGATGTAGAATAAATTCGCTTTTTATTCAATTATTTATGTTGACAAAACTGATAGACCAAAAATTACTTTTTAGCATCACTCTTATTTTTTTATTATGTAATTCAGTGTTTGCTCAAGAATGTGAAGAGGCTTATAACAGAGCCAACACTCTATACGCGGAAGGTAAGTTATTACAAGTCCCATATGAACTTAATAATTGTATTGAAAGAGGGTTTGAATCTTCTGCAAAACAATTAAATGCTAGGAGACTAGTAATTCTTTCGTATTTATATTCTGATAGAGTAGTCGAAGCAGAAGATGCTATGCTTCAACTTTTAAAAGAAAATGCAGAGTATAAGCCAACTTCATCAGATCCTGCTGAATTAAGAAACCTTTATGAAAAGTTTAGAACTCGTCCAATAATGTCTTTAGGATTAGTTGGAGGGGCAACTTATAATCAGGCAACGGTTTCAAATACTTTTGGTGTAGGAGCCAAAGAGAACTATTCCAATGTAGAATACCAACCTCAAGTAAGCTTCAAAGCAGGTGTTTCCTTCTCTTTCTATTTAAGTCAGGTGATCCAGATTAATATATCACCTACCTATGAGAGTATAGTGTTTGAGACTGTCGAAAGACCTTTAGATTTCTCTACGACTACCATGAGAGAGAATCAAAATTGGTTGCATTTCCCTTTAACAATGAGGTTTGTAATTCTTCCTAAACAAAAAGTAAAACCTTTTATTGGGTTGGGAGGAAGTGCAAGAATGCAGATGAATGCGAGCATAGAAGGTACTCAGGCGTATGATAGTGAAGAAATTGCAGATATAGAAGCCACTACTATTGATATTTCTAAACAACGTCAAGAAATGCTTTATGATGCAATTGTACAATTGGGAATTCAGTTTAAAACACGTTTTTCTCACTGGTCAATTATTGGTTCATACAGTTATGCATTTCAAGATTTTAATAAACCTAATGCTCGATATGATAATAGTGAGCTAATTTTTAGTTACGGTTATATTGATAATGATGTAAAGATGGATGTTATATCATTGACTGTTGGTATAGCATACGACTTTTACAAACCTAAGAAATATAGAAAATACAAAACACTGGACTAACATGATCAAACGATTAGCATATTTTCTGATAATTTTATTGATGGGTTGTGAAACGGTAGATTCATATACATCAGAAGAAACATATATCAAGTTTTATGGAACGGAAGGTGAAGAAATTGGTCGTGATTTACTCGTTCAAGACGATGGTATGTTACTGTTGGGGACTACATCGTCTTCATCGTATTTAACTTCGATTTTATTGATCAAAACAGACCTAGCAGGAAATGAAATGTGGTCCTTGGAATTAGTAGAGGATTCGACACAAACATTTATTATTGATGATGCTGTAGGTTTACTTCAGACATCAGATAACGAAATTGTTGTGCTTGGTAATAGGGCTGTAGATGGAGAAAGATATGGAGTTCTTTTCACTATCAATTTAGAAACACCTTCAATTACTCTTTTCCAAGAAGTAAGAGCAGAAACTAAAGATGTTAACCAAGCTGTATTTAATGATATTGAAAAAATCACAGAAGGTGGATTTATAATAATAGGAGAGGTGAGAAACTTTGAAAACCCTAGTGTTCCGAACTCTGATTGGGATGTGATTAGTATTAAATATGATGAATCTGCAGGTAGACAATTGGAAAGGATCAATGGTTTTCAAGATAACCTAGATGATTACGGAGCTTCTGTAGTAGAAGGAGAAGATGGTAATTTTTATTTATTTGGATCAGTTACCATCAATAAAGTGAATGATCAAGGGGCAACTGTACCTGTTTCTGATATTAGAACAGTTCGAGTGAACTCTTTTTTAGTACCTGTTTGGGATAAATATTACGGGACAGCTAAAAATGAAATAGGTAATGAAATTACAACTTATAACAGTGATAGATATGTAATGGGTTCTCAAGAAAACTCTGAGAATAATATGGATATCATTATTTCGAAATTAGATCAGGATGGAGATCCAACCCTTTTTCAAACGATAGGAGAGGAAGGTATTGATCAAGGTTATCATATGGAAATTCATCCTTCTGGGATATATATTACAGGTAAAACAAACTCAGGTAGAGCAGATTTTAACATTTTCATCATGAAAATTTCTTTCCAAGGCGAATTGATTTGGACAAAGAAATTTGGATTTGAAGGAGATGATGAAGGTAGAAAAATTAATATTTTAGATGATGGTTCAATATTAGTTGTAGGTTCAGCTGTTTTTGGTAATTCAAGAAAGATATGTCTGTTAAAGACTGATTCTGATGGAAATTTATCGAAGATACCTACTAATACTGAGAATTAACTGATATCAGAATAATACAAATACTTACATCTAATTTTGTTAAAATGATAAACATATATCCTGAAACTTACGTAAATTATTAAAAGTTAATAAAGTTTAATAAGTTTAAGGGTTATAGGTAATCATCTATTTGTTCTATCGAATACTTATCATCATTTAAACTAAACACATATTAGGCTTTAACGAATTTCAAAAGTCGCTGATACTATTACTATGAATAAATACTACTCCCAAATATTTAAATTTTCGCTTGTTTTTATTTTTTATTTTTTGAGTGGTTCACTATATGCTCAATCAGTTTCAAGCTTTGATAGAATCATTTCTGGACCTAAAAAAACAAGTTCAGCAGTTCTTGCTTATGAACTTCATGGATCAGGACTTAATCCTACTACATCAGATTTTACTGTAGAAAAAGATGATGGTGGATGGACTGCTATTTCAAATACCAATATTGAAATTTTTCTTGTTCAAGAAACGGTAAATACGGACTATGATGTTTATATCTTCTTAGCAGGAGAATATGAAGATGGTTTAGATTATAGAGTAAATTATTCTGGAGATGGCCTAGATGAGGATTCAGAGGAATATGAAATTGACATTACAGAAGGTGATGAGTCTCCAGTTGTTTCGAACGCATTAAGTCCAACAGCAGATTTAGGTTCATCAAATACAGATAAAATTACAAGCTTAGATCGCTTGGTATTTACTGCAACGGCGACATCAGGAGAAACAATTTATATAAAAAATGGGACTACAACGATTGGTAGTACAGTTGCAACAGGAGGAGTGGATTTAATTGTGACAACCTCTTTAGCAGAAGGGGATCATGATATCTTTGCCTATAGTATTGATACTGATGGAAGATTGTCTTACACATCAACACCAATTGCAGTAACTATCGATCTAACTGACCCTGCTATGCCAGATGAGCCTACCTTTTTAGCAAACTCGACAAATGATACAGGTCCATTATCTAATGATAAGGTAACAAATAATACAACACCAACTATTAATGTAGATAATATAGATCATGTATCAGGTAGTCAAATTGTGATCACGAGTAATATTGATGGTGAAGTTGCAAGAGTATCGACTTCAGGTACTGATCAAGATATTACTTTAAGCGCTCTTAGTGATGGAGAACATGAATTAACAGCACATATCGAAGACTTAGCAGGTAATGAAGGAGATGCGTCAGATCCATTAACCAGAGTAATTATTGATACGGATGCTCCGGAGAAACCAAGCTTGAGTTTAACAACAGACACAGGGTCTAGTGATTCTGATTTAAGAACAAGAGAATCTTCTCCATCATTCTCAACGGATGCCGAGATCAATTCACTAATCACTTTATTGGAAGGGAGTTCAAATGTTGGGACTATTAAAAGTACAGGAACTACAAGTATTACTACAAATACAGCCTTAACATCGGCTAATACATATAATTATACAGTTACCGCAACAGATTCAGCAGGTAATGTTTCTACAGCATCAGATATTGTAGCAGTTGATTTTAATAATTCAGCTTTATCAAATATCACAAGTGTTGCATTAGATGGTGCCTCTGATTCGGGGTTAGGAGGGGATTTTATTACAAATATCAACACCCCTACATTCAATTGTGTGTTCCCAAGTGCAGCAAATACACTTGTCGTGACAAGTAATTTGGATGGAAATGTTGGTGGAGGAAGTATTTCTTCAGCTAACCAATCCTTTATGTTGTCAACCCTTCAAGAAGGCAACCATAGATTAACTTTCTATTTAGAAGATGTTTACGGTAATGTGAGTGGAAACACAACAGTTGATCTTGAAATAGATAGAACAGCTCCTTCTGTACCTACACTTGCTTTTGATCATAGTAGCTCGGACTTGGGAAGGAATAATATGGATTCTAGAACCAGTGATAACACACCAACATTTATAGTTACCGGAGATGTAGGGTCAACAATTAGAATATATGTTTCAGGTTCTCCAGTTGGCAATGTTTTCTGTACAGGAACAAATAGTATAACAACATCAGTAATTGCAAATGGTAATACTTCCTTTACTGCAAAAGCAATTGATGATGCTGGAAATGAATCATCTTCTCCAGCTGCAGTTCTTGTGGATATTAAGAACAACACCTCTATTTCTGCTCCAGCTACTTTTACATTAAAAAGTACTTCAGACAGCGGATCTTCTAATTCAGATAAAATAACTAATAATACAACACCTGAATTTGAATTAACAGGTGTTCCAAATGGTGATACCCCAGAAGTCATTATTTCTAGTAATATTGATGGGGAAGTAGCAAGAGTAGCGACTTCACTGGCAAGTTTAGACATTACATTACTTTCAGCATTAAGTGATAATACACATACACTTTCTGCTTATGTAGAGGATATTTATGGTAACCAAGGTGCAGTAGAAACGGAAAGTATCACTATCGATACTACACCACCTTCATTGTCAGCGGTGTCGATAAGCTCTGATAATGGTATTTCAACGTCATTAGCTGAGAATAATGATGATGTTACTCTTTCATTTACCTCAGATGAAACATTAGTAAGCCCTTTTTCAGCAACCCTAGATGGATCATCGATAGCTGCTTCTGTTTCAGGTCTGAATTATTCAGTGGTAAAAACAATGTCCGTTACTGGAGGTTCATCTTATTCTCCAATCTCGTTCTCAATTGCAGCTCAAGATATTGCCGGTAACACAGCTTCTGCGGTTACGTCAACTAATGATGCTAGTAGCGTGACAGTATTTCCAAACTTATCAAGCACTATTACAGCACCAGCAACTACTAATTATTGTGATGGTGAAAATACAGGGTATACGATTACAGGTACTGCTGTGGGTGGTGGATCTGGATCCTATTCATATGATTGGGAAAGAAGTAAAAATTCTGGTCCATATGCATCATTGACAAGCTCAGGTATTAATTTCACCGAGAATGAAGTGCTAACATCAGGGACATATAATTATAGAAGAAAAGTAACAAGTGAGGGTATCTCAGGTTATTCTAATGTTATTTCAATCACTGTTAATGATGATATAGCCAATAATATTGTTGATACTCCTTCGGATGATGAGTATTGTAACTCGGTGGCTGCGAATGCAATTTCACTTACTGCTCAAACTCCAACTGGAGGTACAGGAACATATTCTTATCAATGGGAAATAAGTTTAAATAATGGATCATCTTGGTCGAACGCAGGTACTTCAGCAGATTTGACGTATGGTTCGGCAATCAATACTTTAGGTACGATTCTTTTTAGAAGAACTGTAACAAGTAGTGGTTGTACATCTGTTTCTAATGAAATTGAAATAAATATTATTCCAAGCATCACCGATAATACATTAACTAATTTGTCTGGTGGAGCAACGATTTGTATCAACGAACCTATAGTTATTATTGGTTCTGCTCCAAATGGAGGTACAGGAGGGTATTCTTATCAGTGGCAGCAAAGAATTGGAATGGGGTCTTTTACCGATATTTCTGGTGAAACGTCTCAGAGTTATTATAATGCTTCTGTTTCAACTTCAGGTAATTACCAAATAAGAAGAGTAGTTACTTCTGGAGAGTGTAGTCATACTTCATCTCCAATTATGATTTCAGTTCCTAGTGAACCATCAGGTTATGCATTAACTCCATCGACAACCAATTATTCCGATCAAACTTCAACTGCAATTGCGTTGAGTGTGACAGGTTTAGTTTCAGGGGAAGGTTTTTACTGTTCTGGACCAGGTGTTATTACTTTAGGAGAAGGTGCGGGTAATAATTCATTTTATCCAAATATTGCAGGAGTGGGTAGCCATACTATTGATTATCATATTACATATGGTGATTGTGAAAAGGTTGTACCTGTATCTTTTACAGTATATGATGGATCAACAGTGATGAACTTAGATCAATTGTATTGTGAGGATGAGTCTGCAATCACATTGGATATTCCTGATGAGTCTTCATTTCCTGGTACATCACCATATACTTTAGTAGATTTTACAGGTCCAGGCGTAGCTCCAAGTGGAGGTGATTATGTCTTTACTCCCGAAGATGCATTAAGTATGGGGGCCGCAGACGGTGTAACAGAAACAGTTACTGTTACTGCAAATTACACAGATGCATTAAGTGTACCTTTCTCTATTACTCAAGATGTATCTATTACCAAAACACATGTAGCTTCAATTAATTTAAGTGATCCTTCATTTTGTGTTACAGATGCTGATGTTACCATTAATGCAAATGTTGACGGAGCGTTACAGACAACAAATGGAGAATTTCAACTTGGAAGCGGGCCTGTTGTAAATAATGAGATTACAATATCGCCATCGTCAATGACTCCCGGGAGTCATGTTTTAACATATACTTATCGTGATGTGAATGGTTGTACTGCAACTGATGATATCACAATCGAAATTAACGAATTACCCGATGTCAGCTTCAGGTATTTAGATCCAACCGATGATGGTAATTTCTGTTTCGACGAAGGATTGATCACTTTGGTGGGTGAGGTAGATGATATGGATGTGACCTCAGGAACTTTCTCAGGGAACCCAGGTATTACAAATATTGGAAATGGTCGAGCAACATTTGATCCTTCTTTAGCAGGAGGTGAATTATATGATGAAGATGAAGATTTTACAATCACTTTTACATATACAGATGGTACAACAAACTGTCAAAATAGTGTTGACTCTACTGTAAATGTATTTGGTTATGATGAAGTATTTATCGCATCAAACAATGCAGATTCTGTATGTTTTTCTGTTGAGGAAGTGATTTTCACTCCAATGGAAGGTTTCTCTCAATATTCAGGATCTGGCTCATTTACGATTGATACGGGTGGATTAACGAGTAATCCAGATGGTACGGCATCATTTGATCCAGAAACTGCTGCTATTGCTGCAGGAGAGACAAGTACTGGAGATTATTCTCGTCACATTCTTACATATACTTATAGCAACTCAAGAGGTTGTGATTTAAGTATAAAGGATACTATTTATGTGAGACCATTACCAGAAAAACCAACATTAGTATCTACAATCCCTTCTTACTGTTCTGATGATACAGACTTAGCCGATATTCAAGTAACAGGGGAGTCAGGTGCACAGTTTACTTGGTATTCTGATTCTGATCTAACTTTAGTTTCTAGTACAAGTAATATCCTTGAACCTAGTGATGCTCCTTCGATCACTTCAGATTCTGTTGTTACATACTATGTGAGACAAACAAATGTGGAGACATGTACCAGTGATACTTTGCAAGTGCATATTATGATTTATGCTAAACCACTTGCACCATCGTTATCAATAGCCAACGATACGGAGTATTGTTCAGGTGAAACAGTAACAGCACTATCTGTTGCTTCAGCAGGACAAAATATTAAATGGTATACTTCAAGTGCATTAGGAACACCTGTAGGTTTAGGAGATACATTTACTCCTGTATTGAATACAAACGTTTCAAATGATTCTACGGTAAGTTATTATGTTACAGAAACTATAAATGGTTGCGAAGGCCCTTATTCAGTTTTAACGATAGATATCAATAAAACACCGGATGCTCCAACTGCTAACTCGGTACCTCAGGTATGTTCAGGAGGGGCTTTACCTCAATTAAGTGTATCCACAGGTAGTGATGTAAATTGGTATGCAAGTGCAGACAAATCAGGTGGAGCATTAGTTACAGGTACTACAACCTATACGCCATCTTTTGATACCAATGTAGTGAATGATTCCACAGTGAGTTTTTATGCTACAAGTACTTCATTAGATGGGTGTGAAAGTGATGTAACTCAAATTGATGTTGTTATTACCGCATTGCCTGCATCTCCAAGTATTAGTGCAATAACTCCTTATTGTGAAGGAGATCCATTGCAATCTATCACAGCAACTGGTGAGGTAGGAGCTACATATACTTGGTATTCAGATGAAAGTTTAGATCCATTATATGTGGAGTCGACATCGCAGGTGTTTGATCCGATGAGAGACGCACCAAGTTTTGCAACTTACGATACATTAAACTTCTGGGTGGTTCAAACTTCAGGAGGTTGTACTTCTTTAGCCACTAAAGTTGATATTCCTGTTTATCCTACTCCAGCAAAACCAACAGTGGATAATATCAATCCGATCTATTGTTCTGGAGAAACGATAAATGCTATTAATGTTACATCTGGATCGAATATTAGATGGTATAACGATCCTTCTTTAACGACGGTCATATCATCTAGCACATCATATACACCAATTGATCCCAATGCATCCAATGATTACACTCAAAAGTATTATGTAACACAAATACAGAATGGTTGTGAGAGTGATACAACTGAGATTACTTTGGTCATTAATAAAAAGCCAGATGAACCTACGGTAATTGGAGATATGAGCTATTGTTCAGGCGAAACCGTTTCGGCTTTAGCAGTTACAGGGTCGGTTGATAATGATGTAAGATGGTATACTGCTGATGATAGAGTGAATCCTGTATCCACAGCGCTAACATATACTCCTTCAATTTCTACAGTAGTTACTACAGAGGAAACACACCTATTTTATGTGACCGATTCACACCTAGGTTGTGAGGGACCTGCAAGAGAAGTGACAATTGTAGTGCATCCACTACCTACCTTAAGTATTGTAGGTTCATTAACTGAAGAAACTACATATTGTAAGAGTGTTGGTAATGTAGGTATGACAGGTACGCCAGCTGGAGGTAACTTTATTTCTCCTACTGGTGCAGTTGTTAACCAATCTGGTAGTACGTTTAATATCGATATGGAAGACTCACCACTAGGTAGTCATACGGTTAGATATATTTATACAAACGATAATAATTGTCAGGATTCAATTGATTATACATTCAATATTGTGGATGTGCCAGAAGTTGATTTCTCATCACAAGTGTTCTGTAATACACAACAAGTAGAGTTTACAGATTTAACAACGATTGGTGATACAACTACTATTGTATCTTGGACTTATAATTTTGGAGTAGATGGGGTAGTAGTTCTTACTGATCCTGATCAGGCAAGTGTTTATACTCATGACTTTGCGACTCCTGGAGATAAAACGGTTACATTAACAGTAGAAACCAGTCAAGGATGTACCAATATTTCTACTACTAAAAATATATTTATAGGTTCACCTCCAACTGTTGAATATGAATGGTTAGTTTCTGAATTTGATGCCAACATGTTGTTTACCGATATGTCAGCACCTGCAGAAAGAGATACTATTGATTCATGGGATTGGGATTTCGGTGATGGTAATTCTGAAATCATAACTTCAGCGAGTGGAGCAACGGATGGTAGTACATCTTATAGATATTCTTCTCCAGGTGTTTACGATGTTACATTAACAGTAAATACAACAAGAGGTTGTTCTAGAGTATTAACTGAAAGCGTATATGTTCTTCCAAGAGTTTTCTTAACATCTGAAGATGATGAATATATCCAAAATTTCAATTTAGATGATGGTGATTGGGTGCCTCGTGGAGATGATTATAGTTGGGAATATGGTATGGCAACAGGTGAAAACCTAACATCAACTTCTAATGCTTGGGTGACAGATTTGACATCAAATTACAATATCAATGAGGAGTCGTATTTACATACACCTTCTTTTGATCTTAGCGGTTTAAGTAGACCAATGATGACATTTGATATGCAATTAGATGCTGAAACAGGAGCCGATGGTGTTGTACTTCAGTATTCATTGGACTCAGGACAAACATGGTTAGTTCTTGGAGCTGTTTCAGATCCTATCAATTGGTATAATAGTAGTAACATTCGATCAAACCCTGGTAACCAATCTTCAACTTCTGAAGCTCCAGATCCAATTGGTTGGACGGGTTCAGCCACTGAAGATGGCGGTATATTTAATAATTCTTTATCTATTCGACATAGTTTAGACCAATTTATTGGTGAGGAACACCTAAGGTTTAGATTTGCCTTTAGATCTAACTCAGATTTGGAAGATGAAGGTGTTATGATCGACAACTTCTATATTGGAAATCGTCATAAATCTGTTGTTATAGAGACCATGACGAATGCAGGAGAAGCATCAATTAATAGTAATATGGTCACATTAGATTCGTTAATGAATCCATTAGCACTTGATGTAATCTCTATTAATTATCATGTGAAACAAGATGGATTGTCTGATTCATTGAACTTGGATAATCCAGAACCGCCATCTGGACGTACTTTCCAATATGGTATTTCAGATGCTCCAACTACTATTGTTGATGGTAACGCATTCTTAGGTTATACTTTTGATTTTGTACAGAACAATAATCATATCAATCCGATCATGTCTAGAATATTATTGGATCCTGAATTCGATATTTCTATCCAATTGCCGGATGTAGGTGGTGAAGATGAGATTGAAGTAA
Organism: Flammeovirga agarivorans; assembly: GCF_012641475.1. NCBI lineage: Bacteria > Pseudomonadati > Bacteroidota > Cytophagia > Cytophagales > Flammeovirgaceae > Flammeovirga > Flammeovirga agarivorans. The sequence continues at coordinate 177,730 of NZ_JABAIL010000002.1, read as the reverse complement.
GTGTTACGGCTAACAAGGCCTTCTCTTCTGATGAAGTTGAGATTGTAGTACATTTAATCACTGTTGAAAGAGAGATTAATGGTATCGAAACTTCAGAGGGCTTCTTAACTCATAAAGATGTTATGAAATCTATGAGTCCAGCTCCTGGTTCTGAAGGGACAAGTTTTGTAGGTAGAAGTTGGGAAAATGGAAGTACCGAAACATTTACTGTAGCATGGGATAATCCACAAGTTTATAGTACTGATCAGGCAGAAGTAATCGCACTAGTTCAGGATAATATCTCAAGAGAAATTTATCAGGCTATAAGAGTAAGTGTTTCTGATCTAGTATCAACTGATCCAAAAAATGTTACCTCAATATCAGATGATTTAGAAGGTTGGTCACTGTATCCAAACCCAGCAAGTCAGTCTGTTAAAGTTTCTGCCCCATCATTGTTGCAAAATTGTGAGTGGATTTTATCAGATATAAATGGTAAAAAAGTAGCCGAAGGTGCTTTCTCTGGAAACAATTATTCTATTGATCTAGATCGTTTCCCTACAGGTATATATGTGATTCGACATATTCACGATGGAGATAAAATTGGAAATGCTTTAAAATTGGTAATTACAAAATAGAATTTCCTTTTTACATAAATTCAAAAACACACACTCTTACAGCAGTGTGTGTTTTTTTTATTTGTATGGAAATGTTAGAAGTATAGATTGAAATTATGTTTAATCTCTCAGTGATTCATTCTATCTTTGCACAAATTTTAAATCTATGATAGAGACATTAACAGCAGAACAGGTTAAGCTTCAAAAGCGATTACATAAAAATGTTTGGAAAGCAATTGATGATTATAAGCTTATTGAGGATGGAGATAAGGTGATGGTTTGCTTATCTGGAGGAAAAGATAGTTATACTATGTTGGATATATTATTACATGTTCAGCATACAAAAAAGTATGATTTCGAGATTATTGCTGTTAATCTTGATCAGAAACAGCCGGGTTTTCCAGAGCATATTTTACCCGAGTACTTAGATAAATTAGGTGTTGATTATAAGATTTTGAATAAAGACACGTACTCGATTGTAACTGAAAAGTTGGGTGAAGGGAAGACGATGTGTTCTTTATGCTCTAGATTGAGAAGAGGTACTTTATATACTGCCGCAGAAGAATTAGGTGTGACAAAAATCGCATTAGGTCACCATAGAGATGATATCATTGAGACATTTCTGTTGAATATGTTTTTTAGTGGTAAGTTGGAAGCAATGCCACCAATCTATAAAACAGACGACCAAAAACATGTTGTTATAAGACCTTTGGCATATTGTAAAGAGAAAGATATTGAGGTGTTTTCTGAATTAAAGGAATTCCCTATTATTCCATGTAATTTATGTGGTTCTCAACCAAAACTTCAACGTCAAATGGTTAAAAATATGTTGAAAGAATGGGAGAAAGATTATCCAGATAGATCAGAAGTTATTTTTAATTCATTGAAAAACACTTCTCCATCTCACCTATTAGATAGAGATCTTTATGATTATCAAAACTTCAAAATGATAGAACCACCTATCAAGAGTTAATTGATATTGTATATAAATATGAAAAGAGGCATTTTAAATATTAAAGTGTCTCTTTTTTTGTTTGCTTTTATTCAACTATCTTAATACTAGAATTAGAAGGTAAGGAAATATGGACTCACTCTGGCACATGCATAACTTTGATTTATATTCAATTTTATGCCCAACGAAAATTAACAACTACTTTAAAAATAATGGCTTAATGTTCAAAAAAGGAGAAGTGATCTACTTCCCTGAAGACGAAGAACAGAAAATCTATTTAGTGAGTAAAGGAAAGGTCAAATTATGTAAATACAATCAAGATGGGGAAGAAATAGTAAAACTGATTTTATCTAAAGGTGAAATATTTGGAGAGAAAATTCTTCTAGGTCAGCAGAAAAGAGATGAATATGCAATTGCTGAGGGAGATAATACTGCCCTATGTCTTTTATCTATTGAAAAAATGAGAAACTTAATGAGGGATAACGAACAGTTTGGTTTGTATATCTATAAGCTTATAGGTTTGAGAATAAAAAAAATAGAGAGAAGATTAGAAATTCTTGTATGTAAAGATGCTGATGAACGCTTAATTGAATTTATTAAAGATATTTTTGATGATGAGTTTAGCGATGGAAATACTGTAAAACACCATTATTCACAGAATGATATCTCGAAGTTAATCGGTACATCAAGAGAAACCGTTTCTAAATTAATGAGCAAGTACAAGAAGTTAGATATACTAGATTATACACGATCTTCTATCACTTTAAAAAACAAAACGAATTTGTTACAGATGCTTGACACCGAATAACCTAATATTTTCCATAAAAAGTGATGATTTTACACTAATCAAAAATGTAAAAAATACAATTTATAGTATCTAGATTCTTTGTGTTATAAATAAAACATGCTTTTGATATTTTGTCATAATTCATCTTATAAATACGAAATATTCATTATAATGTGGTATTTATTAATGATTTATTAAAAAATACTCTTATATTTGAAAGTGTTGTGAACGTAAAAGCTTTGTGAGGAAAGAACAAAATACAAATAGATAGTAATTATTATTCTTAGATTCTTAAAAATTAGGATTGCTATATAGCTAACAACAGACCTCCAAAGTCCAACAATTATCGAAAATCGGAAGACGCTTTATTTATGGAACACAGATTAACGGCCTTTAAGGACAATTGTGGTTTTGGTATGATTGCCAACTACAAGAATCAGCCCTCAAGGCAAATGACTTTAGACGCTATAGAAGCCTTATCAAGAATGATTCACCGTGGTGCAATTGCAGCAGATGGTGTGAGTGGTGATGGTAGTGGTTTCTTATTCTCAATGCCAGATAAATTCATGCGAAAAGAAGCTGAACTTAATGGTATTGACCTTCCGCAACGTTATGCTGTTGCAATGATGTTCTTGACAGATGCGGATAAACAAAAAGAATTATTTTCTGAATACTGTGAAAGAAACGATTTAAAGGTATTATTCACTAGAAATGTACCTTTAAATACAGAAGTATTAGGTAAGCAAGCTTTTGAATTGCTACCAGATATCGTTCAAGCATTTGTAGTACCAAATGCTTTGATGTCTACGAAACGTTTCTCAGCTCTCTTATATCTTACAAGAAAAGAAGTAGAGCATGCTTTAAGAGAAGACGAAGGATTCTATATTCCTTCATTCTCAGAAAAAGTAGTTTCGTACAAAGGATTAGTAATGCCAACTCATATCAAAGAGCTTTTTGTTGATTTACAACAAGAAGAATTTGAGGTGTCATTTGCTGTATTCCACCAACGTTTCTCAACGAATACATTGCCTCAGTGGAGATTAGCTCAACCATTTAGAACATTAGCTCATAATGGTGAGATTAACTCAATCCAAGCTAACCGCTTTAATTTCTCAATTAAGCAAGAGGTATTAAAATCAGAGGTATTTACTGAAGAAGAATTAGAAAGAATCTTCCCGATTTTAGTACCGGGTGGATCAGATTCAGCTTCATTAGATAATGCTTTTGAATTCCTAGTAACGGCTGGTATGGATTTCTTCCAAGCAGCTCGTTCAGTAGTGCCTGCACCATGGCAAAACGTACCAAACTTAGATGCTAAACTTAGATCATTCTATGAATATGCAGCAAGTAACTTTGAGGCATGGGATGGTCCAGCAGCATTAAACCTATGTGATGGTCGTCACTTAGGCTGTGTACTAGATAGAAATGGTTTAAGACCTGCAAAATATATCATCACCAACGATAACAGAATTGTTATTAGTTCTGAGTATGGTGTAATTGATCTTGAGGAAGATAATATCAGAGAGCAAGGTAAATTGCAATCTGGCCAAATGATTGGTATTGATCTTCGTTATGGAACAATTTTAAAGCATGATGAAATTAATACATACCTGAAAGAGGCTAGACCTTGGGGTAAATGGATTCATGAAAATAGTGCATATCTAATGGAACATGTGGATAAGAACTTCTTAACCATGGACGATTATAGATATGACGATATTGTAGACAAGCAACGTTACCATAACTACACAAACGAAGTGTTAGAAGGTGTTGTTCGTCCGATGATTGAAACTGGTAAAGAAGATACAGGTTCTATGGGTGATGATACACCATTAGCTTGTTTCTCAAATGTTCAAAGAAACTTTACTGATTTCTTCCGTCAGAAATTCGCTCAAGTAACCAACCCACCGATTGACCCATTACGTGAGAAAATGGTAATGTCAACGGCAGTTACTTTTGGTAGAAATAATAACGTATTAATTGATGGACCAAACAATGCACATCGTTTGAAATCAATGTCTCCAATTCTTTCTTATGAGCACTTTGATGTGTTAAGAAGATTTGGCTTGAATAACGATTCGTTGTATGATCCACATTACACAAATAAAACCTTCAGTACTGCTTTTACTACAGATTTAGAAAAAGCATTACATGATTTAGGTGAAACAGTAGAAAACTCTGTAAGAGACGAGGATACTTCTATTGTGATGTTAGATGATAGATATTTATCTAAATCACAAAAGCTGATCCCAATGCCAATGGCTGTTGGTTATGTAAGTAACCACCTTGCTAAAAAAGGCTTAAGATCTCAAGTGTCTATCGTTGCAATTACAGGTGAGGTGTATGACTCCCACTCAGCAGCCGTTCTATTAGCAACCGGAGCAACAGGTATTTACCCATACCTATTGTTTGGTACAGCACTTCAAGTAGCAGAAAACTTAGGTGCAGACTCGTACATGACTCGTAAGAAATCATTAATTAAAGTTCAAAAAGCTTTAAATGCTGGTTTATTAAAGATCATGTCGAAAATGGGTATTGCAACAATTGAATCTTACCAAAACTCATCTCTATTTGATGTGATTGGTCTTAGCAATTCAATCGTTGATCAGTGTTTCCAAAGAAGTGAAGCTCTAATCCCAGGTCTTGACTTCTCTGATATTGAAGAAAGAATTGAAGCTTATCACAAAGCAGCTTACAAAACAAGATTCATCAAAAAGATGTATCCTCTTGAAGTAGGTTCTTTCTACAAGTACGCTGAAAATGGAGAATATCATGATTTCGCTCCTAAAGTAGCACAAAGTATCAGAAAATTTGCTGTAACAGGTAAATCTGAAGACTATGCTGAATTAAGAGATCAGATTAATAACAGAGGTTTACGTATGATTCGTGACTTCTTTGTATTCAAATCTGATAGAAAGCCGATTGATATTTCTAAGGTTGAACCAATTGAGGCAATTACAAAGAGATTTACATCTGCAGCGATGTCTCTAGGTTCAATTTCACCAGAAGCTCACGAAGCTTTAGCAGAAGCAATGAATACAATTGGTGGTCAATCTAACTCTGGTGAGGGTGGAGAAGATCCTAAGCGTTTCAATACAATCAAAAACTCTAAGATTAAGCAAGTTGCTTCTGGTAGATTCGGTGTAACACCACACTACTTAAGAAATGCTGAAGAAATTCAAATTAAAGTAGCACAAGGTGCCAAACCAGGTGAAGGTGGACAGTTACCAGGTTCAAAAGTAACATCTTTAATTGCAGAATTAAGATGTACAATTCCAGGTGTAACACTAATTTCTCCTCCTCCACACCACGATATCTACTCAATTGAGGACCTTGCTCAATTAATCTATGATTTAAAGCAAGTGAACCCTAAGGCCCGTATCTGTGTTAAGTTGGTATCAACTGCAGGTGTAGGTACTATTGCAGTAGGTGTAGCAAAAGCATATGCAGATAAAATTATTATCTCAGGTGCTGATGGTGGTACTGGTGCAGCTCAATTAGGTTCAATTAAGTTTGCAGGTAACCCTTGGGAACTTGGATTGGCTGAAGCACACAATGCACTAAAAGTGAACTCACTTCGTCACTTTGTAGAAGTACAAACTGATGGTGGCTTGAAAACGGGTCTTGACCTAGTAAAAGCTTCAATCATTGGTGCAGAAAGCTTTGCATTCGGTACATCATTATTGACAACTATTGGTTGTAAGATCTTAAGAGTTTGTCACCTTAATAAGTGTTCAGTAGGTATTGCAACTCAATCAGAGCAATTGAGAGCTTACTACATGGGTACTGTGAAAGGTGTAGTGAACTACTTACAAGCAATGGCTGAAGAGGTTAGAGAAATCTTAGCAGAATTAGGATATACTTCATTAGATGAGATCATTGGTAAAACTCATTTATTAGATGTAATTGACAATGACTTTGCGAAGAAATTTAACTTCAAGGATGTTCTTTACTATGCAGAAGGTAAAGACATTAGAGAAAAAGCTTCTAATGAGCCATTTGATCCAAACGAATTCGAACAAGAGATCTTGTCAGAATTGATGCCAGTGATCAAAGGACCACATTATAGAACAGTTCTTGATAAAGAAATTGTAAACACTAATCGTAGTTTTGGTGCAAGAATTTCAGGTCAAATCGCAGAATTCCACGGAAAGAAAGGTTTACCAAAAGAACTAATTACAATTAATCTTACAGGTACAGCAGGACAATCATTTGGTTGTTTACTAAGCCATGGTATGTTATTATCCTTGAAAGGTACTGGTAACGATTATGTTGGTAAAGGTATGAGTGGTGGACATATTATCATCACTCCAAAAGATGGTATTACTGAAGGACGTAACTTAGCAGGTAACACTTGTTTATATGGTGCAACTGGAGGTAAACTATTTGTTAGAGGTGAAGTAGGTGAACGTTTTGCCGTAAGAAACTCAGGAGCTTTAGCTGTTGTAGAAGGAACGGGTGATCACCCATGTGAATACATGACTGGTGGTACTGTAGTTATCCTTGGAAAAACAGGTAACAACTTCGGAGCAGGTATGACTGGTGGTGTTGCTTTTGTCTATGACAAAACAAACTCATTCATCGACAAGATGAACCAGGAACTTATCAAGGCAAGACGTATTGATACAGATGAAGGAGATGAAGGACGTTTCTACTTACAGAGAATCTTACGTAGCTACTTGTTCCGTACTGGTTCTACAAAGGCGAAACATATCCTTGATCATTTCCGTGAGGAAGTAAGATACTTCTACATGGTAACATCTAAAGATATGAAGTCTCCATTAAACCCAATGGAAGGCAATTAGATTTAAAGATGTGGGTATTTAATTACCCACATTCTTAAAAATTTAAATCCATTCACCTCAACAAAAGAATTTAGAATTATGTATGAATTCACTAAAATAGAACGTATTACACCAACTCTTCGTCCTGCAGATGAAAGAGTAGGGAACTTTGATGAGATCAACGAAGTATATACTACTTCTGAAACGGCCTCACAAGCTTCACGATGCGTACAATGTGGTAACCCTTATTGTTCATCAGTAGGTTGTCCATTAAGTAATTATATTCCTCAATGGTTACGCTTTATTGCTGAAAAAGATTTAGAACAAGCATTTAAAATTTCTAACGAGAGTTCTCCTTTCCCAGAAATTTTAGGTAGAATCTGTCCACAAGACCGTTTGTGTGAAGGAGCTTGTACTCTAAATGATGGTAATGAAGAAGAAACAATTGGAGCCATTACTATCGGTTCAATTGAGGTAGCAATTAGTGAAAAAGGCTTTAAAAAAGGTTTTAAACCTGAATTTGCTGAGAAATTAACGAACAAAAAGGTAGCTATCGTAGGTTCTGGTCCTGCAGGTTTATCTTGTGCTACTTTCTTATTAAGAGCTGGTGTTAAGCCAGTTGTTTTTGAAAAAGCAGATAAAGCTGGTGGATTACTTACTTATGGTATTCCTGGTTTTAAACTTGAAAAACATGCTGTAGAAAGAAGAATCGAATTACTTCTTGAAGCAGGTATGGAACTACATACAGGTGTAGATATCGGAAATGATGTAACATTAGAATCATTAAATAAAGATTACGATGCAGTGTTCTTAGGAGTAGGAGCAATGGCAGGTAGAGCTTTAGGTAATGAAGCTTACAATTCTGATAACATCTACATGGCTGTTCCTTTCTTGACGAATATCCAAAAGAAAATTGAGGAAAAGCAGTATGATAAAAAATATAGTGTTGAAGGAAAACGTGTAGTTGTAATTGGTGGAGGTGATACCGCTATGGACTGTGTAAGAACTTCAATTAGAGAGAAAGCAGCAAAAGTAACATGTTTCTATCGTCGTGACGAAGAGAACATGCCTGGTAGCCGCAAAGAAGTGAGGGCAGCGAAAGACGAAGGTGTAGAATTTAAGTTCTTAACATCTCCAAAAAACTTTGTTGCTGATGATGAAGGTAATGTTTACGGAGCAAAATTCGTAGATATGAAACTTTCTGAACCAGATGCTTCAGGTAGACAGGCTGTTTCTGAGGTTGAAGGATCAGAGGCAATTGTTGAAGCTGATGTATTTATTCTAGCTCTTGGTTTTAGTAATGAAAAATTAAAATGGATTACTGATGCAGGAGTAGAAACAAACGAGTGGGGAGCGATCAAAACTAACGACAAAGGTGAAACATCATTAAAGAATGTATTCGCTGGTGGCGATAGTGTAAGAGGGGCTGATTTAGTTGTTACTGCAGCTCTTGATGGAAGAGAGGCTGCAATGTCCATTTTAGAATCGATTTTCGATGAAGAACCTGTAACTGTTTAATAACGGTAATAGGTTTATATTTTAACCCACTGAGAAAAGCGTCTCTCAGTGGGTTTCTTTTTTTAGAATATATATAGAGAGATGAAAATCTCTAATGAAGCAACTAGGGCAATCACAAAACAGTGAATGTTGATAGCAACAAAAACTTTCAATAATGTCTTTTTCCAACTTTGTTTATAGAATTTCCTGAACATTAGAGTAGATATAATCATCCAATAAATAAGTAATGGAGTGATTAAAACGTTGATACTAGCAAAATGAATTTGACCTAAAATTATACACAAAGTGAAAATGAATAAGGCAAAGGCATGCAAGTGTATTGAGAATATAAAATGTTGTATATACCTGTTCTGAACTTTCTTTTTTCTCACATACAGAACTTTAAGATATAGAGCGAAAATAGGTACTAACAACATGATAGCTATTGATATATTGCTCAGAACGGTTTGAAGAAATAACACGGCATTATCTTCATAGATGTATTTAGCTTGCTTAATTAATTTTACCTTATACCAATCATGTACATGTAGCGTATCTTGAATAAAAGATTCTTCTAAAGTTTCCCTTTCCCGAATAGCATCAAAAATCAAATTGAGCTCCTTTGTGAGTTGGTCACTCAATGAATCATTATCTACATTGACATTAATATACTCTTTAGCGTATTCCGTAGAATCTATATCATAATAATCCTTGTATGAGTCGTTAGTTTCTGTTTTAAACTGCTCCTTAACCGTATCACCTGTTTTAGCTAATAACTCTTTAAAGTCGATTTTGAAACCATGCTTATCAATAAGTAGGTTGTTAAAAGTGAAAATAAAGAGTAACGAACAAAACAAATACAACCTTAATGGAAGAACATAAGTAACCCTTTTACCACTTAAAAATTCTTTTGAGAGGTAAGACGGATTAGTAAGAAATGGAAGAATGGTGTGTTTAATTCTTGAGTCATAACCAAACGCCTCTTCAAGAAAATCTTCTAAAAGAATGCGAAAGTTGATGTTGTAGTTTTTAGTATTCTGACCACATTTATGACAAAATTGATCATCCTCATTTATTGGAGTATTACAGTTTTTGCAGTTTAGCATAAAATAGTAGTTATTCTTTGAATAGAGTGAATTGGAAGAATAACAATATTAGCTATAATTTTTCAGATAGAGGTAGAGTTATTGTAAACTTTGTGCCTTTATTTACCTCAGATTCTAAATCTACTTTCCCATTGAGAGTCATCAGAGTTTCTTTAACAATGTAAAGCCCTAAACCAGTGCCTTGGTTATTATCTGTTGCTCTATAGAACATATCAAAAATTGATTCTTGATCTGTTTTTTTGATGCCAACTCCATTATCCTGAATCACTACAGTTCCAATATTGTCCTTTGAAGTGAATTTAAGGCGGACATAGGACTCTTCTTGGTATACATTGGCATACTTAATACTATTTGATATTAAGTTCGATAGAATCAATTTTAGACGGTATTCATCAGAGTACCATTCAAAGTCTTCATTTACCCATTGAATATCAACTTTATTGAAGTTGGGTAAAAATTGTAATGCATTGACAACTTCAGACATTAATTTATTCAGATTGATTTTATTACTGTTTAAAGCAATATTTTGAATCTTTAATGTATCAATGATTTTTGAAATAAAATGTTCAAGCGTATGAAGGCTTTTACTAATTAATTCAAGGTAATTTTTTTGTTCCTTCTTGTTTTCATTTTCACTAATGAGTTCAAGTAAGCCTAAAGCAGAAACAACAGGTGATTTTAGGTCATGAGAAGCACTATACATAAACCTGTTAATTTCCTCATTAACTCTATGTAATTCTTTGTTCTTCTGATTCAGTTTTACCTTTTCTTTTTTGATTTTCTTGAGTTCTTTTGAATCAGAAATATCTACATGATAGCCGATTAACTTCTGTGGTTGTCCCTCATCAGTCCATGAAATGATCTGCCCTTTACAATATACCCAGATAGTTTTATCATTTTTTCCTTTCCATCTAGCGATATTATGAAAACTACTTTTTCCTTTAGTAGCTACATGTTGTTCAAAGGACCTCATCAGTTCTTCAAGGTCATCAGGATGTATCATTTCTTTCCAAGCTGATTGAATATTTGGAAATTCATGATGTTCAAAGCCAAGCATTTTAGTATAAGAAGGAGTAAGGAACTCTGTATTAGTAGCAAAATCCCATTCCCAATATCCTTGAGCACTTTGATCAAATAGAGATTTAAAGTTATTGGTGTTGTCTTGGGCTTGTGATAGTTCTTCGTACTTTTCCTTCCATAACAATTCTCTCTGATAAGTAGTGTTCAATTCCTCTATAAGTTCGTCTTTGCTTAACCCTCTAATATCTTTCTTATTGATAGTATTCTCCAAAGTAGTTATAGGTCATAATTATTAAGAAATAAACAGTATGCTTTTAATTTAATAAAAAAAGAAAAGCCCTCTAAGTAAATAAAGGGCTTTTCTTCTTTAGATGTATGATTTTAAGGATTATAGACGTCTATAAAGCTTCTTAATATCTTCTTTAGTCCATTTTTCTTTCCAATCAAGGCCAATTGCATGATTCCACATGTGAGGAAGATTGTAAGCTACCTCAGCCATTGCATCAATTGTTTCTTCAGACCACTCTTTAGAAAGTCCTTGAGGAAGATCAATATTGTGCTTTTCAATCATCGATTTGAATTCGTTGACTGCATCGCCATAGAATTCTTCTAAATGATAGAAAGCTAAACAGTTAGCATATCCATGTCTAGTACCTAAGATCTTAGATAAACCATATGATAAAGCATGGCAAGCACCTACTTCAGAATACGTTAAACTTAAGCCACCAAATAATGAGGCAATCATAAGTTTTTCGTCGTTTTCTAAGTTCTGGCCTGCATTATCGCCTAAGTAAATTTCTCTACAAAGTGATAAAGCTTGGTCACCATAAGCTTTAGAGTAAGCATTAAAGTATAGACCACTCTCTGCTTCAATACAGTGAATGTAGCAGTCCATACCAGTGTAGAACCATTGGTTACGTTCTACAGTTGATAATAATTCAGGATCTAATACAGCTTGGTTAAATACTGTCCAATCACATTTTAAACCTAATTTCTTAACAGGTCCAGTTAATACTGCAGTCATTGAACATTCAGCACCTGTACCAGCTACTGTAGGTACACCCATATGGTAAACACCAGCTTTCTTCACAAGGTTAAGACCTTGATATAACTGTGAAGAACCTTCGTTTGTTACCATTAATGATAATGCTTTAGCGATATCCATAATAGAACCACCACCAATACCAATGATACCTGCAGGAATACCTTTTTCTGCTAAGATTTTATCACGAAGGTTGTCAACTTGATCAGTAGTTGGCTCATATTGATCGATATCTTCGAAGAATACTAAATCCTCAGCATGAGCTGGAATACGATCAGCTAATTCTTTACCTTCGAAATATTTATCAACGATAAATACCATGAATTTATCGTTTTCAACACGTTTAGGAGCTAAGATGTCATCAATTTGATTGAAAGACCCTTTACCGTAAACGATTTTGTCTATGTTTTTGAAGTTCTTATGCATAGTCTTAGTTATTAACAGCCACAACAGAGTTTAATGATGCAATTAATTTATCAGCAAATGCATGGATTTCTTCCTCTGTCCATGTAGCTCTAATACCAATTGATAATAATCTACCAATGATATTTTGAGATTTTGGTAACTCAAGGTTATTCCAGTCTTGACGGTGCTCATAATCATGAATAGCCAATTTATATGGAGAATTCAATGATTTTAAGTGGTCCCATTGATTAATGAAGTGGTACATGTTAGTATACCAATAAGCGACACCAACACCATCTTTACCACACTGATCAGCCGCAGCTTTGGCTAATTCAGGAGTTTCCATAAAGAAGTTTAAGAAAGTTGCTGAATCACCTTCTTCGTCTGGTAGACAACGGAAAGTAATGAAAGGCACTTCTTTTAATCTATCTTTAAGAATAGCTTTATTCTTTTTGTTTTGCTCACGGATCATTTCCAATTTACGCATCTGAGCAACAGCTACAGCAGCATTCAACTCACCTAAACGGTAGTTGAAACCTAAAATTGGATGTGGTTCCATACCTCTGTTATCGCCAACGTGAGAGTGGCCATGATCAGAGAATTGAGCCATAATTTCATATTTTTCAGTGTCGTTTGTGAAACAAACACCACCTTCACCAGCTGTAGTAATTTTGAAGAAATCAAAAGATACAGCACCAGCATCACCAAACAAACCTACGTGTTTTCCTTTGTAGAAAGCACCTAAGGCTTGACCTGCATCTTCTAATAATTTAATGTTATGCTTATCACAAACCGCTCTGATACCATCAAGGTCGGCTGCAGCACCACACATATGAATTAATAAAACAGCTTTTGTTCTTGGTGTAATTGCAGCTTCGATAGATGCAGCACTTAAGTTAAGTGTTTCATCAACTTCTGCAAAAACAGGAATACCACCTGCGAATAAAACGGCTTCGATAGGAGCAATGAAAGTAAAAGGAGTACAAATCACCTCATCATTGTGACCGATTCCAGCAGCAGCCATCATACAAGCTACGGCAGCAGAACCACTAGAAACAGCGTGAGCATGTTTTGCACCAGTATAGTTTTGGAATAACTCTTCAAATTCTCTTGCTTTCCAATGACCATTTCTTTGGTCATCATGATTGTATCTAAAAAGCATACCGGACTCTAACACGTCCATTACTTCTTTTCTTTCTTCAGCACCAAAATATTCCGTTCCTGGCATAATTATCTATAATTAATTTTGAATATACTTTGTCAGTTAATTTTGTGTCGCAAATGTACAAAATTATAATGAGTAAATGTTTTTATAAATACATTTCTCAATCAAACACCCGCTTAATAACAATTGAAGAGCGGTTTTTGTCAATTATTCATTGATAATATTTCTTTATAACAAAAAAAGGAGCCCTAAGGCTCCTAGTATTTTTATGATTAGTGATTCAAAAGTTATTTAACTCTTAACTTTTGTCCAACTTTTATCTCGTTGTTACTCATGTTGTTGAGTGATTTTATTTGCGACACATTGACACCATACTTTCTTGAGATGGAATATAATGTATCACCTGAACCAACTACATGAAACTCTTCAATCTGTTGAGGAGAAGCAGAAGCACTCTCTTCAACAATAGCACTTTCGGGAGCAGTTAATTTTAATACCTGACCAGCGTTTAAGGCACCATTTGAAGGAAGGTTATTCCATTCAATTAAGTCTTTATGATATACCCCATATTGTCTAGAGATAGCAAAAAGAGTTTCACCCTGTTGTACTGTATGTGTTGTTGCGTTTGCTGTTGAAGAAGTACTTGCAACTGCAGGTGCCGTAACTGCCGCTTGTTGAGTTACTGTTGCAGGAACTGACTCTTTTTTCGGCTCTGCTTTAACTTGTGCAGGTTGGTTGTATATATCATTTGCTGGCTTTGTGGAGGCATAAGCAACAGGCTCAGCAACAGTATTTGACTGAGTTTGTCGTTGAGGAATCTGTAATAACATTGGAAGACGGTGATAGTCTCCTTGATTCTTCAATACAGCATTATGCTGAATAATCTCCTCTGTAGTTACATCATATTGAGCAGCGATTGATTCTAATGTTTCCCCTTTTTGCACTGGATGTTGAAGAGTATGCGTTGAATAATTTCCAGTACTGTTAATAGAAGGATTAGAAGCTACAGAATTAACTGTATTTGATGCATTTGGGTTTGAAACATAAATTTCATCCCCTGGGTGTAATTCTTTGTTATTGTTCCAAGCCATAAGATCTGTTGCTGCTACACCATGCTTTCTAGCAATGGCATAATAGAACTCGCCTTTTCCTACAGTATATTTCTCAGGAGCAGTTGGCATGGCTTCAGCAGGAGCATCATTGGCAACTGCTAGAATTGTAGTGGTTGCTGCTACAGTAGCTGCTGTATTTGCAGCTGCTGGAGAAGCTTCACCAACGGTAATCGTTTTACCTCTTGCATTTATTTGCGAATTAGGAGCAATATCATAAGCAGCATTGTCAATAGCTGGTTGCTCAGTAATTTCTTCAATAACTGCCGTTTCTTCAGCTACTGGGACTGATACAGCTGCTGCGGTAGTGGCTACACTTGAGCCTTCTTTTCCGACAATTAAAACTTGTCCTTCTTCTAAAGAAAGATTGTCGCCAATGTTATTCCATTCTTTTAGTTCTAACATAGTGACATCATACATATGTGAGATAGTGAAAAGACTTTCTCCATCTTGTACAGTATGTGTTTTAGAAGAAGGGTCTACAGCGTTAGCAGTAGAATCAGCTGGAATTGAAATGACAGCAACACCAGTGGTAATGGCAGCAGCAGAATCAATTTGTGCTAATTCTTCTTCAACAACAGGTTCTTCTGCTGGTGGAAGGTCAATTACTTTAGGAGGAACAGATTTCGGTCTAGTTTTTTGTAAGAATAAAACTCTACCTCTAGCCAAAGGCTCATCAGATTTCATGCGGTTTTTCTTAGCAAGTTTAGATAACTTGATACCATACCTTTGTGAAACCTCCCATAAGTTCTTTTCTTCATCAACTGTATGATTAGCTACAGTTGCTTTACCTTTTTTAGCTTTTAAATAATATACATGCCCTTCTTGAAGATCATCATAGGCATCCATATCATTGTATTTGTATATTTTCTTTACATCTATTCCTAATGCTGTTGCGATAAGCATTAAGTTTTGATTTGGCCCAGCGATAAATGCAGGGATAGCGTTTGCATCAACTAATGTAATTTCTTCACCATTAACTTTTTTAGTATGAACGTTAGTGATGATAGGGTAAGGATTGTCAGTTTGGTGAGGCTGTTGAACAACCATAACATCCTTATTTGGGTTTGAAAGTTTTAATTCAGAACTATTGAAAGAACTAAACAGTGTACCAGCGCTTAAGAGTAGACTTATGGAATATATTTTTTTCATAATAGGCTAAAATCGACCTTGAAAATATGAGAGATGTACAATAAAACTGAGCTCTCACAAAAATAAATTAGTGATTATGCCACTAAATTACAATTTTTGGGCCATTAAAATACCATCTCGTAATGGTAAAATGAAACTTTGTACTCTTTTATCAGAAGTTACTTTTTTATTGAAGTCTTTTATGGCTATCGTCATTTTATCTTTTGCTTCAGGATTAACGACTTTACCTTTCCATAAAACATTGTCAATCAGAATGAAACCTCCCTTTCTTATTTTGGGAAGGCATGCTTCATAGTAAGCATCATTATTCATCTTGTCGGCATCAATAAATACGATGTCGAAAATATCATCTAATTCATCGATAATGTTAAGCGCCTTACCAATGTGTAGTTTGATGACATGATCCAAATTTGCTTTAGTGATATATTCAGAGATGATCTTTTCTTTCTCGTCATCTACTTCGATAGTATGAAGTGTTCCGTTTTCTTGCATTCCTTGAGCAAGTGCTATTGCCGCATAACCTGTAAAAGTACCAATTTCAAGAACTTTAGAAGCGTTCATGCTTTTTGCTAGCATAGTAAGAAATAACCCCTGAGGGTGTCCCGAAACCATGTGAGGCATATTTTCCTGAAGGTGTGTATCTCGATCTAATTCTTTTAGAATAGGGTGTTCTTCAGTAGCTACTTCCTCAATATATTTATCAATCTCTGGATTGGTAATATGCATCATGATTTAATCAATAAAAGGATTTTTATCTTGTTTTTCTTCACTGCTGAATACTCGGATAGCGACCACATCAGCTTCTGCTGTTTTTACATCACCTGACCAGGACTCACATTTCATGACTACTTTTTTACCTTTTCTTTCAGTAACAGTAGCGATGAGTTTAATAGGAATATTGATAGGGGTAGGCTTTAAAAACTTTACGTTTAATGTTCCAGTAGCATAACGATAATGAGGGGCAGTGTCTAATGCTCTACCTTCTTCTCTATACGCATCAGCCATGGCTGTACCCATACAGTGACAATCAATAATTGTAGATAAAATACCACCGCTGAGTAAGTTGGCCCAACCGTGGTATTTCTCTTCTGCATTCCAAATACAAATGGCTTCTTCTCCTTCCCAGTAACTTTTAATATGAAGACCATCATCGTTCTTCATTCCGCAGCCAAAACAAACGTTGCCATGCATATGGTCTTGAAAATAGGGAGAAAGCATAAGTTTATTTGAATTTTCTTAATTGAGTAATCAAAGCTCTCATATCTTTTGGATAATCAGCTTCTATTTTAATTTCAGTACCGTCAACATCCTTGAAAGTAAGCGATCTTGCATGAAGGGCAACCCTAGACATTAATGGTTGTTCTTCAGTTCCGCCTTTCAAGTTGAATTTTCTTCCTTTAATCTCAGATAAGTAAGGAGACTTACCTCCATAAACTTCGTCAGAAATAATAGGAGAGCCCAAATAAGCCATATGAATACGTATTTGGTGCATTCTACCTGTTAATGGCTTACATGCTACTAAAGAGTGAAACTTATATATTTCTTCAGTCTTGACTAAAGTTTGAGAGGGTTTACCTTCAATGTCAATTCTAACGTTTCCTCTTCCTGAAACTAAAATGTTGCGATCAACCATTAAACCATCGAAGTTTTCTACCCCATCAACAACAGCATGATATACCTTTTCAACCTGACGTTTCTCAAATTGGATGGCTAGGTTTCTATAAGCTTCTGGGTTTTTAGCAATAGCCATTACTCCAGAAGTTTCTTTATCCAATCTATGACATAATTGAGTATCACCTGCATATTTCTTTGCTTCCTGATATACCGTTGGTAAGGTCTTATCACGATCTTCTAAAGATGAAATATAAGGTGGTTTATTAACTAGAATGTAATTGTCGTTTTCAAAAATGATCCACTTTTTAAAGTTCGGAATCTTCATATTCTTCTTCTTTCACTAATGTTAAATCAAATGAGAATGTAGAACCTTCCTCTGGTACACTTTCTAGCTGAATTACAGCGTCATGTCTTTCGAGAATGTGTTTGCAAATGGCTAGTCCTAAACCAGAACCGCCCTGCTTCTTAGTTCTACTTTTCTCAACACGGTAAAACCTTTCGAAGATTCTATTTTGATCTTCATGAGGAATACCCATGCCATTATCTTTTACTGCAATAGTAACAGTATCTTCATGAACATCCAAAATTACTTTAACCCATCCATTTTTGTGATTATACTTAATACCATTAACAACTAAATTAATAACTACCTGTTTTAATCGGTTATAATCGGCATTTATGTAAATAGGGTCATCAGATGGAGCCTCTAAACTGACAGTTATATTTTTCTTTTCTGCTTTTTGTTCAATCTGCTCTAAAACATCAACAATCATAATTTGTAGATCAAACTCTTCAAATTCCATGTTGATTTCTCCAGCTTCTATTTTGGATACTGTTAATAGGTCTTCTACTAAAATATTTAAAGCATTTAAAGACTTTGCAGCTTTCTTTAGGAAACGGTCTCTCACACTTTTGTCATCAACGGCGCCATCTAATAGTGTTAGAATAAATCCTTGAGTGGCAAAAATTGGTGTTTTTAACTCGTGAGAAATGTTTGCAAGGAATTCTTTTCTGTATTGCTCCATTTGTTTTAACTGAGCAATCTCGTCTTCCTTCATTTTAGCATAGTTCTTAATCTGAGACTTAATGCCAACAATTGGATTTTTCTCTTTTTTCGAAAGTTCAGGGTGAACATCTTTAGCCGTTTGATTACTTCTTAGCTCATGAATTTGTCTATGAATATTACCAATTTCTTTGAAAAAGATAAACTCTAAAACAAAGTATGTGAGAAGGAAAGTAGAAGAAAACGAGATCATTAAGCCTACTAATGTTCCTGTTTTTGAGACATCAGGAATAATAGAAAGGAAAGCTGCTGTAACACCTCCAACACACAATGCAAGTAGCAATGAAACTGACTTTGCGTTAAAAAACATATGTATAAAATGTTGTTAGAAAGAAAAACCTCATTAACCATTATGGAAATGAGGTTCGTAAATATCGTCAAAAGCTAATTAAGCTTCAAATTTATATCCTACACCTTTTACAGTTTTGATATAGCCATCACCGATTTTTTCTCTTACTCTTCGGATATGTACATCAACTGTTCTGGCTAAGACATAAACATCAGCACCCCAAATATTTCTCAACAGATCATCTCTATTGAAAACTTTATTTGGACTTTCTGCTAGGAAATAAAGAAGTTCAAACTCTTTCTTCGGAAGTGTCTTCGCTTCTCCATCCACATATAGTGTATAGCTTGATTTATCAATTGAAAATTTACCAATATTGATAATATCTTTTTTGGTAGATGATGATTTGCTCTTACGTTTAAAGATAGAACCAATACGCTTCATTAATGCTCTTGGCTTAACAGGCTTAACGATATAATCGTCTGCACCTACATCAAAAGCAGCAACTTCTGAGTATTCTTCAGCTCTTGCTGTTAGGAAAATAATATGTGCTTCAGAAAGCTCAGGATTTTCTTTTATCTGGCGACAAGCTTCTACACCATCCATAACAGGCATCATAATGTCCAGAATAATTAATTCTGGATGGAAATCTTTAGCAATATCTACTGCCTGTTTTCCATCATTTGCTGTTTTTACATTATAGCCTTCTTTTTGGAGGTTATAACTAAGGATCTCTACAATATCTGGCTCGTCGTCTACTACGAGAATTTTACGATCTGCTTCTGTAGCCATTTTGCTGTTAACTTAATTGAAATATTTATGATTACAATTTACACCAATTTATAGATATGATATTACTCTTCAAAGAAATATTAGTATCTGTAATGATATACTTGCAATGAGTTTACAATTAATTAATCTATCTTATTAAATGTTTTGAAATTATAAACTTTCTTGACTTCTGTACAGCGATTGAAGGATTGTACTATCTACAGAAACCTGATGTTTTTGATGTAAAGACTCTAACCAAGTTTTTTCCAAATGTTCTTGATAATCGGCAATGACACTACCTTTAGCCTCTTCAAATAACTTAGGACCTTTTGGTAGGAATTCATTTACGATACAAATGATATATCTTTCTTGATCCTCGAAAATATATCTACCTTCTTTCATCTGAATATGATTGGCAAAAGGAAGTGTTGCTTTAGTATATACACCTTCTTCGAAATTGACAGATAAATTACTTAGCTGATTCTTGGTGTGAACATAATTTGACAAGTCTTTAGAGTAGAAGGAAACTTTTACATGTTGTTTCTTTCCTTCTGTAAACTTGATGTTAAATTGACTCGGGTCTACTTTAGAATCTAACAGATTCTTTGTCATCTTTTCTTTTCTATTGTTTCTTAACTTAGTGCCACTTTTTGGAGGCATTTGTATCTCAATAGAAGCAATAAGGTTATTGTCACTGACTAAGGCATCACTTATTGTCTGTAAATCTTTTAGTGTGCTTTTGTATAGATATGAACTGCCGTCTTTGAAATATAAAGATTGAATCTCAGTAGGGTAAACCATATAACGACCAGAATCTAGCATAAATAGAGTTTCATCTTGAAGTTCTTTGCTGCCAGTATTATAAACACTCATCGAAACTCGATCTTCCCACTGGTACTTATTAATGTTATTATTAAAGTATGCTTTTAATCCTTCTTTATCAGTTGAAGCCTTATTCCATACACAGTCTTCCATTACTCTGAATAGTAACAAACCATCTTCATATTCTTTAGCTAAATGCTTGTATTCAGGATATTTT
The DNA here is from genome assembly GCF_012641475.1 of Flammeovirga agarivorans. Lineage (NCBI taxonomy): Bacteria > Pseudomonadati > Bacteroidota > Cytophagia > Cytophagales > Flammeovirgaceae > Flammeovirga > Flammeovirga agarivorans. The sequence continues at coordinate 157,345 of NZ_JABAIL010000002.1, read as the reverse complement.
GAAGGAAGCAATTCTTTTTCGGTAGCGATTAATGTTTCATCAACAAACTTCTCATAATAGTTGTTGGTAACTTCAAGAAGACTGTCGTTTTTTGTCTTCTTTTGATTATCAATGATGTAGTTGTAGAAATCATTGGCAATGACCTTTTTTGAGGTCAGAGTGAATAATACTTTCTTTTGATCTTTTGTAGAAAGCTCCGTTGGAATTGTCCATTTACCTTCTAATAAAGTGGTGTCTATTAGAGAAAAAGCATGTTCTTTATTTTCATCATTCTCAATAAAAGAATTATCCGTTTTTAGTTTATTGATAAACTGCGCTCTACTTGTTGATGATCTGCTGTCTTTTTTCACTTTACGAACTAAACTCGGATACATTTGTTCATATGGTAAAACAGGCTCTTTTTTATATAGCCTAATAATATGCCAACCAAAATCTGTTTGAACAGGTGCAGAGATATCTCCAATTTTGTCTAACTCATTTACACCTTTCATGAATGAAGGGGGGAAGCGAACTTCACTAACCGGTGGTAAAATACCTTTGTTATTAGATGATCTTTTATCGTCAGAAAAATTGAGACATAAAATATCCCAATCTCCACCATTTTGTAAGCTATCATAAATGGCCTTAGCTTTTAATTTACTTTCTTCTTGTTGCTGTTTCGGTTCTCTAGATGAACTTTTGATCATAATATGTTGCACTTGTAAAGTACCGAAACGAGGTCTTTTTTCTTTAACCAACAATAAGTGGTAACCAAAACGAGTGCGAATTGGACCTGCAATATCTCCTGGAGTAGTTGTAAATGCAGCTTCCTCAAAAGGATAAACCATTTGTAGAGAAGTGAAAAAACCTAAATCTCCTTTGTTTTGTTTTGCAGAAGGGTCTTCCGAATATTGAAAAGCTAACTTTCCAAAGTCTTCACCCTGATTAACTTTCTCAAGAAGTTCTAATGTTCTATTGTAAGCTTTTAAAGTATCTTCAGGAGTAGCATTATCTTTGACTTTGATTAAAATATGTGCTGCACTTACTTCTTCTTTTTGACGTTCATAAGCCTGTTTTACAAGGCTATCATTAAATACAGATTCAGTAAGGTAAGGTTCTTCCAATTGTGTCATATACATATTGTATTCGTTTTGGAAGGCCTTTAGAGAATCATAGCCTAAAGCATGTGCTTCAGCAACTTTTAATTTGAAATTGATAAACAGATCAAGATACTCGTCTACATTTTCTTTTTGATAAAAAGCACTATCATTATTGTAGTTTTTCTCATATAAATAAACGAAGTTTTCTTTCGAAATAGGCTCATTATCGATTGATAATAGAGTTTCTTCTTTTTCTATTTTTTGTGAACCACTCATTGGCATTGTACATGAGAATGCTAAGGAAATGGCTGTTAAGCTGATCAGTTGTCGTTTAATATATTTAAAAAGCATGTCTGTCTAAAAAATATTCAAAAAAATAATGCTCGAACAATAAATATGAGTCATTCAAATAAAAAAACAAAAAAAAGACCGATTATCTAAATATAATCGGTCTTTCAAGAGTGAAATTTTATTCTTTCAAGGTTTCTGGTTCTTCATCTTCCCTTTCAGATTCCTGAATCTGTTCTAGGTTTTTAGAACGTTTTCTACGCTCTTTACGAGTCGCCTTAGGTCCTTGTTCAATTTCTTTTTCAGCTTGTTCCTTAGTGATCTTACCAGCAGCAGCTTCAGCTTCAATCTTAGCTCTTTCTTTTTCCCAAGATGCTTTCTTCTGCATGTGCTTCTTTAGATCCTTATCTACACTGCTCTTTAGTTTAGTTGCATCAGTGTAGGCACTGGATTCTGAATATCTTTCTCCAAACTTTTTATAAGTTTCAAGCGATGCTTCATAGCGTTCTTGTTGCTTATTAAAAATCGACATCTTACCTAACTCGTACTCTGCCTCCATTTTTTTATACATGGCTTCAGGTTTGAAATCTGAATCAGGATAATCCTTCATGAAGTTTTCATAAGCAATTGCTGCAGCTTTGTAATATCTTAAATGAGAATACTGTTTTGAGATTTCGAACGCTTTAAGTTCTAATCTTGCTCGTAACTCATTAATTAAATCATCACATTGTTGAGCATATTGACTAGTAGGGTATCTGTTGATGAAGTTTTGAAGTTCTTCAATCGCTTTGTCAGTACCAGACTGGTCAAGATTGTAATCAGGAGTATCTTTATATAAAGAATATCCGTTCATAAATAATGCTTCTTCGGCAAAAGGTGAACGGTTATATGTTTCAAAGAAACTTTTGAAATGGTGTGAAGCAATAAGGTATTGCTTTTGTTCAAATTGACTGTAGGCATAATAGAACTGAATTTTTTCGTATTCAGCTGCACCTACAAATGCTCCCATAATGTCTTCGAAAAGAACTGAAGCTTTGTAATAGTCTTTATTATCGTAATAATTAAGAGCGGCATCATATTTCTCATTGATGTCACGGCTCTTAGATATTCTAGAAAACTTACTACAAGAAAAGGAGAAAGTGCCTAAAATTGCACAAATAAATATAATTCTCTTACTCAACATAACTGCAAATCTAGATTTGAGGAACCGGATAAAAAAAAGTTTTATGATTGATTACTGTTAAAAGTTGATAATAATCTAACAGTAAGCAATTTAAATTTAGCGGAGATTCCTCATTTTTTGCTTCGTCAATAAAATTCTCACAAATATAATAGGATAAAAATACGCTCTAATAAGAAAGACCCCCATTTTTTAGAAAAGGAGGTCTTTGATTGATTTTTTTTTGAACTAATTCAAGTTAGTTGAATTTAATGCTTCCATACGAGGACTTTACACTTACGTTTTTACCCGTATTTTTCTTCAAATGATAACCAGAAAACTCCGATGAAGTATTTTTTTCGATCTGAGTTGTGATGGTGAGTCCATCTATATTAGACTTAAAGCTTCCGTATCTTGTATTGGCATCAAAATTAAAAGGAGCATCATCTTCGAAGGCGATTTTTATTGATCCATAAGATGAAGAAGCGCTAATGTCAGTAAATTCCTTTGTAACACCTTCTACTTTTAGAGTACCATAATCTATATCATAAGATAAGGCATCTTTTAGCTGCCCAATAGATAGGGTAGAGTAATCAGATTCGCCTACGATAGTACCTGCAGTTCCAATTTGGATATTACCATACTTATCATCGATTTCAACATCGTTCGCTTGTCCAATTTGTAAACTTCCTAAATAACGAGTTCTGATTGAACCTTTCTCAATAAAATCGATTTCACCACTTCCGTAAGAGATTTCAATGTGATTATTCTGACTACTTAAATCTTTTGCTGTCAGATTTCCATAGGCCACCTTTAGATGCGAATCTCCTTTTAAATCATCTGTGATAATTCCGCCGTACTTATTGTATAATTCAGTTCTAATGTCTGAAGGAGCCACAACATTATAAGTAATCTTAAATCCTTTCTTACTGTTGTTATTACTAGAAGAAGGTGTAATTGTACTTAAGTTAATATGTCCATCTGAAGAGTTGTCTTCAATACTGATAGACTCTAATGTGGATTGTGCCTTATTTGCAGATGTATTCCATGCCTCCATGGTAACTTTTACATCCACTTGGGAAATACCATCTCTAGTTTCAATGACTACATTTCCGAAAGCATTGCTAATTTCTAATAATGTATTACTATTAACGTTGCTATAACTTCTTTCGAATGTTTTTGATACTAAATTAGGGTGTTGAGCACCAGCGACCTGATGCACCACCATTAAAAAGATCAGATTAAATATTATATTTCTTAACGTCTTCATGATTTTCTTCTTTCTTATTGTGATCAATAATGATCTCCATTTGTTTATTCAGCAATTCAATCTGTAACTCAAGAACAATGACCATTTGCTTTCTGATGAGTTCGGGTTGTTGAGATGAATCGAGCTCTTTTTTCAACCCTTTGTAATTGCGTTGTAATCCTTTTAACTGATTATTGAAATCATTTAGAAGTTTAATGTCTTCAAAATTTAACTGTTTGATCTGCAGTTGTTTTGTTTGTATTACATTCATGTAGTACCCTTCTGCAGTATTCCACTCTTTGTCAGCTTTCGAAGCTTTTACTACATTTTCAGAGCCAGTTTGAAACTTACCAAACCAACCAATTCCTACACCAATGATAATTGCTGCAGCCAATGAAGTAATCCACTGATAATTGATTTTGAACTTTACCTCTTTTGCTGAAGATGTATTATTTTCTTCTTTCTGAGTGTCTTTATCTAGATCATTTGATATTTTATCCCATAAATTGTTTGACGGAGTATATTTATCAAATTCTGTATTTCCTTTTATATTCTCTAGTGATAACTCTTGATCACTTAATTCTTTTTCGATTCTATCCCACACATCACTTGAGGGAGAATGATGATCTAATGATGACTTATTTACAATAATATCACCTTCAAATTGATCATTGAGTAAAGATCTAAACCTTTCATTACATTTATCTGAAGGAGATAAAATGTCTAATGAGGATTTATTTTCTATGATATATCTTTCTAATTTATCCATAAGTCAAAGTTTTAAAGTGAAGCACTTAGGATGTCTTTTAGCTTTTTCTTTGCTCTACTGTATTGTGATTTTGAGGCAGACACACTGATATCTAGAATTTCTGAGATTTCATTATGATCATAACCTTCCAATAGATACAAGGAAAATATAGTACGGTAGCCATTCGGGAGTAATTGGATTGCCTCGCGAATCTTGTCAATATTGTAGATTAACTCATTATCAACAGGAGACTCGTCTTTTACTTGGTCAATTGGGTGAGACTCTGTATCCACAAAATCAAGACGTCTCTTTTTTAAGTGGTTGATTGAGTGATTAACGACAATTCTTTTTAGCCAAGCTCCAAAAGTGGAGGATCCATTAAATTTTTCAATATTTCGAAAGGCATTTAGAAAAGCTTCTTGCAATATATCTTCAGCTTCTTCTAAGCTGTTTACAATTCTCACTGCAACATTGAACATTGCTTTAGAGTATTGTTGATATATTTCAAACTGTGCTTGTCTATCGCCTTGTTTACATCTTTCTAGCGTAGCGGTCATTGTTCTGACGATTGATTCACTTTAAAGACATAATTCATAGTAGAAGGTTGCATGCTTTTCAAAAAAAATTAAGCATTGCAATTTTTACACACACCTAAAATGAGGAAATTTGTTTCAGAAGCAGTATAGCCATCGGGTAATTGAACAGATTGAATCGGTAAATCATCCATACATTCTGTATCACCACATTTCTGACATTTGAAATGAACATGTTCATGACTGTGTTCATGTCCTGAACAGTGTTCAGCGTTACACATAGCAAATTTCACAACGCTATTTTCATCAATTACACGGTGTAAAATCCCTTTGTCAATAAAGGTTTTGAGAGTTCTATAAATTGTTGCACGGTCACAAATACCAGCCAAGCGTTCTTCGAGAATATTTTCACTCAAAGCTACATTGGTATCCATAAATATTTTTAGAATACTAATTCTACTGGCAGTCCTTCTTAAGTCTGCACCGTTTAAAATATTGATTTCGTTTGTGCTCATAATGCAAAAATACAAAAAGCGAGTAATTGTTATTTACTCGCTTTTAAAAATATTCTTAATTCTTGTAATCTTATTCAACTACATCACCAGATCTGATGACAAATGAATCGCAGAACTCCTGGAAAATTGGCACATTGTCGATTTCTAATTCAACACCAATTTGTCTAATCTTAGCAAGTTCTACTTCAGTGATAGCTCTTTCATTTAACAAATCATCGTCTTCTTCCATAAATAAGAAAGAAAGGAATTTTACAAAAATGAACGGAGCGTTTAGGATATCTCTTTTTAAATCACCTGTTAAAGCCTGAGGGTTCTTTAGTGTATCAAGTACTACATTGTTGGCTTTAAGAGAAGAGTGCATCGTAATTTTGATTAACTCATAAAAACGATTTTCCCACTCTGAAAAATTGTAGGCTAAATATCTTAATGCAGGAGCAAGAGGATCATTTTTTTGGAAGAAACTTCTTCTTGATAGTTTTCTTGCTTTTCTTCTTAATGTAATCTCTTCGTAGTGGCTTACGCTACCATTTGCAAGAGCAATACCAATTGAAGGAGAAATTAAAGTGATTGAAATAAAATCGTCATCACTTAAATCCATAAAAGCGGGATCAACTTTTAAGAAGTCTTTCTTCAATGCAGTCATTGCATTATAAAGGTCAACATCACGTACTAAAGTGATTAATTCGCTACCTGTGATCATATTTATTTATTAGTTATTACTATTTCTTGTCTTTCTTTTTTTCTTCTTTCGGAGCCTTGTCCTTCTTACCAAATACGGAAAAATGAACATAACGTTTAGGATGCGCCTTAAAATCAATGAATAATGAATCAAGATCACTCATTGTGCGTACCATTTGGTCATGCATTTCTCTCTCAGTTAATAAAGCACCAACCGTTCCTTCTGGGTTGTTGATTTGCTCAAGAGTTTTATTTGTATTCGCTAATAACATTTCTGCCTCTTTCACTGTCTGAGTAAGTGGAGCGTTGTTTATAGAGTCAGCAATATGACTCATTTTAGCTAACAGTGGTTGTAATTCTTGAGATGCACTTTTAAACTCTTCAGATATGTCTCTGAAGTTATGTAATGTTTGGTCTAGTCCGCTAGAATTGACAGTATGAACCGTTTCTGTAGTTTCAGCGAGTAAGCCATCTAATTTAGCACCAGTACCTTTAAAGCCATTTAATACGATTCTTGCCGTATCTAACGTTGCTTCTAGTGACGCTAACAAAGGGTCAACTTTTTCGGATAATTGGGCAAACATTCCATTCTCAACATCTCCATCTAAGATACTACCGGACTTGGCAAGAGCATTATTTTTTTGATAGATGAGTTTTACCTGTTTATCACCCAACATACCTTTATCGGCAATAACAGCTTTTGTGTCTCTATATAATGAAACGCCTTCCTGAATATCTAAAGTAACTCTAACCTTGTTATTTTGGTCTTGTAAAAGCTCCATATTTGAAACTCTTCCAACGATATATCCATTTACTGTGACATTATTAGAGACTTGTAGGTCTGGAGTTTTATCATAAATAACGTAATAAGTATTTTGGTTAGAAAAAACATCTATTCCTTTTAAGAATTTATAGCCTACATAAAGGGTTAAACCACAGATGATTGCAAATAATCCGACCTTTACTTCGTTAGATAACTCAACTTTTATAGTGGACACGATATTAAATTTTGATTTGAAATCTAAAAGTTCTAATTGTAGCTTGCAGTCTTGTTACGACTTCTCAAATTTATCAAAGAATATCATTTATTCTACATTTCTTTCAAAATTTGATCTTGAAGACTCAAAATATTACTGTAAATTTGTGAGAAGTCGATAGAAAAAAAGATCTACTGACTTTATGTTTAAGATTTTTAGTTGTCATTCATATATACTTAATTTTTTGCAAAACCTATTGTATGGACTTGCCTGTTTCATCTGTTTTATAACTCTAACTACAAATGAAGCTAAGGCCAGTGATAAGATGGAGGAAATGCCCGCTTTTTATCGAGTAGAAAGCGATACAGCAAAAAGTAGACAAGCTGTTAGAGAATTGTCTCGTACGATCAACTCGTTGAACGCTACTTCTAATAATGAAACTATGAGGAAGTACGCTCAGGTTTTGCATGCCTTTTCGGATTCTGTGCTTTTCCGTGGAGATAGAGAGCTTCAGCAAGTAAGAAAGGATATGAGTGATCCTGATATTGTAGAACAAATCATAAAATTAAATAATGCATTGATCTCAGAAGATGATGCAGAATGGGAAGAAGCTTCAGATTCTGGTGTCTTTGATGAGTTGGATAACATTATGTTGGAGTTTAGTAGTGACGAAAACTATGTTGGTCCTGAAGAAATTTATGATGTATTAAATCTCTTTAAAACAGAAGGAGCTGACGCCATTACTACTCCAGATGAAGCTTTTGATTCGCCCGTTGAATATACTTCGGAATGGTCCAATTTTGAGATGAGGACGCAAACCATGTATATGAAAGATCAAGCAGAAGTGACATTTGGTGAGCAGAAATTAAATGCGGGTGATATTCAGATGAACTTCGTAACCCACATTGTAAAAGCACAAGGTATTCCTGATTCTACTGGTAAGATAGTTCAAAAACCTATATTCAAGGACGGTCAGTCTACCTTTAATGCCAACCAGATGATCTATAACTATGAAACTGGTAAAGGTTTAATTAAAGGTATTGTTACTGAAGAAAGTGATGGTATTATTACTTCTCAAGTAGTGAAAAAAACGGCAGGGCCTGAAATGTATATGTCGGACAACGTTTATACAACTTGTCGATTAGAACACCCTCACTTTGGATTTAGAACAAAAAAATTAAAGGTAGTTCCTGAAAAAAATATCGTATCAGGACCCTTCTTGGTGGAGCTAAATGAGAGCCCGTTACCATTAGGATTTTTCTTTGGATTATTTCCTGCCACTTCTGATAATACATCAGGATTTATTATGCCTTCTTATGGTGAGTCTACCGATAGAGGTTTCTTCTTGAGAGATGGTGGTGTATTCTTAGCATTAACAGATTACTTCAACTTAACAGTGTTAGGTACTGCTTATACATTGGGTGGTTGGGGTGTAAATGTATCATCACAATACCGAAAAAGGTACTCATTCAGTGGTAATACAAGGTTCTCATATGTCAACAACCTTTTTCAGGAAAACGATGGTTCTGTTTCAAGTAGAACAGATTATCAAATCCAATGGTCACACTCACAAGAAAGTAAGAAAAGTTCAAGGTTCTCGGCCAATGTAAATATTGCCAACTCTGACTATAATAGAAATAACTCGCAAGATGCCAATGATTACTTACAATCATCAATGAACTCATCAGTTAGTTATTCTAATAGTTTTGCTATTGGTAATGTAAACCTCTCAACAACAGCTCAAACGCGTTATCAACAAAACGTTCAAACGGGTGAGGCTACTTTAGCACCAGAAGCCAGTTTAAACATGGCGAGAGCGAGACCATTTAAAAGTCTATTCAAAAAGTCTAATCCAATTTCAGAAATTGGTATTACATATAATATGAGTGCAAGAGGTGAGATGACGAACAAGCCTGGTGTTGGTAGTCTTCCTTTTGACGTAGTTGGTGCAGAAGAGTCTACAGGTGATGGTACCGGAGAAGACGGTAAATATCCTGACCTTCTATCTAACTTCGGAGATTATACAGACAGCTTTCGTTGGGGTGTTACTCATGATATCCCGATGAGTACTCAGATGAAAGTATTAAAATACTTTACATTATCTCCAAGTTTCAATTATAAAGAATATTGGCATCCAGTATCATACGATTATACCTATATCGAATCAGAAAATGCGGTACAGGTAGATACAACACAAGGATTAACAAGATATAATGAATATAGTACTGCAGTAGGTTTTAACACCAACATGTTTATGTTCTATAACATGAAAGGTGGTTCTATTATTAGACATACTATTCAGCCTTCAGTTTCAATGAGCTTTAGACCTGATTTTGGCGATCCTAATTATGATTATTACCAATGGGTTCAAACATCTTCTACAGATTCAAAAGGTAGACAAGTTTTTAGATCAGAAGGTGGTTTAGTAGGAAAACCTTCAACAGGTAGAAGTAATAACTTAAGTTTCTCTGTGAATAATATCTTGGAACTCAAATCGGGTAGAAAAGATGAAGATGGAAAAGCGAAAAAGACCATGCTCTTGAATAACTTTAATATATCTTCGGGTTATGACTTTGAACGGGATTCATTGAACTGGTCAGATATTAATGCCGGTTTCCGTACTACATTACTGAAAAAAGTAGATGTTAGTGTCAATTCTCGTTGGGATCCATATCAATATATTGTCACAGATACAAAGTACGATGAGACACTAGGTAAAGAAGTTGTTACTTCTCAATACAAATCACAATATACTTTAGCTAGTACTGGTAACGGACTTGCAGCATTGAGTAATATGACAATTGCTGTGGGTACTCGTTTATCACCAAAAGGAGCCAAGGAGAAAAAAGAAAAGAAACTTGATGCCATGGAGCCAAGGAATGAGATGGAGAGACAGATGCTTGAAGAAATGCGTCGTAATCCAGATCTTTATATGGACTTTGACGTCCCTTGGTCATTAAGTGTTAACTATAGTTTGAACTACAGTAAAACAGGTTATGCTGAGCCAACTGTGACCCAAACACTGACATTTAGTGGAGATGTGTCATTAACTCCTAAGTGGAAATTTGCATTCCGTTCAGGGTATGACTTTAAAGAAGGATCATTCTCTTACACATCTTTTGATATTACTAGAGACTTACACTGTTGGCAACTTACAGCTAATTGGATTCCATTTGGCCCAAGACAATCATATAACATTACTATCGCAGTAAAAGCAGCAATGCTTCAGGACTTGAAATGGGAGAGACGTAACTCATGGATTGACCGTAACGATAGATTCCAATAGAATAAATAAATGCCTTTTTATCACGATAATAATAAAAGCTATCCTAAGGAAACTGAATCAAGAGTAATCATTCGTTTTCAGGATTGTGACCCATTTCGTCACCTAAATAATGCAAAGTATTTTGATTACTTCTTTAATGCTAGGGAGGATAGAGTTCCTCAATTGTATGGATATAATATAGCCGATGTCTTTAAAGAATTTGGTACTGGCTGGGTAATTTATAATCATCAGATTTCATATTTACGACCTGCGGCAGTAGGTGAGTGGGTAAGAATCAAATCAAGTATTATCCATGTTGATGTCAACACTATTGTAGTAGAGTATTATATGATGGACGATGCAAAATCTTCATTAAAGACAGTTTTATGGTCGACTATGAAATACATAGATCCTCGATCAGGAAAAAGTACTGATCATCAACCTGAAGTATTGGATTACTTGAATACGATTAAAAATCCTGATGTGAAATATGGAGAGATCACTTTTGATGAAAGGATTAAAGAAATAAAAGATAAGATTTAAGCGAAAAGCCTCACTTGATATATTCAAGTGAGGCTTTTTTCTTAAAATAAAGTAAGCTAAATTATTACGAATAGAATTTAATAAACCAAAAACAAAATTTAATGTTTTAGAGTAAGTAGCAAGCGTTATAATAACTGTTGTCAATCTAAAATAAAGTTATGAATTACAATAAAATAATGAACACACTTTTGTTGATGTTCCTCATGACAGGCATCACAAAAGCACAGGAAAATCTAAATAGAGAGGTATTACCTGTACTTCCTCCTCCAACAAAAAAATACCAAGAACTAGATGCAAGAAATACGACACCTCCAGAAAGATTTGAAGTAAAAGCTCCAAAAGAAGCACCCAATGTTGTAGTGATATTAATTGATGATTTAGGCCTTGGAGCAACTTCTGCTTTTGGTGGTCCTATTAATACTCCAACGATGGAGTCGCTTGCCCAGGGTGGTCTGAGGTATAATAATTTTAATACAACCTCTCTTTGTTCTCCAACAAGGATGGCTATAAAAACAGGACGTAATCATCATACTTGTAATACGGGGTCGATTATGGAGACTTCTACAGCTTATCCTGGTAACACAGGTGCTCTAACTCCAGATGTAGCTCCAATTGCTGAAACACTTAGATTAAATGGTTACAGTACGGCTGCTTTTGGTAAATGGCATGAAACTGCTGCATGGGAAACTAGTATCTCTGGACCATATGATCGTTGGCCAACAAGACAAGGTTTTGATAAATTCTATGGATTTATTGGTGGCGAAACGGATCAATATGCACCTTTGATTTTCGATGGAACAAAAAAAGTGAATCCTCCAAAAACAGATGATTACCACTTTACTACAGATATGACGGACCAGGCGATCAATTGGATGAAAGCACAGCAATCATTAACCCCAGATAAACCATTCTTCGTTTATTTCTCTACTGGTGCAGTACATGCTCCTCACCATGTGAAAAAGGAATGGTCTGATAAGTACAAAGGGAAGTTTGATAAAGGATGGGATGCTGTACGAGATCAATCCATGAAAGACATGAAAGCTGAAGGTGTGATTCCTGAAAACACCAAGCTTGGTCCTAAACCTGAAGATATTAAAGACTGGAAAGCTTTATCTGACGATGAAAGAAAGTTATTTGCAAGACAAGCAGAAGTATTTGCCGGTTTTGTGGAGATGACAGACTACGAAATTGGTCGACTTGTAGACGCTATTGAAGAAATAGGCGAATTAGAAAATACGTTGATCGTATTTGTTGCAGGCGATAACGGTACAAGTGCTGAAGGCGGAATGGTTGGTATGTATAATGAAATGACTTACTTCAATTTCGTTGAAGAAAAAGTAGAAGACTTGCTGCCTCTTATTGATGATTGGGGTATGCCAAATACATTCCCTCATATGGCAGCCGGTTGGGCGGTAGCTTTCGACACTCCTTTTACTTGGACAAAGCAGATTGCTTCTGATTTTGGTGGTACTCGTACAGGTATGATTGTACACTATCCAGAAAAAGTAAAAGATAAAAATGGTATCCGTTCTCAATTTACTTATGCGACAGATATTGCTCCAACCATATTGGAGTTAGCAGATCTGCCAGAGCCTAAAGTAGTAAATGGAGTGCCACAGACACCTATTGAAGGGACTAGTTTTGCCTATACTTTCGATCATCCTGATGCAGCTGAGCGTCATAATACTCAATATTTCGAGTTGTTTGGTAATAGAGCAATATACCACGATGGATGGTTTGCAAGAACAATTCATAGAGCACCATGGGAAATGAATGGATTTCCTCCGTTAGAAGACGATAAATGGGACTTGTATTATGTAAAAGATGATTTTAGTTTAACGAATAACCTAGCTAAAAAACATCCTGAAAAACTTAAAGAGTTGCAAGATCTATTTATGGCAGAAGCAGAAAAGTACAATGTGTTACCAATCGATGATAGAGTGGTAGAAAGAACAAACGCTGCGATCGCTGGTAGACCTGATCTTATGGGAGATAGAACAGAGCTGAAGTTATATGAAGGCATGGAAGGTATGATGGAGAATACGTTCATCAATATTAAAAACCGTTCATTCAGTATCGAAGCAAAGATCGATGTGCCAAAAGATGGTGCAAATGGTGTAATCTTAAGTCAAGGTGGACGATTTGGTGGTTGGTCACTTTACATGAAAGATGGAGTTCCAATGTTTACATACAACTTCCTTGGGTTAGAAAAATATGTGATCAAAGGAAAGAAACCTCTCAAAGAAGGGGAGGCAACCATAAATTTCCAATTTGATTATGATGGTGGTGGTAATGGAAAAGGCGGCGATGCTACATTATCAGTATCAGATGGAACAAAATCAAAAGGAAGAATCGATAGAACACAACCGAATATGTTCTCTGCCGATGAGACAGCAGATGTTGGTTTAGATAATCAAACGCCTGTTGCTGAAGGAATAGGGTATGGACCTTATGAAACGAAATTTACTGGTAAAATCGACCAAGTTGTAGTGAAGATTAGCAAGTAAAAAAAAGAATCCCAACTCATCAGTAAATGAGTTGGGATTCTTTTTTATAAATATGGAATGTTGATGATAAATGAGGTGCCTTTGCCAAGTTCTGATTTACAGGAAATCTTGCCCTCCATTTCATCAATATACTTCTTAACAATAGAAAGCCCCAAGCCTGTAGATTTTTCTCCACCTGTCGGTTTTGCTGAGAGTTTCTGATATTTCTTAAATAACTTTTTCTGATCTTCTTCCGAGATACCAGGACCTTGATCTGTGATATCAATGATGATATGATCTTTAGTTTTTTCTAAAGTGGTGATCACTTGAGTACCATTAGGAGAAAACTTAATTGCGTTGGATATAAGGTTTTCTACAATCTGAATACAGTGTTGTTGATTTGCTTCAACAAGGCCATCAGATAATAGGTTAAACTTTAAGGCAATGTTTTTTCTATCAGCGGTACTACTAAAATCGTTAACGACTTGATCAATCACTTCGGAAATCGAGAAGATATCCTTTTCTGCTTCTTGTGTAGCTTGTTCCTTTTTGTTTGCAGAGACTCTTGCATCAAGGATTTCTTCAATCATATTATTCATACGATGCATTGCCTTAAGCGATCCATCAATACACATTTTCTCATCTTCATCTAAATTGGCTTCTGTAGCATTTAGCATTGATAATAATGTAATTGAACTCGCCAGCGGATTCCTTAAATCATGAGCTACAATGCCTAATAAATGGTTTTTATCAGCATTAGCAGATTGTAATTCATGGTTTTTCTCCTCAATCAATTCCTTTTGCTCAATGATATGGAAGTTGGCTTCCTTAAGTTTTTGTTGTTTCTCATTGAGATTACTAAATGAATTGGCATTCTGAAGAGCAATACGGATATATATAGCAAGGTTTCTTACAAGATTCAGTTTGTAACTATCAAAAGCATTAGGATCAAAAGATTGAACCGTAAATACACCTATTGGTTTTTTGTGTTTAGCCACTAGAGGAATATAAATAATGGACTCTGCATTTTTACCTACAATTGGTTTTAGGACTTCTTTTACATAGTTACGGTGGTCAGAACTAAACTTTTGAATGAAAAATTCTTTTTTCTGATCATAGCACATTACTGCTAGTCTCATCTTATCATTCATATCATAAGCTTGTTCTTCAAGTACCTGGTTTCCTTCAAAAATGTAGGGGAACTTGAGCTGATTCGTCTTTTCATCAAATATGCCAATACCAAAAATAGGGGTTCCGATCAGCTCATTGATGCTTTCATAAGAAGTTCTAATAATCTCAGAAATATGTAGCTTAGATGTGATTTCTCGACCAATTCCACTAAGCTTTTCTAAATCGGTGTAGGCAGTTTTTAGAGACTTCGTTTGTTGATCAATCTCTTGGTTTTGTTGCTCCAGTTTATGATTAGATCTTTTCACGAGATTATTAAAGTGGAAAAGCATCACTAAAAGTAATAAAGTGACGGATAGCCCGACAACAAGAATATTTCGAATAGTATTCTGTTGGGAGATTTCCAATTCTTTTTGAGTCAATCGTAATAACCTGATCTCAGACTCTACAGTTAAAAGCCCGATTTCTCGCTGTTGGTTTCTTAATGTATCAATAAGGCTATTATCTTCCGCAGATATATCCCAAATTAGATCAGTGATTTTATCCCCTAAATACTTTCGGATAAGGTTATTAATGTATGGCTTAAAAGTAGGAGAGGCATAAAATTCAGATAAAGGATCTTTCCAAGTGGAATTTAATGGAAGGATAACCGCCAAACCACTATTCTCAGTTTGGTAGAACAATTGTCTGTGTAAACGAAGTCCTTTAGATAATGCATAGGCATAGTTCGACAGTTGAGTATAACCCCATAAATCATTTGCTCTTGCTATTTTATTAATCATATCTTCTGCATTATTGACATAGGAATATTCTAATGCAGGAAGGTGCTCGTTTTTTAGTTTGACAATGTTACGTTCAAAAGTTGAGTTTTTTATAGTCACTGCGTGAAGAGACTGCATGGCAGAATTAAAGTTTTCTACTTTTTGAAAGAGTGGAACTTCTTCCGAAGAAACTATAATTTCTATATCAGGCATATATCTTGGAAGAAAGTCGAAATCTTTCTTCCTGTTCTCTGTGATAGTAATACCTGACATGCCAAAAACACCATCACCTCCGTCCGAGATAATGTCATATAATTCGTCCCATGAAGCGACTGATTCCCATTTAATATCAATTACAGCTTTCAGTTCTTTTCGTTTCTGATTAATCATCTCAGAAAACATTTCATACTCTATACCGCCCATAGAGCCATTGGCCAATGAATAGACAAAAGGTTTGTTCTGTATATAGTATACAGTGACACTTCCTTTTCTTTTTTCCTTGATCTTTTCCCAAGAGTCCTGTGCGTACAATGTGGAGATGCTAGTTAATAAAAAGAGCATCGACAGAGATAATTTTCTCAGAAACTGCATGATTAACTTGAATTGATATGAGCTATCAAAATTATTATATTCCTTTTTAATATAATACAATTAGGAGAGATTATTGTATGAATACCTCTAAAGAATATCAATCCGCCCTTATTTGTAAATATTGGGAGCACTAGGAATGAAACTGAATTATATTTGTAACAATTAATAATTAACAAGCACAACAGCATTATGTCAGAATTTTGGCTTTACTTACAGTTAGGGTTAGAGCACATTACAGACGTTAAAGGGTACGACCATATATTATTTATTTTAGCCTTAGTAGCGACTTTCAGCACAAGAGATCTTAAAAAAGTAATTTGGTTAGTCACAGCATTTACATTAGGGCATTCTATTACTTTGGCTTTGTCTACTTTAGATATAGTAAATATTGATGCCGATCTAATTGAAACACTTATCCCGGTGACCATCATTATTGTTTGTATTTCTAATCTATTTAATTCTGTAGATCACAAAAACAGACCACATTATCTTGATAAAAGAATTCCATTTAGAAGATATTATATTGAAGCATCAGTATTTGGACTGATTCATGGTTTAGGATTTTCAAATTACCTAAAATCTCTTTTAGGTTCTGGTGAAAATATTGTCGAACCGTTATTAGCCTTCAATTTAGGTTTGGAACTAGGTCAGATTGTTATTGTGTTAATTATTATGCTGATAAACCTGATTGTGATGAGAATGACAATGTGGTCTCAAAGAGATTGGAATTTCTTTGTTACAGGTGGAGCAATGGTATCAGCAATTTTGATTTTAGTAGGTTAACATGAGTAAGAAATCAAATAGAACAGGAAACACGAAAGCAATAAATTTATACCCGAAGACTCCTGCTTTTTTTGCATTAGGGATATTCGTTTTTCTAATGGTAATGTTATCTGTAGGTACTGTTAGGTGGATGGATCTAGGAGGATTTGCATGGTATAAACTAGTATTATTACTTTCTTTTGTACTCCTTACGATCATGATGTTAGTGAGGATTATGTTTGCTTATAAAAAGGTGACCTTTAAGACAATGTCTGTGACGGAAAGTTATCCTTTGCGTATTGGAGCAAAGGAAACGATTAATTTGTCAAAATATATTTTGTTTTGGGAAGTGACAAAAAAGAAAGTAGGTAAACAGGAATTTGATGTATTAAGCATCTATACAAAGATTTCGACACCTATTGTGGTATCAGATAGAGAAATGACAAATTTTAAATCAGCAGTAAAATTTATGGAAGTAAAGTTTCCAAAATTTCATCGCTCAAAAGTGAAATAAGTCGTTGATCTTTCATAACTTACAGTAAATCATTCTATTGATTTACGAATATGACCAAAAAACTATCAATTACTACCCCATTTTCTCTTGTTGCTTTAATTGTTTTTCTCTGCATATGCCTTTTCACCAAGAGTGCTTTTATCACTGTAGCTCTTGGATGTATGTTTGTCATCACTTTTTATATTGAAAAAGAAAAAGGCGAAAAAGACGATAGAATCAATATATTTCAAAAACAACGACACAATATTATTGAGTTGATGTGTGATTTTGTGCTTATCATTGACCGACATAATCAAGTAGTAGAATTACATGTACCAAAAGAAATTAATTTCCCGCCAGATATCAATGTAGGAGATCGACTGTCTTTTCCTCTTCCATCTCCATTACCTATAGACTTTTTCGAAATCATAGAAAGAGCTAGATTGAGTAAAGAGATTTTCCAACATGATTATACTCGAGACGAACGATTTTATGAGCTCAAAATAATCAGTGAACCCTCAGGGATTAGCAACTGTATCATCAAAGAGATTACTCATATAAAAATTACAGAGAAATCTTTGACAAACTTAAATTCAGAGTTAGAAGAGATGCTTTCTATCAAAAGAAAGGAATTAAAGATCAAACAGGAGAAATTTAAAACAATGTTTGATAAATCTTCTGATGCTTATTTTTTATTAGATGATCGGTTTAGGATCTCTATCTATAATGAAAAGGTGGAGCAGTTTTTTGGAGAGGTCAATGAAGTATTGTTTTTCCATTGGTTGGATAAAGTTTCACCAGAGGAACAGCCTAAAGGAGGAAGCTCCATTGAACTTTTTCAAGCAATGAAAGAAAGCTGTGACGGTCAAGGGGAACTTCGTTTTGAATGGATGTTTATTCAGAAAAATGGAGAAGACTTTCCCACAGAAATAAGTTTGACATTACTCCCTGTTGCTAATCAGAACCTCTATTTTATCATTATTAGAAATGTGATTAGCCAAAAGAAAATAGAAATGGAGTTGCGTAAGAATTTAGAGCGGGAGAAAGAACTGAATGAAATGCGATCTAAATTTATTTCAATGGCTTCACATGAGTTCAAAACCCCATTAGCAACTGTAACCACTAATTTAGAGTTGATGGAACTTACACTCGAAAAGAAAGGGTTTAATTTAGAAGAACTGAACCTTACCAAGTTTGTAGATAGAATGAGAAATGAGTCGAGAAGACTGAATATCTTAATGGAAGAGGTTTTACAGTTAGGAAAGATCGAGGCAGGAAAAACTCCATTTAGCCCTATTAAAGTTGAGGTAGAAAAGTTTATTCGAGAATACTTAGATGAATATATTGATAGAACTGCTTTGACAAGAGAAATTCGAATAGATATAAAGGCAGAATTAAAGGAGTTTTATCTTGATGTTGAGTTGATGGAACATGTCTTGGATAATTTACTTTCTAATGCCATCAAATATTCTGATCAACTGATAACAATTAATGTGCAGGTAGATGATACTGCCTTTGTATTTGAAATCATAGATACAGGAATAGGAATACCATTAACTGAATTCTCTCAATTATTCGATTCTTTTTTTAGAGCAAGTAATACTAATCATATTCAAGGAACAGGTCTAGGTTTGGTGATTGCCAAAGAATTTGTCGAAATGCATGGAGGAGTGATAGTTTGTGAATCGGAAGAGAATGTAGGTTCAACTTTTAGAGTTGCCATACCAACAGTAAAGTAAAAATGTTACATTTTTAGTTTTCTTTTGTGTTTTTTTCTAAATATGAATTGACTTACAAAATACTTTACTCATCTTTGCTCATTCATTTATTATGTCTATCGTTAGAATATGTCAGCAAAATCTCATCCTGATTTAGGTGTTGAACCCATTAAAAACTTATTGATAAAAATGTCTGTACCTGCAGCTGCAGGTATGTTGGTAATGGTTATTTATCAAATGGCAGATACATTTTTTATTGGAAGGTGGGTAGGTACCTTAGGTTTGGCAGGGATTTCTGTAGTGTCTCCACTGATTTTAATTATTCAATCTATCGGTATGGCTATTGGTATCGGAGGATCGTCTCTTATATCTAGGGCTTTAGGAGCAAAAAATAGATTAGTAGCTAATCAGATATTAGGCAATCAAATTCTAATCGTATCCACATTAACGATTCTTGCAGTAGTCCTAGGTAAAATCTATGAAGAACCCTTATTAATCTTCTTTGGAGCGAATGGAGAAATCTACAGTTTTGCCCAAGAATATTATGCTATTGTTCTTTGGGGAATCCCGTTTCTTACATGGTCAATTGTAGCAAATAATGCTGTGAGATCAGAGGGGAATGCAAAGACTGCCATGTTTGCTATGGTAGTTCCTAGCGTTATTAATATTATTCTTGACCCAATATTAATTGTAGGATTAGATTGGGGAATGAAAGGAGCCGCTGTTGCTACATTTATCTCATATATTATAGGTTCAGTATTTCTATTTATCTTTTTTAAATTCGGTAAGACTGAGTTGAGTATATCCTTAAAGTACTTGAAGTTAAAACAGAAATACTTAAAAGAAATTTTAGGATTAAGTAGTGCTTCATTTACAAGACAAGCAGCATCTAGTGTTATCGCTATTATCTTAAACCATATTTTATATGATCATGGTGGTGAAGTTAGTGTCGCTGTTTATGGTGTAATTAGTAGGCTATATTTATTAGCGTCCTTCCCAATGATCGGACTAGGACAAGGATTCTTAACGATTTCTAGCTTTAATTATGGGGCAAAAAAATACCAGAGAGTAAAAGATGTCATTGTTAAATCTATAAAATACGGTGTCGTCATCAATCTAGTGATCATCATAATCATCTTTATATTTGATGAGAAGCTTACTTCTTTGTTTACTAACGACCAACAATTAATCGAAGAAAGTATACCTGCAATTTATGGTGTTATGACCTGTCTACCTATTGTAACTATTGGCATAATGGCCTCTATGTATGCTCAATCTTTAGGGAAAGCAAAAGATGCACTATTACTTACTTTAAATAGACAAGTACTCTTTAGAATTCCTTTTGTATACATCTTTTCTTATTACTGGGGGATCAGTGGAACATGGCTATCGTTTTTTTTCTCTGATATTGCTTCTATATTAGTAGCCTCAATCTATATGAGAAGAAAAGTACTCAAACTGACAAAATATATTAAGCAAAAAGAAATATGAGTAACCTAAAGGAAACTATCATACATGAAGTGAAAAAGACATTTTTAGTCACTACTTACTTTGCCGTAGGGCTTAATCTCTTAGTGATTATAGCTGTTCTTATTTCGGATAAAATTGATTTTAAGATTGGATATATTGGTGCTGCTACTTTTTCTGCTGCATTAACCGGTAAAGTGGTAGTTATTTTAGAATCTGTTGGGATAGATTTAAAATTAAAAAGGACCAAACTACTTAATGTTGTATTATTAAAATCACTTCTGTATACTTTTGTGATATTCTTTGCTATTGTAATTGAAGACGTATTAAAAGGTATGCTTTCTGATGATATGTCATTTTCTGAAGTGATTCATCATTTAATAGCATCTTTCAATTCAAATTTCTTTTTGGGCAGGGCAATATATATGATGGTCCTTTTTGGCTTATACCATTTTATTTTTGAAGTCGATAAGTTCTTAGGAGCAACAGAGTTATTTGATACCGTATTTTCTAGGTTTTATCACCCAAAGGAAAAAGAATTTGTGGTGATGCATTTACGATGGAATTACCGTACGGAGGATATCAACCAAAAGTTAGAATCAGCACAAGAATTTTTGCATCGATTAAATCAAATATTACCAAAACACAAAGGGTGTATCGAAAGGTATGATTTAGATGGGGTATATTGTACTTGGGAAAATTCAGCTTCTGAGAAATTTGAAGACAAGGCGGAATCGTTTTTTAAAGCTGTAGAGAAGCTTGAAGGAAAGTATGGAGTACAAAATATTAGGGCGGCATATAAAACAGATAAAGTAACTTCTGCTGAAATTGGAGGTTTCCTAAAGAAAGAAATTATTAGAATTGGTATCGCTTTTGAAGAAGTATCAACCCAATCCATCCCAGAATCAGGTTTGCCTTTAAGAAAAGTAGGATAAGGGAAGACTTTAAAATTAGACAATTTAAAGTTTATCATATAAAAATTTATAGAATAGGTAACGCAAGGAACTAGTTTGAATTAGGGTGTGTTTTTAACGTAAGTTAAACCCAGGACCACCCCAATCATGAAAAACTATTTTCTTGCTTTTTTTTTATTAACAACTATCGTCTTCTCTTGTAAAAAGGAGACTGAAGATAATCCAACAACTAGTTCGGGATTTGAAGAACTCACCGTAGATAATTCTTTTAATTTCTCAACCACTGAAAACTATGATCTGAATATCATGCAAGAATACATCTCAACTAATTTGCCTGTTGAATTATATTCAAGCAGTACATTTAATGATGATTCTTTTTTAGGGAGAGTTGTATTAAAAGGTTCAGATGCATTTTTATCCTCTTATAATTTAGAAAGAGGTACCAACAAGTTGTATATCAAAACTCTTAAAGCGGGAGTACCACAATTCTTTGAATATCCAATTACAACGGGTATGAACTATCTCTCTCTTAGCGATAGTTATATTTATGATAATGTGGAAGAAGTTGAAAACACATCTAGTTCAAGGGTTAGTTATTCAGGAACACTTCATAATTATTATGGGGGTTGGGATTCTGATGGACTTCCTGATTATTTAACCACACCTGATACAGTTTCACAAGATCTATTAGATGATATTGACGCATCATTACCAGAAAGAAGACCAGTACCAACTTACAATCCCGATTACCTTCAAGATATCAATTATGATACACGAATCTTACAAGAAGCAGATGTTTGGATTACTTTTGTTCATGAAGGAGCAGGGTACAGAAATACTTTAGGGTATTATACTTATACTACAGGGAATCCACCGCAAACAACCAATGATATCGATAGTATTAAAATCATATTCCCGAATGTATCGTACAAATATTCAGGTGGTCAATTACAAACGGGGTATAAAGTTCATTTAGGAAGGTTTGATGCAAATACTTCTTTGGGGTGGGTATTAATACCTAATGGTTGGAATCCAAGTATTGATAATCCTCAATACCGCAATAGTGTAAAGTATAGCAACTATTTATTGAATAATGACTCTCCTGAAGGGTTTAAACAGCATGTAGTAGCTTTAAATGATGACTCAAGAGATTTAGTGGTATTAGGTTTTGAAGATATTAGCCGTCCAGGTGGTGATAATGACTTTAACGATTGTATGTTCTACTTAACAGCCAGTCCTTTTACCATCGATACAGGAGACTTTAATGATATATCAGATGCGGTAGATACTGATGGCGATGGATTATTTGATCATGAAGAAGATTACCCTGAAGATGCTGAACGCGCTTTTGATATATATATAAATAATAAATCGAACTATTCTACTTATGGTTTTGAAGATTTATGGCCAGCAAAAGGTGATTATGATTTTAATGACCTTGTTATTGGGGTTAAATATAAAAAGGTAGTGGATGCTAACTATTTTGTGAGAGATATTATTATGGACTCTAAACTCTATGCAATTGGAGGTTATTATCGTAATGGTTTTGGAATTGAGTTCCCTTTTAATGCATCGCTTGTCAATAGTGTATCTGGGCAGACTTTAGATCAAGGTGTAGTTTCAAACGCCTCCAATGGTACAGAAAATGGCAATACAAAAGCTTCTGTGATTTTCTTTGAGAATGCATACTCATTAATGTCTTCAGATGAGATTTTGGTCAATGTGAAACCGTCAAGTCCATATGTGACTCCTCATGAGTTTACTGTAACAATAAATTTTGATGCGAATAAATTGGCAAACTCTGCATTTACCAATTATCCTAATCCATTTATTTTTGTAAATCAAGAAAGAGGCAGGGAGGTACACTTACCAAATCATGCACCAACAGAATTGGCAGAGGATGACTATTTCAAAACGAATGATGATAATACCGATTCAGGAACAAATACTTATTATAAAACA
This sequence comes from Flammeovirga agarivorans, assembly GCF_012641475.1. Taxonomy (NCBI): domain Bacteria; kingdom Pseudomonadati; phylum Bacteroidota; class Cytophagia; order Cytophagales; family Flammeovirgaceae; genus Flammeovirga; species Flammeovirga agarivorans. Next base: position 134,029 of record NZ_JABAIL010000002.1, on the reverse strand, counting down.
ACTTTGAATCATCCGTGGGCAATTAATGTTGTTGCTAATGAGTTCAAGTACCCATACGAGAATGTAGAAATTACTACAGCTTACAATCATTTTAGAACATGGGCAGAAGCTAGTGGAGAAAGTTATTCTGATTGGTATAAAAGCAAGTCGGGTTATAAAAATGATGATAAAATATATGAAAGACCATAAATAATTAAAAAGCCTCAGATAAAACTCTGAGGCTTTTTATTTATCTAGGTTTATTGCCGATGATTCATTTCACAATCTTCATCATCACATTCGATCTCAATAGTGATGTGTTTGATATGGTCTTTGTCTATAATTTCTCTTACTTTTTGTTTAATGAGTGAAGCTTCTTTCATATCAACATTTTTATCTACAGTTAGATGTAAACTCATAACATTAAATTCCCCATCTAAAGACCATATATGTAGGTCATGAGCTCCTGTTACATGGTTAATTTCCTTTAGTTCGTTGATAATCTCTTCCTGGTTAACTGTTTTCGGTGCCGCCTGAAGAAATATAGGTAAAATACTAAAGAGGTTTCTAATGGCATTATATAAGATAAATACAGCGATACATATTGAAAGGATAGGATCGATAATTGGGATGTCATAAAAGTGCATCACAATAGCACCAATGAGGACAGCTACCCATCCTAATGTATCTTCCATAAGGTGTAGCATCATTACTCTTTGATTTGCGGAGTCTTTATTTCCAAAAAGTTTAAAAACTGCCGCTCCGTTAACTATTACCCCTAAAATACCCATGTATACCATTCCTTCAGAATTGACCTCTTGTGGCTCGATGAGCCTAGGGATTGTTTTAAAGAGAATCAATATAGAACCAACCGTGAGTACAATTACATTGACAATAGCTGCTAAAGTTGAATACCTTCTGTATCCATAAGTATATTTAGTATTTTCTTCTTTATTGGAGTATTTCTCAAAAAAATAACCCATACCTATAGCTAATGTATCGCCTAAATCGTGAATGGCATCTGATAAAATAGCGACAGAATTGGTCATTGCCCCTCCGATAAACTCTATTATGGTGAAAACTAAGTTGAGTATAAATGCAAATCCAATATTTTTTGTGCTATCAGAATGTTGTCCATGCGAATGGTGATGATGATGTCCCATAATATATCATTTCTTATTAGTAATAGATTTTGTATCTAAAATACTTAAAAAGTATGGTTTTGTTGAGGTGAAATCATCTTGAAAACTATTAAAATCTATTTTTCTATGCGGTTATTTTTATTCAAAAAAACTCAGTTAAATGTATATGTAATTCCGTTAGACTGAAAGCGAATTTTCGCTTTTTTTTCGTTTACGCTAAAAGAGAATTTTCATTACCAAAATCACCTTTTTGTGTATATAGTACAATTGATAATAAGTGTTTCTATAGCGGTTTTTTGATTGAAAAATCAGCTTTAAATAGCTGATTTTGAGCGGTGAATGAATATTTGTATGCAATCATTTTCTTTTAGTGATGGCTATCACCAAAATAGATTTTAGAGAATGACATCTTTGTATTGTTCACGAGAGATCAATCTCAAAAAAACTTTCACAACATGGGTTATTCATCACCAAAAGATATTTTAAGTAACATCAGAAATGGTGCTTTACAAAAAGGAAATATGTCCATCCAACAATTGTTAGTCTTCGGATTCTTAGGAGGTGCTTACGTTGCTTTTGGATTCCTTTTAGCAATTATTGTCGGAGGAGGTATGCCGGGTATCGCTGCTGAAAATCCTGGTTTAGCAAAATTTGCAATGGGTGCTGTGTTCCCAGTAGGACTAATCTTAGTGATTATTGCTGGAGCTGAACTTTTTACATCATCTACTGCTATGATGACTGTATCAGTACTTGCAAAAGATCAGAAATTTTCAAAGTTGGGTAAAGTTTGGACATTTGGTTATTTAGGTAATTTCGTAGGTTCTCTATTTGTAGCCTATTTTATTACAACATTAACTGGTGTCGTTGATGCTGAAGTATTTCACAATTCTCTAATCAGTGTAGCAGAACACAAAGTAGGGAATCCTTTTTATAAGACCTTTTTCAAGGCAGTTGGAGCCAACTGGCTTGTATGTTTAGCTGCGTGGCAAGCTTATGCCGCAAAAGATGTAATGGGCAAAGTAATTGGGATATGGTTCCCGGTAATGACATTCGTAACATTTGGATTTGAACACTGTATTGCAAATATGTATGTCATCCCTGCAGCAATGTTTAATGGAGCTGCAATTACTTGGTCAGATTTCATCGTGACTAACTTAATCCCTGCAACACTAGGAAATATTGTAGGAGGAGCGTTCTTCGTTGGTACGGTTTACTGGTGGATGTTTGTGAAGCCTGAATCTGAAAAAGAGGTAAAACAGATCAAAGAAGAATTGATAAAACAATAATTAACTCCTGTTGAGTTATTTAACCTGAATTAATTAAATAAAACTTAACCGTTGCATCGAAGTGTGAAAAACACCGTTAATGTAATGTGTAGATTGTAAAGAAAAACTAAAAAATGGAAAACATGGAAAACGCTGTATTAAACTCTCAGTTCGTTGGTACAAAATGGAAAAATGAAATCGATGTTTATGATTTTGTTATCAATAATGTTACACCATATTACGGAGATTCATCTTTCTTAGCAGAAGCTACTGAAGCTACAAAAAAACTTTGGGATATCTGCTTAGCAGGAATGAAAGAAGAGCGTGACAATAATGGTTGTCGTGATATAGATACAGATACAATTTCTACAGTAACTTCTCACAAAGCAGGTTACATCAATAAAGATTTGGAAACAATTGTTGGTTTACAAACTGACGAGCTTCTTAAGCGTGCTATGAAACCTTTCGGTGGTTATAGAGTAGTTAAAAACGCTGTTGAAGAAAAAGGTAAAACAGTTAACCCATCAGTTGAAAACGTATTCAAATATGCTAAAGATCATAACAATCAAGTGTTCGCAGCATATGATAAAGAAATCCGTACTTACCGTTCATTAGGTGTACTTACAGGTCTTCCTGATAACTATGCTCGTGGTCGTGTAATCGGTGACTACCGTCGTTTAGCACTTTATGGTACTGAACAATTGATCGCAGCTAAGCAAGCTGACTTCAATAAAATTGAAAACGGTTTAATCGTTGGTTCAGGAGCGGATATCGCTATGAACATTCAATTACGTGAAGAGATTACTTCTCAAATTCAAGCATTAAAAGACATCGCTGAGATGGCTGCAATGTACGGTTTAGATGTAACACGTCCAGCTGAGACTGCAAAAGAGGCAGTACAAGCAGTATACTTTGCTTACTTAGCAGCAGTAAAAGAACAAGATGGTGCAGCAATGTCATTAGGTAACGTATCTTCTTTCTTGGATATCTATATTCAAAGAGACTTAGAAGCTGGTACAATCAATGAGGTTGAAGCGCAAGAATATATCGACCACTTCGTAATGAAATTACGTATGGTTCGTCACTTACGTCCAGGTGCTTATGACGAAATCTTCGGTGGTGACCCAACTTGGGTAACTGAAGCAATCGGTGGTCAGTTCCATGATGGTCGTACTAAAGTGACTAAGACTTCATTCAGATTCTTACAAACTCTTTATAATTTAGGTGCATCTCCAGAGCCAAACTTAACTGTACTTTGGTCTAAAGATCTTCCTGAAGGTTTCAAAGAATTCTGTTCTCAAGTATCAATTGATACTTCATCTATCCAATACGAAAATGACGATTTAATGCGTCCTAACCGTGGATCAGATGACTATGGTATCGCTTGTTGTGTATCTTACCAAGAAATCGGTAAAAGAATCCAATTCTTTGGTGCACGTACAAACTTACCAAAAGCATTATTGATGGCAATCAACGCTGGTCATGACGAAAACAAAAACGTATTGACAGTGAATGACATCGATTCAATGGCTAACGATGAGTACTTGGATTACGACAAAGTAATGACGCAATTCAAGAAAACAATGAAAGAAGTAGCTCGTGTTTATGTGAAAACGATGAACATCATTCACTATATGCATGACAAGCACTACTACGAAAAAGCTCAATTCGCATTCTTGGATACTAATCCAGGTATCGATATGGCTTATGGTGCTGCAGGTATTTCAATTATTGCCGATTCATTATCAGCGATTAAAAATGCAAAAGTAAAACCTATCCGTGATGAAAATGGATTAGCAGTTGATTTCCAAATCGAAGGTGACTTCCCTAAATATGGTAACGACATCGACGAAGTAGATAACATCGCTAAAGAAATCACTCATATCTTCTTCACTGAGTTAGCAAAACATAAAACGTACCGTGAAGCTGTACCTACAATGTCATTATTGACAATTACTTCAAACGTAATGTACGGTAAGAAAACAGGTGCTACACCTGACGGTCGTAAAGCTGGTGAGCCATTCGCTCCAGGTGCTAACCCAATGCACGGCCGTGATACTAATGGTGCTGTAGCTTCATTGAACTCTGTAGCTAAATTAGACTACAATGATGCTCAAGATGGTATCTCAAATACATTCTCAATCGTTCCTAAATCTTTAGGTTCTGATCGTGAAACTCAAGTAAGAAACCTTGTAACTATGATGGATGGTTACTTCGCTGAAGAAGGCGGTATGGCTCATCACTTGAACGTGAACGTATTGAACAGAGATACTTTAATGGATGCTTACGAAAACCCTGAGAAATATCCACAGTTAACAATCCGTGTTTCTGGATACGCTGTGAACTTTATCAGATTATCAAGAGCTCACCAATTAGAAGTGATTCAAAGAACTTTCCATGAGTCTATGTAATTTATAGTATTGGAATTGAATTTAGACATAGAAGGCTGCTCCTTATGGAGTGGCCTTTTTTTGTATAAAAAATAAGCCCCCTTTCGAAAAAGGGAGCCTAAAAGCTCATTGAGTAATTTAATCGGGTAAACGAATCAAAGTTATAAGTGTCACTTATTTTCTGTCACATTAAATTCTAAATGAATCAGTTTTGATACCCCAAGTTTTGATGAGTAATCAAAATAGATATCATGATTGTTGCCGTCTGGGTCAATGCATTTTATTTCTACAGAATAGTATTCCTCTCCATTTAATATCTTGTCTTGTTGCAATACCTTTAGATGATTATTTAGTATTATCTGTTTTACTTTATTTTTACCTTCGGTTAGGTTTTGGGGTTTTGTAACATAAACATATGGGTCATCTTTAGCCTGTAATGTATATGTAACCGAAATAGTAAGAGATAATAGAATAAACAGTAGTCTTGTTTTCATTATAAATAAATTTTTTAGTAGCTGATGATTCAAAATTGGCTACATTTTTAGGTTGAAAAATTGATCTATGTTAATCTTAAAATCTTAAATATTTAATGAAACCGAATTTATATAACGATAATTAATCAGTCTCTGATGTAGATCAGAAATAGTGATGTTTGTTACTGGTAGAGAGTGATGATTGTTAATTAAAATTACAATTGTAAAGAAAGAAATAACTTAGTGATCTAGGTATAAGAGTGTAGTTAAAGAATTGAATGGATATTAATAAACAAAAGATCGAGCTGTGGATTTATTCTAACTTAGAGTTAGTACACTTATTAAAATTGATGGTATTGGTAGTGTCTACCTTTATAGGTGCCAAATTATTAGAAATACCCCATGGATCATGGATAAGTGGTACATGCCTTGTATTAAATAGGCCTGTTGTAGAATTGGGAGGGGTAATAAACAGGGTGTCACAAAGAGTATCAGGAACTATCTTCGGGGCAGGAATGTCTTTGATTACTTTGTTTTGGTTCCCAGATAATCTTTTGATCCATAGCTTAGCATTAGGTGTCGCTTTCCCATTGTTTTCAATATTTATTTTTAAGAGTAATAAATATGCTTATCAAGTAGCAATTTTGACCATGCTTATTGTCTTAAGTATTGGTGATGGATGGTCTTATGAAGCAGCTTATTGGAGATCAATTAATATTGCTGTTGGTGGAGTGATAAGTGTTATCTTCATTTTTTTATTGCCGATACATGCTAAGAAGGAGTGGAGGTTTGAATTATCAAAGTGCCTGTTATTGATCAGTAATTTGTATGAAGAAACATTAAAAGGAGATCAGGAGGACCGTCAGAAGCTGTTTGAAGACAATACCGATATTATTACTTCTGTTCGTAAGCAGAGAAAAATTTTCCCTTTTGTAGTTAAAGAATCTAGCCATTTTAAATCACATAAAAATGAAATGGAAGATGTCGCTTTACGTTTGAGAAAGCTATCAGGCATTCTAGAACTTTTAGCATCATCAGTTTTCCATTCTGATAAAGGGAACCATCTAATTACTCAATTGTCCTCTATACATGATAAGAAGGAAATAATACAATCACACCTTCATAAAATGTCTGATGAATTATTACATGGATATAAAGTGACTGAGAATACTGAAAAGCTGGTTTGGAGATCTTCTAAGTTGGAATTATTGAAATTAAATGAACAAAATCTTCATCAAGAAGCACCGTTAAGTCCTTATTCTTACATCTGGCTGAATAATAAATTTGGGGAAGAAGTGATGAAACTAGAAGAGAATTTATATATTTTATTTTAAATCAATCTCTTAAATTATTTATTGTAATAATTACACCTTTAATTCTTTTCTCATATATTGCAATGAATTAATATTCACCAATTACCAATAAACAAACATAAGTATAAACACTATGAACGAAGTCTATATTGTATCTGCAGTAAGAACTCCGATAGGGAGCTTCGGTGGAGTATTATCTTCACTTTCGGCCACAGACCTTGGTGCTACAGCAATAAAAGGAGCTTTGGAGAAAGCTTCGGTAGACGCCTCAGAAGTAAATGAAGTTTTCATGGGGAATGTTATTTCTTCAAATTTAGGACAAGCACCCGCAAAACAAGCGGCATTAGGTGCAGGTATTGGAAATGATGTACCTTGTACTTTAGTGAATAAAGTGTGCTCATCTGGGATGAAAACAGTCATGTTAGGAGCACAATCCATTATGTTGGGTGACAACGATATTGTTGTTGCTGGTGGAATGGAATCTATGTCGAATATTCCATATTATATCCCTAAAGGAAGATATGGCTATGGTTATGGACATGGACAAATGCTTGATGGATTGGTAAGAGATGGTCTTACTGATGTCTACAATGGAAATGCCATGGGAGTGTGTGCTGATGCTACAGCAGAAAAATGTGGAATTAGTAGAGAAGAACAAGATGAGTTTGCTATAAACTCTTACAAGAGGACTGCTATGAGTACTGATGATGGACTATTTGAAAATGAAATAGTTCCTGTTAGTGTTCCTCAAAGAAAAGGAGATCCAATTGTAGTGGTAAAAGATGAGGAATTTACAAAAGTGAAATTTGAGAAAATCCCATCATTAAGAGCTGTCTTTACTAAAGAAGGGACAGTTACAGCAGCAAACGCATCAACAATAAATGATGGAGCAGCTGCATTAGTTTTAGCAAGTAAATCTGCAGTAGAAAGATTAGGCTTAAAACCAATGGCTAAGATTGTATCTTATGCAGATGCTTCGAAGGAACCTGAATGGTTTACAATTGCACCTCCGGATGCAGCCAGAAAAGCATTAGATAAAGCTTCTTTATCAAAAGAGGATATTGACTTTTTTGAGGTGAATGAAGCATTCTCGGTGGTGACTTTGGCATTTGCAAAAGAACTGGGTTTAGATCTTGATAAAGTCAATGTACACGGTGGAGCAGTTTCTATGGGACATCCTCTAGGTGCGTCTGGTGCAAGAATCTTAGTTACTTTGGCTGGAGTATTAAATGCCAGAAAAGGAACGAAAGGTCTTGCAGCAATTTGTAATGGCGGCGGCGGTGCTTCGGCAATGATTATTGAGAAAGTCTAGCCAACGATAAGAATAGATAAATAGCGACGATCTTTTATTAAGTTAAGAGATCGTCGTTATTGATTTTAGTCGATAAATAATCGCGTACTTCAGTCTCATTATCGAAGAAAACTCCTAAGCTACCTCTAAGGAGCTGGATATAATAATCTTCTGAGTTGTTCTCAAGGTCAATTCTAATTACAGTAGAACTTTTATTAAATAATTGTACCCTGATTTGTAACTGGTATGTTTTTAAATAGTTCGCCCAAACAATAGTGATTTCTTTAATTTTTCCAGTAGGTAAGTCAGTATTATTAAACACGATCCATTTGTCGACCATGAGGCTAAGAATTGTGGGATATGTAGGCATTAATAAAATGTTATTTTTGTCAATAACGTAAAAGTGTCAAAACTATTCTATATTTACTAAATCATTATTCAGATTACAAAAAATATTGATCTGAAACTGATTTAAATACAAAATTTAACTTCAATAGATCGAAAACATTCTTTCAAAAACTTCAACAAAAGTTCAAATGGCAAATAAGAAAAAGAAACAATCTAATACTCTACTATATGTAGCACTTGTTGTATTGGTTATTTGTGTTGCAGCTGGTGGGTATTACATGAAACAATCAAATGAAAAGGCAATAAAAGTTGAATTTAGTACGGTTACCAAAGGAGTTATTACAGAAAAAGTGAGTGCTTCTGGTAGAGTACAACCCATTAATGAAGTTACATTGTCATCGGAAGTTTCTGGTGAAATTAGAGAATTATATATAAAAGAAGGTGATTCGGTAAGACAGCGTCAGTTGTTGGCTCAGATCAGACCGGATAACTTTCAATCTGCATTGGATCAAGCAAGAGCATCATTAAATGCACAGAAGGCTCAATTGGCAAGGTCAAGAGCTGATGTTGCTCAGAACCAAGCAAGGTTAAGTCAGGCAGAACTTACTTTCAATAGAAATAAAAATTTGTGGGAAGATAAAGTAATTTCTGATCAGGACTTTGAAAATAGTAGAGCAGAATTTGAAATTGCACAAGCGAATCTTAAAGCGGCAGAAGAAAATGTTAGGGCATCAGAATATACAGTGAAAAGTGCAGTAGCACAGGTAGATGATGCAAAAGAGAGTTTAGAGCTTACTAAAATTTACGCACCAATGTCTGGTGTTATTTCAAAGCTTTCTGTTGAAAAAGGTGAGATGATAGTCGGTGCCCGTCAGATGTCTGCAACAGAAATGATGCGTATTGCCAATTTAGCAGAGATGGAAGCATTAGTTGATGTTAATGAAAACGATATTATTAGAGTACATAAAGGAGATACAGCAGTAATTGATGTAGATGCGTACTCTTACCGAGATTTAAAGTTTGCAGGTATGGTTACTGCTATTGCCAATTCTGCAAAAGATGCAGCAACTTCTGATGTTGTTACTGAATTTGAAGTAAAAATTAGAGTGTTACCTGAATCATATGCCAACCTTATGGCAGAAGGAATGGGAGCTGAATCACCATTTAGACCAGGTATGACAGCTAGTGTTGATATTATTACTCAACGTAAGTCTGATATTCTTGTAGTACCATTAACTTCGGTAACGACAAGAAAGAGATATGAGGTAGAAAATAAAGAAGCTGATGAGGATAATGACAACGAAAACATGGTGAAGAAGCCGTCGAACAAAAAAGACAGTGAGCTGGTTGAAGTTGTTTTTGTTTTCAATAAAGAAACATCAAAAGCTGATGCAAGAATTGTAAAAACTGGAATCAGTGATTTTGATAATATTGAAATTTTAGAAGGCTTAGAAGATGGTGAAGTAATAATTAAAGGTCCATTTAGAGTAATCTCAGAAACTCTAAAGAATGGAGATTTAGTTGAAGAAATGACTTCTGAAGAGAAGAATAAAAAGCCTTGGGAATAAATATAGATTGAATGACTACGCAAAGTAAAGTTGTAAAAGAACCATTAAATACACAGCAAAGAAAGATCTTTTGGGGAATGTTTTCAATAATATTTCTTGTAAATGTTATTAGTAATTTTATGGACAACAGGTTACTGATAATTTTTTCAAAACCTTTGTTGATGCCTTTTATCGCTATATATTTTTCTGCGACTTGGAAAGAAACATCAGAGAATTCTATTATTTATAAATCATTAATGATAGGCTTCTTCTTTGCTTGGATAGGTGATATTTACATGATGTTTAGGCAAGAAGAAGAGATAATGCTTTTAGGGTTATCTAGTTTCTTTATTTGTCATGTTTTATATATCGTAGCCTTTTTCTTTTCTGGAGTGAAAGATAAGCCTGCTTGGTTCTTATTATCCTTTGTGTTGTCTCTATTTGGAGGATTCATTGGAGAACATATAGTTTCTCACAACTCAATGATGTTCGCACCTGTATTGGCTTATAGTATTATCATTTCTGTGATGTTCTCATTTGCTTTCACAAGGATCTTTATAAGAAAAGATAAATGGGCAGCTTTTACCGCAGTTGGAGCATTATTGTTTATTATTTCTGATATCATGATTGGGTTGTCACATTTTCAAGGAATGGAAATTTCCCATGCATATATTATGATCACTTATATTATCGCTCAGCTCTTAATAAGTAGGGGTATGATGGTAGAAGGAGTGAAATAAAAAAAAGCTGTCTCAGTAAACGAGACAGCTTTTTTTTTATCTTAAGAATAACAATTCTCTATATTTTGGTAGAGGCCACATTTCATCATCAATCATGGTCTCAAGTTTGTCGACATGCCAACGTAACTCTTCAAAATATTTCTCTTTCACATCGTCACAATAAGCAATTGCTTTTTCTTCGACGTTTTCAATATTATTGATTCGTTTTCTCTCTTGTGTCATATCATTAGCTAGCTTTTTGACCTGATTTAGGTGCTTTGCTACCTTTTGAATTGTGATCATCGTTTCTTCTGTCTGATCTTCAAGTCCGATATCTTTTAATCCTCGAACATTTTCAATCAGCATAGTTTGATATCTGATCGCAGTAGGTGCAATGTGATTTAAGGCCAAATCTGCCATTACTCTAGACTCAATCTGCATCTTCATGATATAGTTTTGAAGTCTTATTTCATGTCTTGCATCCACCTCAGCCTGAGTCATGATTTTCATTCTTTTGAATAATCTTGATGTGGCAGGCTTTTTCAATACGGAAAGAGCTCTAGGAGTATCCATTAGATTCGATAGACCTCTTCTTTTTGCTTCTTTTACCCATTCATCACCATATCCATTTCCTTCAAAAATGATTTTCTTAACTGATGGGATATAAGAGCGAAGGATATCAATAATAGCTACTTCCTTCTTTTCATCTTGTTCGATAAGTTTATCAACTTCCTTCTTGAACAAGTCTAATTGGTTAGCAACAGCAGTGTTTAGTACAGTCATTGCTCTTGCGTTGTTTGAATTAGAACCTACTGCTCTGAACTCAAACTTATTACCTGTAAAAGCGAAAGGAGAAGTTCTATTACGGTCAGTATTGTCTAATAGAATTGGAGGTATTTTACTAATACCCAACTTCATATAGATGTTGTCACCTTTCTTTACTTTGATATCACCATTGTGTTCCAACTCTGTAAGGATGTCGTACAATTGTGTTCCAATAAAAGCAGAAATAATAGCTGGAGGTGCTTCATTTGCACCTAACCTGAAATCGTTACTTGCTGAAGCGATAGAAGCTCGTAACAAGTCTGCATTATCGTATACAGCCTTCAAAATATTGATAAAGAATGTGATAAAGATAAGGTTCTCTTTAGCCTTTGTAGAAGGCTGTAATAAATTGCGACCTTTATCAGTAATCAAAGACCAGTTGTTGTGCTTTCCACTACCATTCATTCCTTGGAACGGTTTCTCATGGAATAACACTCTAAAATTATGTCTAGATGCTACTTTTTTCATAAGGTCCATCAATAGAACATTATGATCATTGGCAACATTAACTTCTTCAAATATTGGAGCGACCTCGAATTGACTAGGAGCTACTTCATTATGACGTGTTTTAATAGGAATTCCTAGCTTATAAGATTCTATTTCTAGTTCTTGTAAAAAGCGAGTAACTCTTGATGGGATGGATCCAAAATAGTGATCATCAAGTTGTTGTCCTTTAGGGGGTGTCCGTCCAAATAAAGTTCTACCTGTTAATAGAATATCTGGTCTTGCATCTGCTAAAGCTCTGTCGATCAAGAAAAATTCCTGCTCACAGCCTAAGGATGCTTGTACCTTTTCAATACTTCTATCAAAAATCTGACATACAGAAGTAGCCGCTTTATCAACTTGTTCTAAAGCTTTTAATAAAGGTGCTTTATTATCTAAAGACTCTCCAGTATAAGATACAAAGATAGTTGGGATACATAACGTTTTTCCAGAGCCACTTTCGATAATGAAAGCAGGAGAAGTAGGGTCCCATGCCGTATAACCTCTAGCTTCAAAAGTCTGTCGTAGACCTCCACTAGGAAATGATGAAGCATCTGGTTCTTGCCTAACTAATGCACTACCTTTAAAACGTTCGATCGCTAAACCATCGCTGCTTAATTCAAAGAATGCATCATGCTTTTCTGCAGTTGAACCAGTTAAAGGTTGGAACCAGTGTGTGTAGTGTGTTACTCCCTTGGAAATAGCCCATGCCTTGAGTGAAGTAGCTACCGCGTCAGCTACATTTTCATCTATTCTTTCGCCTCTATGTATAGCGTTTTGTAGTCGATTGAAAATGTCCGATGATAGTTGTTCCTTCATGATAGAAGGACCAAAAGTATTCTCTCCAAAATAATCAGATACTTTTGAACTAGGAGGAGTGATATTGACGGGTTTTCTTTCTTCAACTAAACGTAAGGCATCAAAACGTTGTCTTGCCATTAAATTTACTTTATAGCGTTTTATTTTCTCATTTATTTAAAAATATAAATCTACAATTTTTTATGTGAAATGATAGTTTTTTTTGTATTTCTGAAATGAGTTAAATTAATATTATCATACAAAATATGATTTACAAAGTAGGGTTAACATACTTGGTATGTAATTTGATTAATCAATCATAATAACTCAATATTTCACCTAAAAGGTCGTTACCTATAGTGAATATTGTGCTTAACATGATAATTGGCACAGCATATATTATTATTATGCTTAATAAAACTTCTATGAAGATTTTTTTACTTGGTTTTATAATTCTTTTTACTACAAATTTTGGGTGGGCTCAGTCAGTTTCAGGATCTATTTCTGTTGACGGGGATCGTATTGTCACGAATAATCCAGAAGGAAAAGTAACATTAAGAATTAAAGCTTCTTCAGCTGTAACACATATGAAAATCTCTCGCGATGAGAGTTTTAGAGGTGTTGTTTGGGAGAGAGTGAATTGGGAAAAATCAAATTTTCCAATTATACGTAGAGGAGAAGGAGATGGGTTAAAAACTATTTATGCCGTATTTAAAAATGAAGATACCGGAGATGTATCTGAGGTGAGTTCTTTAATGATAGAATTAGATAGAACTCCTCCTGAAAATCCTGAAATCCTAATCAATGGAGGCCTTCCTTACACTAATAATAAGTCAAGAATGGTAACCCTATTTTTGTCTGCAGAAGGAGCGGAGGCGATGAGAATTTCACAAAGACCTGACTTTTATGGTGTGGAATGGATGCCTTATAGAGCAAAATATGAAAAATATAAGCTTTTAGGTATCGATGGCGAAAAAGAAATTTTTATTCAATACAAAGATGCTGCTGGTAACGCTACTAAAATAATCAGCTCTAAGATTACTATTGATATTACGCCACCTGTTAATTGTAAAATGAAAATCAACGAAGGGGAGAAGTTTATTAAAGACTCTCTTGTGACATTGAATTTCTTTGCAGAAGGTGCGTCACATATCCAAATTAGAGGTGGTGATGGTTGGATCGATTATGCTGAAAAAGTGCCTTGGAAGCTGTCTCCTGGTGATGGAGAGAAAGTTGTTTATGCTCGTTTCAGAGATGAAGTAGGTAACTATTCTAGAATTGTATCTGGCCGTGTGATTGTGGATACAACTCCTCCAAGATTTGGTAGAGTAATTATTGATGACGGTAGAAAGTTTATTGATAATCACGCAAAACATAAACTTCAATTAATCATTCAAGGTGCAACTGAAATGATGATTTCAAATGATGAATCATTTAGCGGAGCATCTTGGATTACATATCAGCCTGTTTTTCCTGTTTGGAACTTTACTATTGGAGATGGTAAGAAAACGGTTTATGTGAAGTTTAGAGATTTGGCAAAGAATGAATCAGAAGTGTATTCATCTTCTGTGATATTAGATGCAACTCCTCCTCAAAAACCAAAAATTGATATTGTAGCTGAGGGCATTGTGTTAGATACAGCAAAAAAGGTCAAGCTATTAAAGGACGATCAAAGAATTGTTGATCTAAAGCTAAGTGCTGAAGATGCTCGTTTTATGATGATTTCTAACCAACAAACTTTCTTTGGTGCCCGTTGGATGGTGTACAAAGAGAATGTTGAAAAATGGAAATTATTAGCCGGTGAAGACGGGACAAGAACTGTTTATGTAAGATACATGGACAGAGCGAAAAATGTTTCTGAACCAGCTTTTGATCGAGTAGTTATAGATACAGAGCCACCACTAGGAGGTAAAATTGTTATCGATAACAATGCAGAATTCTCTATCGATAAAGAACATTATGTGACGTTAAAGCTTTTTGCTCGTAAGGCAGACTTTATGCAAGTTTCTAATGATCCAACTTTTATGGATACCAAATGGGAGACTTATAAAACGATCAAAAAATGGAAATTGGATGATAAGGATGGTGTGAAAACTGTTTTTGTAAGGTATAAAGACCTTGCTGGTAACGTTTCTGAGCCAACTTCAGATAATATTATCTTAGATACAAAGCCTCCGTTTAGTTGTTCTATTATTGTGAAGAACCACAAAGATGGAGTAGTGAACCATCCAGATGCTATTGCACTTATCCGCGTAAATGCTGAGGATGCGATTAAAATGCAAATTAGTAACCACCCTAACTTTGAGAAGATTAGATGGATAGGTTACTCAGAATATAATATTCCTTGGAGACTTCCAGGTGAGGATGGAGTTAAAGAAATCTATACAAGATTTATGGATGAGGCTGGGAATATCTCAGATACTTATTCTGTAAATGTAACTCTTGATAGAACTCCACCAGTTCAAGGATCAGTAGAAATTGCTGAGGCGAAAGATAAGTTGACAAACCTTACTGATGTGAATCTGAATATTTCAGCTAAAGGAGCCTACCAAATGAAGCTCTCAAGTAGATCTGATTTCAAAGGGGCAGAATGGGAGAAGTATACAACTGCTAGAAAATGGAAGTTCCCTGAAGGTGATGGACTTAAGTTTGTTTATGTCATCTTTAGAGATGAAGTAGGTAACTTGTCTAGACCAACATATGCTTCTGTAGGTGTCGATACTGATGCACCAAGAGAGGGTAGTATTCTAATTAGCAATGGGGCAAAGTATTGTACAGATCCAGATGCTGTTGTGAAGTTGAAACTTAATGCTAGAGGTGCTACTAAGATGATGATCTCTAACGATAAGGACTTTACAGATGATCAATGGGTGAAGTTTAAATACTATGTATACGATCATTATTTATCCGCTGCGGAAGATGGTGAGAAAACAGTCTATGTGAGATTTAAAGATGACGCAGAAAACGTTACAGATGCTGTTTCTGCAAGTATTTTACTAGACCGTCAAGAACCAGTCAACGAGAGATTGATTATCAATAATGGTGAAGAATATACGAATGATAAATCGGGTAGAGTATCGCTAGAGATATTTGCTGAAGGAGCTACTGAGATGAAAGTTTCAAATGATAGATACTTCAAACAAAATATTAAGTGGGAACCTTATGCAACTTCAAAGGATTGGTTAATTAAGCATTCTACAGATGGTGAGAAATTCGTTTATGTGAAATTTAGAGATGAAGCAGGAAACGAATCATTAATCACAGAAGGTAGAATTACTTTAGATACTACTCCACCGATTCCACAGTTTGTGAAAATCAATAGCGGAGCAACTGCTGTAGATTCTCCAACTGTTACCATCTCCACTAAGGCAAGAGATGCAGCATTTATGATGGTTTCTAATAAACAATCATTTGTTGGAGCTGTTTGGAGACCTTACACTGATAACTTTACTTGGAGTTTAGAGCCAGGTGCGGGTATTAAAAGGGTGTTCATCAAGTTTAAAGATAACTCTCAAAATGAGTCAGACTTTAAATATGCAGAGACAACTCTTTACGAAGGGAATAAGTAAATCAAGATATTAATAAAAATAAGAGAGGCTTTCTACATGATGTGGAAAGCCTCTTCTGTTTATAAAATGGTTAGTGTATGTGTATATAAGTGCGGTATTATGCGAGTTCTGTGTGGCTAGTTTTAATGGAATCAACAGTGTCTGTTAAGATGTTGAATGCATTATTAGCCATAATATTATTTTGATCTAATGTTGGATTAACTTCTACCATTTCCCAACAAACTACTTTTGGATCCTTTACTAATGTAGTATTTATGATCCTTGCTTCTTCAACTGATAACCCATTGGCAACAGGTGTACCTGTACCTTTAGAGATAGACGGGTCCATGCTGTCTACATCAAAAGAGATGTATATCATATCACATTCCGATAATTGATCAAGTGCTTTTTGAGCCGTGTTTAAAGCTCCTAGCTCTCTCACTTCTTTTACTGTAATGTTTGTGATATTATGTCTATTTAGAATAGAGTTTTCTGGTTGTTCAGTGTCTCTTACACCGATAAATACAACATCAGAAGGCTCAATTTTTTTGTCTTCTGTTCCTACGTTTTTAATATCCTCCCAAAGCTCTAGTGTTTCATCTGAAGGTGTATTGACAGCTTCTTCTTTATTGTCTATGTGTGAAACCATAGCTAACGGCATACCATGCATGTTGCCAGAAGGAGTAGTGAAAGGAGAGTGGAAGTCTGCATGGGCATCGATCCATATCACACCTAACCTTTTATTCGGGTGTGCTTTTTTTATCCCAGAGATTGTACCTGCAGCTGTTGAGTGATCGCCAGCTAATACAATAGGAGTAATATTTTTTTCAAGAGTTGAAGCTGTAGCATTACAAACTCTTCTCAACATCGTTAACACTCCATCGATATGCTTTGCTGATGGAAAGTTGTTATTGGTGAAAAGGATGTTATTTACATCATCAATGTTTTGTACTTGATGGTCTCTAAAAAATGTAGATTTCTGATCTAGACTAGCAACAATTAGGGCATCAATACCCATACCTGCTCCTCTCGTCCCTGCAGCGATTTCAGAGCGGACAGTAAGTAGTTTAATATCCATTTTAAAATGATTATGTTATATGATAGCCTCTTGATAATAGAATATAGGGTACAACGATTCAATCCCAAAAATGAGAGAATTGTATATCAAGAGAAGATGGAAGTATGTCTAAAATAAGATTATGAGAATGCCAACAATTGGGATGTGTCAAAGAATTGACCAACCAAAACATACTGGGAATATGTAGTTGTTTTTTGTGACATTGTTTAGACAGTTTAATAATGTGTACCGCAATTATATCTTAAACTTGGATATTCTGCAAATAAAAAAGGAGAAATTTCTTTCTCCTTTTAATATTTTTATCGGTATTAATTGACGCTATTCACAACGAATGCATCCTGAAATCCCATTCGTCGCACTTTTAATTTAAGGTTTTGTGCTGCACTTGGTGAGACTACCGTACCTACCGTATATTTATAAATAGGTTTATTATTTCTTACAATTTTATGCTCTTTGATGATTAATCCAGCTCTTGAAAGAACTTGAAATTTATCATTGGTAGCAGGAACTTTTCGATTAGTAGCTAATATCTGAATACTATACATTCCTTGCTGAACATTCTTCTTTTCATGGAACTCTTTAAAGCCTTTGTAAATAGCATTTGCTACTTGCTTCTGACCATTGACAGAGTTTAAGTATTGTCTTTCGTAGGGATTAGATAAGAAACCACATTCAATAAGTACAGAAGGCATAGTCGTATTTTTTAATACAAACAAATTGTAGCCTCTATCTGCTTTATTCATAATACCTCTAGATTGTAATAAGGTATTACGCTCAATGCTATTTAATATTTTATTGGCCAATGCCACACTTACTTGGTCAGCATTAGTATCAACATGTGCTTTAGCACCAACGATCCATTTATTAGGATTACTGTTACTGTGAATACTAATGAAGTAATCAGCATTAGCAACTTCTGCAAATTCTACCCTATCCTCAAGACTTACATAAGTATCTGAGGTTCTTGTATAGTAAATCTGTACATCAGGCATTGATGATCTAATCATTAATCCTAATCGTTGAGCAATGATTAGATTAAGATCTTTTTCATGTTTATGGTGCTTACTTCCTCTTGGTTTGCCAGGGTCTTTCCCTCCATGTCCAGGATCAATGACAACGACAAATTTAGATTGTGCTGATGATTCATTATGACAAATTAGGGTAAAGCAAAACAATAAAAGTAGAGTAGTAAATAGTGTATTATTCTTGAATAACATTTTACTTGTTAAGTTGGGGAAGGTTGTAATTGTTAATTAAATTCTCTAAAAGATTGTTGACACTTTCTAAAACTACTTGATAACAATTTTCAAACCCTTCGATACCTCCATAATAAGGATCATCGACATCAGAGTTAGACTTATTATTATCATAACTTCTTAGTTTGAAAACCATTTCTTTTTCTTCATCACTTTTTGCAAGTCTAATAACATTTTGATAGTTACTGTCATCCATTACTACAATATGATTAAATATGTCGAAATCTTCTGTAGTAAATTGTCGCGCTCTGGATAATAATTCAACACCGTGAGAATTGGCAGTTTGTCGCATTCTGCTATCTGCTCTTTCGCCTGCATGACCTGCATATGTTCCTGCAGAATCAATATTAAAGTAGTCATACAATCCTTTTTCTTGAACTATATGGTGCATTAGACCATCAGCTAGTGGTGAACGACAAATATTTCCTAAACAAACAAAAATGATGTTGATCTTATCAGACATTGCTGAAATAAATAATAGTTTTAAAAAATAGAGTATAGGACAATAGTGTAGTGATAATATAGGTACGAATTTTAAGAATCAGAATGCTATTGAGTATACTTCTACCCAAATTAATTTCTTTATTTGACTTTTTACCAATACTATTGTAAAAAAATCATTTTTTACGGAAATTATTTTTGAAATTCATATTTCCACTTAAATAATCTAATAAGCAAGCCACTTTATATTGTATGAAAAAAATAATTAAAAGCGTGTTGTACATTCTTATATTCATCATTGTTTCATCATTAATTTTTTTCTTTTGGGCGAAGTCTCCAACAATGGATGAAAAAGATTATGCACAAATTAAATCCTTTGATAATGCAAACCATGTTAAGCCTTCAGATTCTACAGTTAGTGTTATTAGTTATAATATTGGGTATTTATCTGGTATGACAAATAATACATCTGTTAGACCGACAGAAGAGTTTTATGCTGGGAACATGAAAAGTGTCTTACAAAGCTTAAAAAAATATCCGGCTGATATATTAGCATTGCAAGAAATAGATTATGGTGGGAATAGATCGTATAATGTTAATCAATTTGATGTGATCGGTAATGAATTGCAATACGAAAATGGTTGTAGATCAATTAATTGGGATAAAACATATGTTCCATTTCCATATTTTCCACCGACTGTACACTTTGGTAAAATGTTAAGTGGTCAGGCAATCATGACCAATTATCCAATTGAAGATTACGAAAGGGTAGTTTTGTCAAAAGTACAATCACATCCTTACTATTATTCTGCAATGTATTTGGACAGATTAGTAGAGAGAGTGAAAATTAAAGTTGGTGATCAAGAAGTGATGGTTTTTAATGCCCATACAGAGGCATTTGATCAAGATACTAGAGTAAAGCAAATAAGGTTTTTGAAAGATTGGTTCTTGAGAGAAGCTGAAAAAATGCCTGTCATTATGGTGGGAGACTTTAATTCGGACCCTTCTTACGAAAATGCAGGTATATTAGAACTTTATGATAATGAGAAAATAGGAGCTATGTGCTCAAAAGAAGGTTTAAAAAAGGATGGCACATTAACCTATCCAACTGATAAGCCTTATGAGCAACTTGACTTTATTTTCTATTCAACAGAACATTTTGAATTAGAAGATTGGAAAGTATTGTCAGATTTCGGTCAAGTTTCTGATCATTTTCCTGTCTATGCAAGCCTTAAATTAAAAAAGTAAGATATATAGGAAATTATTAAAGAAAAGCATTCTAATCTGAATGCTTTTTTTTTGTAGTTTTGTTTACTTATGAAATACGCCGTTATAGACCTTGAAACAACAGGAGGGTCAGTAGCCCAAGGAGGGAGAATAATAGAAATTGCCATTATCATTTTAGAAGATGGCGTAGAAATAAATCGATTTGAATCATTCGTTAACCCCGAAATGAGTATACCACCGTTTATTTCGAAACTTACGGGTATCAAAAACAATATGGTTAAAGATGCTCCTAAATTTTTCGAAATAGCAAAACAAGTGGTTGAAGTAACAAAGGATTGCCTTTTTGTTGCTCACAATGCTGATTTTGATTACAATTTTGTTAAGGATGAGTTTAAAGAATTAGGCTATAAATACAGAAGAAATTCTATCTGTACTGTAGAACTATCTAGGGTGCTATTGCCTGGAAAGCAATCTTATAGCTTAGGTAAATTGTGTGATGAAATAGGAATTCCTCACAATAAAAGGCATCGAGCAATTGGTGATACAGAAGCAACGGCAAAACTATTTCAACTTCTACTAGAACAAGAAAATGCATTACAAACCATCGAAGAAATGACGGTTTATGATGTGTACAGTAGTAAAAGACACTATCAATTATCTAAAGATATTATTGATAACCTTCCTGATGAGACGGGTGTCTATTATTTATATAACAAAGAAGAGGAGTTGATTTATGTCGGAAAAAGCAAGAATATAAGAAAAAGAATACTCCAACACCTTTCTAATAAAACAACTCCAAGAGCGGTTCGAATGGCTGATATGGTACGTAATGTAAAGACTACGTTGACTGGTAGTGAGTTGGTTGCATTACTTCTAGAATCTGACGAAATCAAAAAATATCAACCTAGGTTTAACCGAGCACAAAGGCGAACGAAACAATATTTTGGGATATATAAGTTATTTGATGAGAAAGGATATATCAATTTTAAAATAGCTCCTTTGTCTGAAGGTGATTATCCGGTGACTACTACATTCTCAAGAAAAGAAGCAGATAGAATTCTTGATAGAATGATAGATAAGAACGAATTATGCCCTAAATTATGTGGAGTAGATCATAGTAAAGCAGCATGTTTTAGGTATCATCTAAAAACATGTAAAGGTGCTTGTTGTGATGAAGAAGCAGTAGAAAGTTATAATAAAAGAGCAATGGTAGCGGCTGAACGTTTTGGTTACGGTGTTCCAAATATGTTTATTCTGGATAAAGGTCGTGACGAACAGGAGAAAGCTATTGTTCAGATTGAAAAAGGCATCTATAGAGGTTTTGGTTTTGTAAAAAACAAGAAGGAATATTCACCTTCTGAATTAAAGAAAGCTATTAAATCTTATAAAGATAATGCTGACGTAAATAAGATTATTCGTGGTATTCTCAGAAAGAAAAAAGGGATTGAAAGAAAAATATTTTATTAATCCATTTACTCTTTTTCTATTTTGGTTGATTGGTTCAACTGCAGTTTTTGGACAAAATGCTGTTTTGCAGTTTTCGAATCAAACAATACAATTGGGTAAAGTGGATGCCAATACAACGTATACGATTACAGTTCCATTTAAGAATATCGGTACGGATCCTGTTGAATTACTCAAAATTGATACTGATTGTGGTTGTTCATCGGCTTCTTGGACAAAAAAACGAGTAGGAGTTCAAGAGGAAGGGAGTATATCTGTAACTTTTAAACCGGTATTAGGAGAAACGCCATTCTATCGAAATATTATAATTCAAACTGATGCTAAAATAGCCCAATATACACTTTCAATTCAAGGTGAAATAGTTTCAAATCATCCGACACCTTCTACTAAAGATTACCTGGTGGATTGGAAAGAACATGTTAAAGCAGTTCCCATTTTTTCAGGGTATCATTTTAATATAAAAGGTGAAATAGATGAGGTATCAACCATTCCAATCTACATTACTAATGTTGGAGATAAATCATTATTTATTCAGAATGTCACCTGTAAAGGTTTTGAAATAGAAAGTGTTCAGTTGCCGAAGACTATAAAGAAAGGAGAGGTGTTATCTTTCCCTGTAAAAGTGAAAATGACAGAAAAAGGAGTTCAACAACAGTACCTTAAGGTAAATACTGATGAAAGGACAATTCTTATTCGAATACGTACGACAACAATTTAAAAAATGCCCATTGTAAAGCCATCAAAATTAAAAGTACCATTTTTTCAATTTAATGGTCACTTACAAACTATTGTACCCTCTGCAAAACGAAAAATCGAAGATGTTAATTATCGAAGGCAAAGAGTTGAATTGAAAGATGGAGACTTTTTGGATTTAGATTGGTCTATTACAGATAATGTGTCTGAAAGATTAGTAATTATTTCCCATGGTCTTGAAGGTGGGGCAGATCGCCATTATTGTAAGGGAATTGCAAAGATTTTTAATGAGAAAGGTTGGGATGCATTGGCCTGGAATTGCAGATCATGTAGTGGAGAATTAAATCGATTGCCAAGGTTTTATCACCATGGAGATGTGATAGATTTTGACGTTGTAGTTGAAGAAGCAAGAAAGAAAGGGTATAAGAAAATTGCTTTTGTAGGTTTTAGTATGGGCGGTGCTATTCTAATGAATGCTTTAGGGACTCCAGAGTTTAATAAGGAAAATATAGTGGGAGGTGTGGCCATTTCAACACCAATTGAGCTACAACCAAGTAGTGATGAATTAGAAAAAAGAACAAAAAGGATATATAATCAGAAGTTTTTTAAGAAGCTTAAAGCTAAAGTTATTGCCAAATCAAAAATTATGAATGGTATAGATACCACTCCTTTGCTAGATGAATCTTTCAAAACTTTGAGAGATTTTGATGAAGCCTATACTGCACCATTACATGGGTTTGAAAATGCGTCGGAGTTTTATCACCAAGCAAGTGTGCAAAGAAGGATACACAATATTCAACACCCAGTACTGATTTTGAATGCTAAAAATGATCCTTTTCTCACAAAAGAAAGCTATCCGGTGGAATTTGCATCACAAAGTGACTATATTTCACTAGAGATCCCTAAGAAAGGTGGACATGTTGGGTTTTCTATTGTAAATTCAGATTTTACTTATGCTGAATTAAGAGCAATATCATTTATTCAAAAAATATCACTTTAGTAGCTAAATAAATAATGAAACAACTTAGAGTAACAATATTAGTATTGATGGGTTTCCTGTCAACTGGATTATTATTTTCTTGTCAGGATAATCAAGGTGCAAGCTCAAATTTAGAAAAGTCATTTTTACCAAGTTCCAAGGGTAAACCCGGAGAGATGGTATTAGTTATTGACTCCAATCAATGGAATAAGAAAGGGAGTGTAGGGCAATTACTTTATGAAACCGTTTTAGGTAAAACAAGAGGGATCTTGCCTCAAAATGAACCTTCATTTACTGTTACTCAAGTTCAACCATCTGGTTTTAATAATATTCTTCGCCAAGCTAGAAATGTGTTGATTGTAACAACATTCGATAAAAAAAATAGAGAGTCGAAAGTGGTGAACTCATTTTTTGGAGAAGGAGTTATCAAGAGTTTATTAAAAGAGGAAGATAAATACTTCTTTATTAAGCAGGATGTATGGGCTAAAGATCAAACAGTAATGTTGTTTTTTGCAAAAGATGAAGCAACAATGCGAGAGATTTTAGCAAATCCAAGCAAGCAATATTATTTAGGAGAGCCTTTCCATGAGGTAGAAACGAAAAGACTACAGAAAACGCTTCAAAAAGAATATGATAGAAATACAGAGCGTTATTTGAAAGAAAATTATAAGGTGAGTATTCATACTATGCCAGGTTTCAAAGTTGCTCAATCGGATAAAGATTTCTTATGGTTGCGTCATCCTGAATTGTCATTCGATAACAATATTTTCTTTGTGAAATTTCCATATACTGACGAAAAACAATTTGATCCAGATTATGTATTGAATCTACGAGATAAGTTAGCTAAACAATATTTATATGGGGATCCAAGTAACCAAAATTCTTTTGTAGTAACAGAAGATAAAATTGCTCCTGAAGTGAGATCTGCCAAAATAAATGGAAAACAGGCCATGGAAATCAGAGGACTTTGGAAAACTAATAACCTGTCTATGGGAGGGCCATTTGTAGGTTATTTATTTCCGGATAACTCAGGTGCAAACTTATATTATGCAGAGGGGTTTGTCTTTGCTCCAGGTATGGATAAAAGGGAACTGATGAGAGAAATGGAAGCTGAACTAAAGACTTTCAAAGATTTAAATTAAAAGAAATTTATGTATTATTATATCAGTGGGAAGTTAGTTAAAAAACTTCCCACATTTGCTGTGATCGATGTACAAGGCGTTGGTTATGAAATCAAATGGCCTTTGAATGCATATAGCCTTTATAATGAGGGCGATCAAGTGACGCTTTATACATATTTGTATGTAAAAGAAGATGTTCAGCAATTGTATGGTTTTGCTTCAGAGAATGATCGAAGCATATTTTTATTACTAATTAGCATCTCTGGTATTGGCCCCTCAACTGGTCTCGCTTTTTTATCTTCACTATCAATGGGAGAGATTTGTTCTGCCATTATGCAGGAAGATGTAAAGACGATTCAGAGTGTTAAAGGTATCGGTGCAAAAACTGCTCAAAGAGTAGTTATTGAATTAAGAGATAAAATTTCTAAATTGCAGTATACGGGAGAGCTTATGCAATCATCTACAGCTCCTGCAGCAGATACTGCAAAAGTGGATGAAGCAATGGATGCTTTAGTAGCATTAGGTTTTACCCGAGCAGCAGCACAAAAGTCTATAAAACTAGTAATCAAGAAAAATGGGGCAGACTTGAGTGTTGAGAAATTGATTAAATTGGCATTAAAACAAAATTAGCCTATAAGTACTACTATTACTTTTTTTGCACATTTTTAAAGTGCTAACTGTTACATTAAATCTTCAACTCCATTTTGTTTCGCTTAAATAACGCAGTTTTACTATCTGTGCTTACTCTATTTTTTATGTTCCCTGTTTTTGTGGGAGCCACCAAGAGTAATGCAACTCCGATGTATTTCCAGCAGGATCTACCTCAGGAGGAAATGAAAGAAGATCAGGATACTACTAGGTTCAAGCCTTCTAAACCCTATGAAAAAGATAGGGTCGGGGACCCTGTGTCTTCACCTCAATACAGTACTCCATTATTAGGTACAACACCTGGAGTCTCAACGGAAATTTCTATTGATAGCTCCGGAGCATCTTATGATATAAAGGAGACATTAAACGGTAATCTTGATTACAGAGAGCCTTCTTATATCCCTTATGATGCATATAGAGATTATCTCTTTAAAAAACATATGGAAGGGTATTATAAGACGCTTTCAGTGCAACAAGATGGTGGAGATGCTTTGCCAGGGCAAGATGGAGGTCGACTTATTCCAGAAATTGAGTTAGGTAGAGTGGCAGACTTTCTATTTGGAGGTAGTACACTTGACTTTCAATTGAATGGTAGTGCAATGCTCGATTTTGGTCTACTTTTTCAAAGAGTTGATAACCCACAAGTACCAGTAACACAACAAAGAAACGGAGGATTTAATTTTGATCAACAAGTTGGTCTTGGAATGGTAGGTAAGGTAGGAGACAAACTAGAGCTATCATCCAATTTTGATACGAAAAGTACTTTCCAGTTCGATCAGCAGTATAATATGGCTTACACTGCTTACGATTATGATATCATTCAAGATATTCAAGTAGGTAATGTAAGTTTTAATGTACGAAACTCATTAATCACAGGAGCTCAGAACCTGTTTGGTGTATACAGTAAACTAAGGTTTGGAAACTTATATGTGAGTAGTGTTTTCTCTTCACAGCGAGGATCACAAGAAACCATTACAATTAAGAATGGAGGGCAGAATAGAGAATTTGAATTTAGAGCAGATACTTATGATAATAACCGACATTTCTTCATAGGACATTTCTTTAGAGATAAATACGAAGAATCATTAAAACAAACACCTAACGTTATTTCAGGAGTAGTGGTAACGCGTATGAAGGTGTATGTGACTAACCGTTCTAATGATACTCAAACACAAAGAAACTTAGTAGGTTTGATGGATTTGGGTGAAGCAAACCCTTACAATCCATCATGGGGAACAAACACAAACCCAGTAGCAGATAATAATGCCAACACACTTTATAGTTCAGTAAAGAATTTAAATAGAAATTCAGATGCTATAAAAGGACAGTTAGAGGGGTTAGGAATGGAAAATGGTGCTGAATTTGAGATTTTACGTTCAGCAAGAGAACTAACTCCAACAGAATTTACCTATAACCAACAACTGGGATATATCTCATTGAATACACCTTTAAGAAATGATGAGATCTTAGCTGTAGCCTTTGAATACACTTACAATGGAGCTACTTATAAAGTGGGTGAATTGAATGAAGACCTACCAAACTTATCACAAGATGAAGTGATGTTTATGAAGTTGTTGAGTCCTTCGACTATCAATACTTCTTTGCCAATGTGGGACTTAATGATGAAAAACATTTATTCCCTTCAGGCTAATTCAATTCAAAAAGAAGATTTTCAGTTTAGAATTATCTACAGAGATGATGCGACAGGTGTAGATAACCCAAGTATACAAGAAGGTCAGAATTTAGCCAATGTTCCGTTAATCGAAGTGACAGGTCTTGATCGTTTGAACATGAACCTAGAATTACAGAAGGATGGTAACTTTGACTACATTGAAGGAGTAACTATTGATTCACGAAATGGTAGGATTATATTCCCAGTTCTTGAACCTTTCGGAACAACATTAGAAAATGACTTTGAGCCTAGCGAAACGAATTTAGTCGAAAAATATGTGTTCTTTGATCTTTATCAAAAGACACAAGCAGACGCAGTATTAAATACTAAACAAAATAAATACTTCTTAAAAGGTAGTTATAAAGGAGGTTCATCAAACGAAATTTTATTACCTGGAATTAACATCGCAGAAAATTCGGTAAATATTACTTCTGGTGGTGTAACCCTAACAGAAGGAGTACAATATACGGTGGATTATCAATTTGGTAGAGTTACCATTTTGGATGAAGGTGTACTTAACTCAGGTAAAGATATCCGAATTACTTATGAAAGAGCAGACCTTTTCAACTTCCAAACAAAGACTTTGGCTGGAGTTGATTTAGAATACCACTTTAGTGAAGATTTTATTATCTCAGGTACATTGATGCACCTGTCAGAAAAACCTCTAATCTCTAGAGTAAACGTTGGTAGTGAGCCTGTAAAAAACACCATGTGGGGTTTAACAATGGATTATACCACTGAGTCTAGGTTCCTAACTAAGTTAGTTGATGCCATTCCAGGCTTAGATACTCAAGAAAAATCGACGTTCTCATTTAAAGGCGAATTTGCTCAACTAATTCCGGGTACACCCAAGTTAATTGGTACTGATGGAACGGGTTATATTGATGATTTTGAGGGAGCAGAAGTACCATATGATCTTGGACTTAATCCTATTTCATGGGCTCATGGTAGTACTCCTCAATATATATTAGATCAGCAAGGGTGGGGAGTGGCACCTCCAACTACTCCTGAGGATTCATTGGCCTATAATCATAGAAGAGCATTATTAGCATGGTATAATATTGATAATGTATTCTATTATACTTCAGGTTCAACAAGTAGACCTGCCAATATATCGGATCAAGATATGGAAAATCATTACGTTCGTTTGATTCCATATAATGAAGTATATAAAAACCGTCAAGCGAATCAGATCAATACCAATGAGGTGACTTTTGATTTAGCGTATTATCCAACCGAAAGAGGACCATATAACTACAATACTGACCTAAATGCTGATGGTTCACTTAGGGACCCAAAACAAAATTTTGGAGCCATCACAAAAGCAATTACAACAGATGTAGATTTCGATAACTTGAATGTTCAGTATATCGAATTCTGGATGATGGATCCATTTATTACAGGTCAAAATGCAGAAATAGAAGGGCAGAATAACACGACTGGTGGTAAAGTTTTTATTGACTTAGGTAGTGTTTCTGAGGATGTTGTGCCAGATGGAAGACATTTCTTCGAGAACGGTATGACGACTAATAAATCGTTATTGAATCAATCTGTTTGGGGTTATTCTCCAACGACACAGTTCGTAAATAATGTATTCAGTACTGCCGTTCCAAGAGATGCACAGGATATTGGTTATGATGGTTTGACAAGTGAAGAAGAAGCAGAGTTCTTTAAAACTTATTTCATAGATCGTTTACCTAATATCTTATCACCAGAAGCTTTAAATCAAATTCTTTCAGATCCATCAGGAGATGACTTCCAATATTACTTAGGTGATAATGCAGATGCTCAAGACCTAAAAGTGTTAGAGCGTTACAAGAGGTTTAATGGAACTGAACGAAACTCTCCAGAGAACTCTGGTGGTAGTAATTATACACCATCCAACTCAAGCTATCCAAACAACGAAGACTTGAATGGAGATAATACTCTAAATGAACTTAATGCTTATTTCGAGTATGAATTGGATTTACGTCCTGGTCAATTAGAAAATAGCAAATATGTTGTAGATAGAGTGACTTCAGAAGCTCCTGAAACAAGAGAGCTAGTGACTTGGTATCAAGTAAGAATTCCAATTAGAGATGATAGTAACTATACTAAAGTAGGTAGTATTGATAATTTCAAGTCAGTGAAGTTTATCCGTTTATTTATGACGGATTGGGAGCAACCTGTCGTATTAAGATTATTGAACTTCCAGTTAGTTGGTGCACAGTGGCGTCAATATGCAGAGAATATTGAAAATGAAGACCTCGCGCCATCAACAGCAACTGTAAATATTTCATCTGTAAATATTGAACAAAATGGTGTAACGGATGAGAGTGGTAAAATACCATATGTATTACCTCCAGGATTCGAAAGAGATTATGATGCTACTTCAACGGTCACTAGAAGAATCAATGAACAATCTATACAAGTTTGTGTTGAAGATTTAATGGATGACGAAGGCGTAGCTGTATATAAAAACTTTAGTCTCAGTCTTGTCAACTATAAACGGATCAGGATGGAGCTCCATGCTCAATCAGAATCAGCGAAGGATGAAGAATTAACGGCATTTTTAAGAGTAGGTACAGATCTTACCGATAACTACTATGAAATTGAAGTGCCACTATATATCACTCCTAGGTATTCTACTACTCAGAATGCCATTTGGCCTAGGGAAAACGAAATCGATGTAGCTTTAGAAGAGCTTTATAATATTAAGATAAAACGTAATTCTGAAGGTGCAGATCGAACTGTTCCTTATCCGGCGAACCTTACTACTGCTAATCTTCGACAATATAAAGTTCGAGTGGTGGGTAATCCTGATATGAGTTCTGTACAAACTGCAATGATTGGTGTAAGAAACCCATTGTCTGAAGATGCTGCAAAACATGATGTTTGTATTTGGGCGAATGAATTGAGAGCAACAGAATATTCAACGTTCTCTGCTTGGGCCGCCAATGCTTCGGTTGATGCAACATTAGCGGATTTCATGAATGTGAAAGCCAATACAAGGTATAGTACTGTAGGTTTTGGTGGTATTCAAGAT
Organism: Flammeovirga agarivorans; assembly: GCF_012641475.1. Taxonomy (NCBI): domain Bacteria; kingdom Pseudomonadati; phylum Bacteroidota; class Cytophagia; order Cytophagales; family Flammeovirgaceae; genus Flammeovirga; species Flammeovirga agarivorans. The sequence continues at coordinate 104,304 of NZ_JABAIL010000002.1, read as the reverse complement.
AAAATTGGAGACCGTCAAATGGAAGACAACTTGGAATTTGGTGTTTCGGCTAATATTAACTTAGAGAAAATATGGTTAAATAAAATTGGTCTATCGGTACCTATCTATATGAGTTACGACCGGAAAGGATCAAATCCATATTTTGACCCATTAGACGCCGATGTTCCTTTATCTGTTTCTGGAGAAGTTAGAGGTAGTTACTACGAAGAACAGGTGAAGTATCTTGAGGAGGCGAGGAGTATCAATGTATCCAACTTGACCAAAATCAAGATGAATCCAGAGGCTAAAAGCTATCCATGGGATATTGAAAACTTAAGTTTGAGTGGATCCTATTCTGATAGAACAATGAGGGATAAGAATACACAAGCAAAAGATTTTAAACAATGGAAATTAGGGGCCGCTTATACTTATCAATTACCACTAAAAGCTTGGGAGCCATTTAAGAATTCAGATAGCAATTCTGATTGGGCTGCTTTAGTAACAGACTTTAATATCTTACCAATTCCTAGTTCTTATTCTGTGAGAGCCGATTTGGACAGACAATACAGATATACACAATTAAGAACCTTAGATTCTAACGGTGAATTTACAACAGAAGGCATTCTGCCTACTTACGAAAAAAGTTTCTTATTTAACCGTGGATACAACCTAGGATGGAATTTAGCTAAGAGTTTAAAAATTGATTACGCAGCAACAGCAAATGCTTTGGTCGATGAACCTGAAGGAAGTATTGATACTGATGTCGCTAAAGATTCAATTTTAACGAATCTGAAGAATTTTGGTCGTATGAAATTGTTTGATCAACAGATCTCAGGTACTTATAATATTCCTATTAATAAAATTCCAGGCTTAGACTTTGTTGGAGCAAATGCAAGATATGTGGCAGGGACAACATGGACGGCAGGAACATTGGGAATTGCAGATACTTTAGGTAATACAATCTCAAATAATCAGCAAATCTCATTAAACTCAAAACTTGATTTTAATACTATCTACAAGAAATTTGGTTATGTAAATCATCTTGAAAACGGTACAACATCAAGAAGTAGATCGAGATCGAGAAGAGGGCAAAGTAGAAATCAGAAAAAAGATAATACCCGACTTGCGTATCAAAAAGTGAAGCTAAAAGATAAGTTGAAAAAGCTTAGAACAGAGCAATCTAAATTGAGAAACGCCGATAAGGATAGAGTCAATAAAGAAAAAGAAAAGATTGAAGGTAAAGTCACAAAACTTCGTGAGAAGATTGAAAAATATAAATCTAAGGACAAGGACTATGCTAGTTTAGAAGAAAAGATCCAGATTTATAATGTGCAAATGGATACTCTTAATGCTCAATTAGCAAAAGAAAATCCTAAGAAAAATAAAAAATTAGATGCTTTAGCTGTTGAGATCAAAGACACTGAAGAGGAATTACTAGCAGTAAACACAAAATTAAAAGAAAGAGGAGACGAGCCTCAAAAAGGTTTTGGTGAAAAAGTAGGAGATACTGGTATCCGTTTAGCTACCATGCTAAAAGATATTGATATGACATACTCTGAGAACAACAGTACGACTCTTCCTGGTTATATGCCAACTGCAGAATATTTTGGTTTTGATAGTAAATACAATGCACCTGGAGCACCATTTATATTAGGTAGTCAAGACCCTAATATACGTTTTGAAGCCGCTGAAAGTGGTTGGTTAGCACCATCTGAATATTTGAATAATCAGTTCGTACAACAGAAAAGAGAGGAGTATAGAGTAAGAGCGAACATAGAACCTATTAAGGATTTCAAAATTACTCTGACTAGTACTTCATCAAAGACAGAAGCATATTCTGAGGTGTTTAGGTTTGATGGTGCTATTGGTACATATAACTCATTGTCACCAACTAGAACAGGTTCATTTGGTATCAGTTTCTTCTCGCTACCTACTGCTTTTGCAAAACCAAATGGTGATAATGAATCTGCCAACTTTGATAATTTTGTAGACAACAGAGAAGTGGTCCAGGATAGATTAAACTCTACTAATCCTACTACACAATATGGAGAGAATGATCAAGATGTATTAATTCCGGCATTTATCGCTGCATACACTGGGCAAAGTGCAGAGAATGTAAATTTATCATCATTCCCATCTTCTTTCCCAATTCCAAATTGGGATGTGAGATACACAGGATTGTCTAAAATGAAGGGATTAAAAGATACTTTTAAGTCGATTACCATTTCACATGCATATCAATCTACGTATACAATTGGTAACTATAACTCTTCTTTACTATATGGAGCTACAGAAATTGGCCCAGATAAGGATATCAATGATCAGCCTGCTGCTAGAACAGACGCAGAAGGTAATCTTGTTCCTGTTTATGTCATTAACCAAGTGAATATCGAAGAGCGTTTCGGTCCATTAATTGGTATCAATGTGAAGTTGATGAATGACTTGCAGATTAAGTTTGATTATAATAAAGGACGTATGTTATCATTGAACTTATCGAATGCTCAGGTGACAGAGCAACTAAACAATGATTTTACAATCGATATTGGCTACACAGCTTCTGGTATGAAGTTGCCATTTAGATCGAAAGGTAGAACAACGGTGCTTAAAAATGATATTACATTTAGATTGGCACTTTCAATCAGAGATAATCAGACGACTCAATATAGAATGGATGAGGAGAATGTTGTGACGGCAGGTAATATGAACTTTGCATTGAGACCAACCATCAACTATCTATTAAATGATAGAGCAAATCTTCAGTTCTATTTTGATAGAACAATCAATGATCCAAAGGTGTCTAATGCATATCGAAGAACATCTACAGCTGTTGGTGTTCAATTTAAGTACTCACTGACGCAATAAAATATTCTTTATAAACAAAGAAAGCCTGAATCATTAGAGATAAATCTAAGATTCAGGCTTTTTATATTGGTCAATAATTCTTTTACAGATTACCTCTTAAAGCTTGCTCTCTTTCGATAGCTTCGAATAGCGCTTTGAAGTTACCTTTACCGAATGATTTAGCACCTTTTCTTTGTATGATCTCAAAGAATAAAGTAGGTCTATCCTCAACAGGTTTTGTGAAGATTTGAAGTAAGTACCCTTCCTCATCTCTATCTACAAGAATATTGAGTTCCTTTAGTTTTTCAATTTCTTCATCAATATCACCCACTCGGTCCTTAAGATCCTCATAGTAATTATCAGGGACATACAAGAACTCGATTCCTCTTTTTCTAAGCTCACTTACTGTATGGCAAATGTCATCTGTAGCAACAGCAATATGTTGTACACCTGCACCATTATAGAACTCTAAATACTCTTCAATCTGAGATTTTCTCTTGCCATCTGCTGGTTCATTGATAGGGAATTTAACATATCCATTACCATTGGATACCACTTTTGACATGAGTGCAGTATAGTCTGTAGAAATATCATTATCATCAAAAGTTAATAGAAGCTTAAAGCCCATGACATCTTCATAGAATTGAACCCACTTGTTCATTTCTCCTAATTCAACGTTACCTACACAATGGTCAACATACTTTAGACCAATCGGAGTGATGTCCATTAAAGGTTCTTTGGCTACGAAATTAGGAAGGAATGCTCCTGTGTAGTTTTTTCTTTCCACAAATGTGTGAATAGTATCGCCGTAGGTTCTGATACTTGCCATAATGACTTCTCCATTCTCATCTTTTTGTGTATATGGAGCTTGAACACTAGCAGCTCCTCTTTTGATTGTCTCTTCGTATGATTGACGAGCATCGTCTACCCAAAGAGCAAGTACTTTAACTCCATCTCCATGTTTGTGTACATGGTTGGCGATGACAGATTTAGATTCTAGTGATGTGGTGAAGACAAAACGAAGTTTATCTTGTTGTAGAACATAGCTAGCACGGTCTCGGATTCCTGTCTCAGGTCCAGCATAAGCGACAAGTTTAAAGCCAAATGCTGTTTGATAGAAGTAGGCAGCTTGCTTAGCATTACCCACATAGAACTCGATGTGATCTGTACCATTGATAGGCAGAAAATCCACATCAGTAGTGTGATGTTTCTCTGAGATTAGCATGTGTTTTAAATAATTGTGTGTTTAAATTGGTATAAAAAAGATAAAATAAAAGGTAGCTGAAACTACCTTTTATCATTTATGTTTATGTAAATCTTGATTTCTAAATAAGTGATAGTAAGTATAGTTATTTGTACGAAAATTAGTTAGTTAAGTTGATCTTTCAAAATTCTGAACTCCACAATTGGTGAAATTCTCTCATATAGAATGTTATAAACGGCTCTTGTGATTGGTAGGTCATTTTCAATATCTAACCTTTTTGCAATTTCATAGATACTCTTTACAGCATAATAACCCTCAGCAACCATCTGCATTTCAAGTTGTGCTGCTTTAACAGAATACCCATGGCCAATCATATTACCAAAAGTCCTGTTTCTACTAAATTGAGAATAAGAGGTCACAAGCATATCTCCTAAATATGCTGTTCCTAATAAGTTTCTTTTAATATGGTAAGCTGCCTTCAAAAAGTACTGTACTTCTTGCATTGCATTAGATACTAAAACTGCTTGAAAGTTGTCTCCATAGCCTAATCCATGGGCGATACCACATGAAATAGCAACGATATTTTTCATTACAGCAGAATATTCTACACCATAAATATCTCTAATAGATGTTGTTTTAATGTAACGGTTTTGCATGGCCTCAGAGAGTTCTTTTCCGAACCTTTTGCTCCCAGAAGCAATAGTTAAATAAGCCTGCTTTTCCATGGCTACTTCCTCTGCATGACAGGGACCGCCAATAACAGCAACACGCTTATGGTGTACACTAAAATTCTTTTCGATGTGTTCAGTAACTAGAATATGTTTCTCTGGTATTAGTCCCTTAATGGCAGAGATAACAAATTTATTTTCAAAATCTTTTGGAGTTAGATCTTTTATAGCATCAAGAACAAAGGCTGCAGGGACAGCTAGAAGGATGCAATTCGCTTCTCTGATAGCATCTTTTATATTACTGAAAGGGATCACATGTTCCGGAGAGATCTTGGCTGATGGTAAATATCTAGGATTAGAATTGTACTGTCTGATATGGTTAATATCATCCTGATTTCTAATCCACCAATGTAACTTGGTTTTTCCTCCATCTGACAAGATTTTCACTAATGCGGTGGCCCAGCTACCTCCTCCAATTACTGCAATTTTAGAGATGTCTGGAATAACATTTTGGTCTTCTAAGAACTGTGAATGTTTTGTTTCTTGTCCCACGTATAATGATAATGTTGATTTAATCGTAAAAGTAAATAATCAATATGATTATAAACGTAAATTGTCTACTTCCGTTTACAAGTATGCTGTTTATTTACTTCGTTTCCAATTCAAAAACATACAAAGTAACACCATTTTAACTGATAGTTAATACGAAATTCATTCAATAATTTGTTTTTTATTGTCAATAATCAAAAATGTATGTTAATTTCTGTAATTATTTTAATAAGGCGTTGTTTTATTTTAATTTTTTGTAATTTTGCATAATTCAATACTATCTAGAAAATAATCAGAGATGAAAGATATACAACCATTAGAAAGTTGGTCAGTAGTGAAAAATGGGGGTCCCATTGCCATTGCTGGGCCATGTAGCGCAGAATCTGAAGACCAGTTAATGGAAACTTGTCGTCAGATTACAAAAGAGATTGACATTACTATGCTTCGTGCTGGTATTTGGAAACCACGTACTAGACCAGGTTCATTCGAGGGTATCGGTGAAGAAGGTTTAAAGTGGTTTGCTAATGTTAAGAAAGAATTGAACATGCCAATCACAACTGAGGTAGCAAATGCTCAACATGTTGAGTTAGCTCTTAAGTATGGTGTTGATGTTCTTTGGATCGGTGCTCGTAGTACTGTGAACCCATTTACTATTCAAGAAATTGCTGATGCATTGAAAGGTGTGAAGGATGTTCCTGTAATGATCAAGAACCCTATCAACCCAGATGTAGCATTATGGAAAGGTGCAATTGAGCGTATTTATGGTGCAGGTGTTCGTCAGATCGCTGGTATCCACCGTGGTTTCTCATCATTTGAGAAAACTCAGTACAGAAATGTACCTATGTGGAAATTAGCTATCGCTTTAAAAACAGAGCTTCCTAACTTACCATTAATTTGTGACCCATCTCATATCGGTGGTACAAGAGACCTTATCTACCCAGTATCTCAAAAAGCAATCGACTTAGACTTTGACGGTCTAATGATCGAAACACATAGAGATCCAGATAATGCTTGGTCTGATGCTTCACAACAAGTTACTCCAAAGCGTTTAGCTGAGATCTTGAACGAAGTGAAAATCAAGAAAAGTACAACTGATGCTGAAGAAGTAAACTCTCAATTAGAAACTTTACGTTCTAAAATTGATCGTTTAGATAACGAACTTCTTGAAGTTTTATCTCAAAGAATGAAAGTAGTTAACGAAATCGGTGACTACAAGCGTGATAACAACTTAACAGTATTCCAAGCAGGTCGTTGGATCGATATCTTCCAAAACCGTCCTGAGCAAGCTGAAAAGTTAGGTTTGAGCAAATCTTTCATGGAGCAAGTATTCAAACTAGTTCATGACGAGTCTATCCGTCTTCAAACTGCAGTAGTTAACACTGAAAAGGCGTAAGCTTTTTTATAGCTATATACAAAGGCGGTTATATCTTAAGGATATTACCGCCTTTTTCTTATAGAAATTTTGAATACTATTACTTCGCTGATAGTATTATTTTTTTGATGATGAACTGTTTGCTATGAGCATCAATAAAGTAACATTTTTAGATAAAATTGAATCATCAACTTTTGAAGGGTTAGTGTCATATACTAATCTAGCAGTAATTGTTGATGAAAATACAAAAAGAGATTGTTACCCTCTTGTTCAAGACTTTCTACCATCTCATATTTTAATTGAGGTAGTAAGTGGAGAGGAAAACAAAACTCTAGATACTTGTCAACATATCTGGCAGGAGCTAACCAATGCAGGTTTTGACCGTAAAGCGGCAGTACTTGACTTAGGTGGTGGTGTAATTGGAGATATGGGAGGTTTTTGTGCTTCTACCTACAAAAGAGGAATTGACTTCTGGCAAATGCCCACAACATTGCTTTCTCAAGTTGATGCTTCTGTTGGAGGTAAGCTCGGTATTGACTTTGGTAAATTGAAAAACCATATCGGCGTATTTAGAGTACCTGATAATGTTCTGATTTATCCTGAGTTTATTAAAACTCTTCCAGCGAATGAATTGAGGTCGGGTTTTGCTGAAGTAATCAAACACTGTTTAATTGCTGATGCAGGACATTGGGAGACAGTATCATCAATGCCATTAAGTGATCAAGATTTAGCTATGATTATTCCTCATTCAATAGGAATTAAAGATAAAGTAGTTACTTCTGATCCTACTGAAAAGGGATTAAGGAAAATATTGAATTATGGTCATACAGTTGGTCACGCTATAGAATCTTACCTTTTAGACATCCCTGGAAGAAAGCTTCTGCATGGTGAAGCAATTGCTGTAGGTATGATTGCAGAGGCTTATTTATCTACTCAATTTACAGGTTTATCAAAAGAAGAGTTAGTAAAAATTCAAGAATATATCTTATCTGTTTATGGTAAGGTTGAATTAAAGGAAAGTGATTTAGAGCATTTGTATGCTTACTTATTGCAGGATAAGAAGAATACTGGCAAAAAGTTAAGTCATTCCTTACTAACAAAAATTGGTGATTGTACTTATGATCAATTTATCGAATGGACGGATATTGAGAAGTCAATTCGTTATTATATGAGTTTATAAAATTTGGCGATCTTTATTAGATCGCCATTTTCATCTTAAAGCAAAATGAAAAAGCATATATTATTACCCCTGTTTTTCCTAATTTCATTTGTATCGTTTTGCCAAGTAAAAACGATCAAATATTCACAAAAGAACAATATTCCATATTACTCCGAAGCGGTAAGAGGAGGAGATGATTATATTAAAGAGAGGTGTGTGTTGGATGTTTATTACCCAACAAATATTCAGGATTACCCCACTATTGTTTGGTTTCATGGAGGAGGTCTTACATCGTATCATAAAGAAATTCCTGAGACTTTAAAAGAACAAGGAGTAGCTGTTATTGGTGTAAACTATCGACTTTATCCAAAGGTTAAGGCTCCAAAATATATTGATGATGCAGCCGCCGCTGTAGCTTGGGTGTTCAAAAATATAGAAGACTTTGGAGGAGATGCTTCTAAGATCATTATAGCAGGTCATTCTGCTGGAGGATACTTAGCAAGCATGGTAGGGTTAGATAAATCTTATCTACAAAAACATGATATTGATGCTAATGATATCGCGGGCTTGGTCCCATTTAGTGGCCATTGTATCACACATTTTACCGTAAGGAAGGAAAGAGGAATAGAAGGCGAGCAACCTATAATTGATAATCTAGCCCCATTATACCATGTGAGACCAGATGCACCGCCATTATTATTGATCACTGGCGATAGAGAATTAGAACTATTGGGTAGATATGAGGAAAATGCCTATATGTATAGAATGATGAAGGTCGCAGGACATAAAGATACAAGGCTTTTAGAATTGGATGGTTATGATCATGGAATGGTTTACCCAGCATTACCATTACTATTAAAAGAAGTTGAAAGAATCTGTGGTCAGTAAATAAATAACCCCCATCTTAAAATAAGAAGGGGGTATTTCTTTATATATATTCGTTGGTGTGTAAATTCAACTTAAATAACCGGTGTTTTTGTTCTTTTGATGATCGTTTCTACTTGATCTAGATACTTAAACACCTTAATCTTCCACGATCTGTTTGATCCAAATGTTTCAACTAGTGTTTTTTCTTCTTTACTCATGTCAGACATGATAAAAAAGTTAGTGTCTTTACTAAAACCTATTTCATCTAGTTGTGAGATTAAATGATGCTTTTCAAACACCTTAAAATTTTTGTTTAACTGATGACCATTGATAAATAAAATGGGAGTAGACAACGTCTGAACCAATGATAATGACTCTTGCAATGCTTTATTGAGTACTAAAATATCCGGTTCCCCTTTTATCGTTAATAAAATATGATCGTCATTGTTAATAATCTCGTAATCCATTTAAAATTAACAGTATGTGATTATTGTGAAAGCCATGAGATGATTTGTGATAACAAAGCTAATGGTTTTCATCAATAAAGGGTGACTTATGTCAGTTTTTTATGTTAATGAGGTTGAAATGAATATGTATTGATCAGATATTCATAGAGTTAATTCTATTTGTCTGAGTTCTGAATGATAGAAAATAGAAAATTCCTTGAGTAGAAATAGGTTTTGTATCACTAGATAAATTTCTAAAAACTTGATCATGGTATTAAATATAAATCATTCTGAAAAATATTATTTCTTTGACAATTAATTCATTGCTGTAAATATTCTCTAAGATCCCTGTTAGTTAGTTTCTCATTTACAAACAAATTACGATATTTGTGCGAATTGTACCTTCTTAGGTATTTTATATCAAAATTATTGACAGTTACATCATCCAATGGGATTTAAAGAATACAAAGGCCTTGACCTTGTAGCAGCGAACAAAGAGATTCGCCAATATTGGGAAGAGCAAAATATCTTCGATAAGTCTGTCTCATCAAGACAGGGTAATCCATCATTCGTTTTCTATGAAGGACCTCCTTCAGCTAACGGTGCACCTGGTATTCACCACGTGATGGGCCGTGCTGTAAAAGACCTTTTTAATAGATACAAAACATTAAAAGGATTTGAAGTAAAGCGTAAAGCTGGATGGGATACTCACGGTTTACCAGTTGAGTTGAAAGTAGAAAAAGAGCTTGGCATTACTAAAGAAGATATTGGTAAGAAAATTTCTGTTGATGACTATAACGCTGCTTGCCGTAAAACGGTAATGGAATTCAAAGAGCAGTGGGATGAGTTAACTAGACAAATGGGATATTGGGTAGACTTAAAAACACCTTATATCACTTTTGAAAAGAATTATATGGAATCTGTATGGTACTTATTAAAAGAACTGTACAAGAAAGATTTATTATACAAAGGATATACTATCCAACCGTATTCTCCTGCAGCAGGTACAGGTTTATCTTCTCACGAATTAAACCAGCCAGGTGCTTATAGAGATGTAACGGATACAACGATTACTGCTCAATTCAAAGCAATTGATGAGGGCAATAATTCAGCTTTATTCTCAGATTTACACGGTGATTTATTCTTCCTAGCATGGACGACAACTCCTTGGACGTTATCATCTAACGCAGCATTAGCGGTAGGTAAGAATATCGATTACGTAAAAGTTCAAACGTACAATGCGTATACTTTTGAGCCAATTACTGTAATCTTAGCCAAAGATCGTTTAAATGCTTATGTAACGAAGAAGCAATTAGATGCTGACTTTGATGCCTATGAAAAGGGTGCTAAAGTTGTTCCTGCAAAAGTAGTTGCCGAATTAAAAGGTGCTGACTTAGTAGGTACAAAATATGAGCAATTATTGCCATATGTAAAACCTGAAGGTAAAGCATTTGAAGTAATCCCTGGTGATTTCGTAACTACTGAAGACGGTACAGGTATCGTTCACATTGCTCCAACTTTTGGTGCAGATGACCAGAGAGTTGCTAACCTTGCAGGTATTTCTCCAGTTGTTGTATTTGACGAAAAAGGTGAGCCACTTCCATTAGTAGACAAAACAGGTCGCTATGTAAAAGAAATGGGAGAGTTCGGTGAGCAATTCGTTAAATCAGAATACGAAGAGGAAGTAGCTGCTGAAAAGGGTTACAAATCAATGGACGTTCGTATCGCTATTAAATTGAAGACTGAGAACAGAGCATTCTTAGTAGCGAAGTATGTCCACAGTTACCCACACTGTTGGAGAACAGATAAACCGGTTTTATACTATCCATTAGATTCTTGGTTTATCCGTACTACGGCTGTAAAAGATCGTTTAGTTGAATTAAACAAAACAATCAACTGGAAGCCAAAAGCAACAGGTGAAGGACGTTTCGGAAACTGGTTAGAAAACTTAGTAGACTGGAACTTGTCACGTTCACGTTATTGGGGTACTCCACTTCCAATTTGGAGAACTGAAGATGGAAACGAAGAAGTTTGTATCGGTTCAGTAGCTGAATTGGGTGAATTAGTGAAAAAATCAGTGAAGGCAGGGGTAATGCCAAGAAATCCTAAGTACATCACAGATAATGATGAGTTGACTGAGGAATTCGACTTACACCGTCCTTACGTAGATGATATCGTATTAGTATCAGAAAGCGGTAAGCCAATGTATCGTGAAACAGACCTTATTGATGTTTGGTTTGATTCAGGAGCAATGCCTTATGCTCAATGGCACTATCCATTCGAAAATAAAGATATTTTCGATGGTTCATTCCCTGCGGACTTTATTGCAGAAGGTGTTGACCAAACACGTGGTTGGTTCTTTACATTACATGCAATTGCAGGTATGACACAAGACTCAGTAGCTTACAAAAACGTAGTTTCTAATGGTTTAGTATTAGATGCGAAAGGAGCGAAAATGTCTAAGCGTGTTGGTAACGTGATTGATCCATTCGAAACAATGGGAGAACACGGTGCTGATGCTACTCGTTGGTACATGATTTCAAATGCCAACCCATGGGATAACTTGAAGTTTGACTTAGAAGGCGTAAAAGAAACAAAACGTAAGTTCTTCGGAACACTTTACAATACGTATTCTTTCTTCTCATTATATGCTAACTTAGACAACTTCACGTACTCAGAAGCGGAAGTTCCTATGGAAGATCGTCATGAGTCTGACCGTTGGATTTTATCTCGTCTTAACACATTAGTGAAAGAGGTAGATGCAGCATTCAATGACTATGAGCCAACAAAAGCAGCGAGAGCAATCCAAGCGTTTACAATCGAAGACATGTCGAACTGGTATGTAAGATTAAACCGTAAGCGTTTCTGGAAAGGAGAGTATGCATCAGATAAGATTGCAGCTTACCAAACGCTTTACACTTGCTTGGAAACAATTTCAGTATTAATGTCTCCAATTGCTCCATTCTTCGCGGATCGTTTATTCCAAGATTTGAATGCGGCTACAGGAAAAGATAAAGCAGAGTCAGTTCACTTAGCGAACTTCCCTTCAGTAAATGAAGCGTTGATCAACATCGATTTAGAAGAGAAGATGCACTTGGCACAAGTAATTTCATCACTTACACACTCTATCCGTAAGAAAGATAAATTGAAAGTACGTCAGCCATTACAACGTATCTTGATTCCAGATGTAAATGCTAAAGTAACTGCTCAAATCAAAGCTGTTGAAGATGTAATTGCGGCCGAAGTAAACATTAAAGAAATCGAATTCTTGACAGAAGAAAACGAAGGAATGTTTGTGAAGCACATCAAACCAAACTTTGCAACTTTAGGTAGAAAGTACGGTAAACTTATGAAAGGCATTGCAGGTACAGTAAACCAAATGTCACAAGACGACATCAAAGCAATCGAGTCAACAGGTTCTTATACTTTTGATGTAGATGGCAATGAAGTAGTTCTTGGTATTGAGGATGTATTGATTACTTCGGATGATATCCCAGGTTGGTCAATGGCAAAAGATCAAGGTATTACAGTAGCATTAGATATCACTTTAACAGAAGAGTTGAAGAAAGAAGGTATCGCTCGTGATATTGTAAATCGTGTACAAAATATCCGTAAAGACTCTGGTTTAGAAGTACAAGACAAAATCAATATCGTTGCTGAAAAAGGTGATGAGTTGGTAAATGGTGCTTTCGAGTCATTCAAGGATTATATCTGTGAAGAAACACAAGCTGTTTCATTATCAGTAGAAGATGCCGTTGCAGATGCAACTGTACTTGACCTTGATGGAGTTGAAGTAAAATTAAAAGTGAGCAAGTAATCTTAGCTTACATTTAGATATTGAAGACGGGTAGCAGAAAGTGTTACCCGTTTTTTTATTGTTTTTTGAGAAAAAAAGTCTACTAGGATATTTTTTTAAGAAAACTCAAGCAAACTATTATGAAAGTTTATAGAATTGAATTTGGACAAGTAAATGACGGCAATGATTTTACTTGGATTCTACCGGATGACAAAGAAGAAGATTTCGTCTTTACTTCAATAGACAATTGGAGTAATTATACATGGTACAATTCTGAAGTTAGAAAAGTAAAGGATGATTTTTTTCATGCTTCAGGAGCAGGTATAATCGCTTTTGATAAAAAAGTGTGTGAATCAGATCTTTATACTATTCTAGAAATGACAGGTGAAATAATTACTGTTAATCATGAGCTATATGGAGACATTTATATTTATCAATGTAAAAATTATCTCCATGTTTTAGATCTGGAAAATTCAAAGGTAGACAGATATCCTTTTAATAATGAAATTTCTCAGGTTTTAGATTATAAATTTCATGAACATAGATTAACATCAGATTCAATATTTATGATACCTGAATCAAATGAGATATTTTGTTATCAAGGTGATAATGTTGATCTCGAATATGATTTTAAAGCAATCTATGAAAAGCATAATTTTCGTGGTTTAATTTTTATTGAAGTTTGATTAATCTTATACTACAGCCTTAAGCTGAAGGCATCACTTAACACTTGCAATATTTCTTCATTAGCACTTTAAGGCAAACTTTTTGAGGTAAATCAATAAGATTTTTTTACTAACATCTACTATGAAAAAATACACAAACTTTCTACTCTTGTTCTTCTTAATTTCATGTGGGAATCAAGAACAAGAACTTCAATCCTATAAAACGAAATTAGCCGAATTAGAAGCTACTCATCTTACTTTAGAAAATAAGGTAAAGGAACAGGAAATAAAGATTAAGACACTCAAAGATGTGACGGCAAAATGGGATAAGGATGCTTTAGAAATCACTAATAAAGATTTAAAGGCACAGACTAAAAAATTAAATCAAACGGTGGCTGAAAATGCGATGAATAAGCAAGTAGATCCTGAAAACTTCAGGAAATCTTTTGTGTTTTCTCTACCTAATGAGTTTCTACAAGCATTCGAATCTGTTTCAGATAAATATAAAATATCTTCTGCTATGAATCCATTTTATACGACTGGCTATTTTGATACTGATGATAAACTTGATTATGCTGTTTTTATTGAAAACAAACAGAATAACAAACAAGGTGTTGCTGTGATAAAGGGGAGTGATTATAGTAAATTCTATATTTTAGGAGCAGGAAATACTTTAAATGATGGTAGTGATGATTTAAATGGGTTATTAGCATTGACAACTTTGAATACTAATCTAGTTGAAAGTAGGGGTGAAAATCCAGCTCCTCAAATTAAATCATTGAATGTGATTTCTTTGTCGTTTACTAATTTCTCTTCCGCAGTGGCTTATTTAGATGAAGGTGAATTTAAACTTTACGCACAAGCTGATTAATTATTCTACTCTCTTAATCAAATTAACAATGAAATACTTTTATCTACTGTCATTTGCTCTGATCATTTCTTGTAATAATAACGAAAAAGAAATAGGAGAATATAAAGCTCAGATAGCAGTTTTAGAGACAAAAAATAAAAAACTGAATGACGAATTAAAGACCCAAAATTCAGAATTGGAACACTTGGAAAAATGGGTGGCTATTCAGCAAGAAAATGATATTTTAAAACAGGGTGTGAAGGATTTAGAAGGAAAAATATTCAATCATAAAATTAATGAAGAACTGATAGGGTTTGAGTCCAACTTAGGATATTTCTTGCCGTCTGAAATTCTTTCAGTTTTGAAATCAATATTTGGAGAATATAAGGTAGAACCCGATATTAATCCTTTTTTCTTGAAGGCGAGTTTGAGCACTGATGATACTTTTTTCTATGTGGTGCGAATTGAACACATCAGTTCAGGGAAGAAAGGGTTTATTGTTTTTAAGGATTATGCACCTGATCGTTATTTTATTATGGGAGCTGGACAGCCCTTTAATGGAGTGGATGAAGACTTAAGTTATATAGGAGCTTGTTACATTGAAAAAGCAAGTGATATAACAGTAGGTTATGAAGGTGATAGTGAAGTTCATCCTAATACTAAAGAAGTAGTAGTATTAGTTACGAAAGAAAGTGCCTCTGCTGCATTTTACCTTGACGAAGGAGAATATAAATGGAAATGGATTGGTGATTAAATATTGAAAATGGTAGTAGGAAAACTACCCGTTAATGTAAATAATAAAAGGTTCTTTACTATTTGAGTAAAGAACCTTTTATTTTATATCAATGTAGTATTTACAGCTTATTTATAAATACCTTGTACAAAGATGTTACCACCATCAAGTTGAGCACCTTTTGTTGCTGTAGTTCCTTCAAATTCCCAGATATAAGCATCTGCACCTACAGGGCTAATCGCCATATAATATTTTCCTTGGTCAACAGCGCCAGATTGGTAGTACCACATGTCTGATTTAGGTACTTCATTTAAAATCTGAACATCTTGAGCTACTACATCAATATATGCAATTTCATAGATGTTGTCCTCGTCAGAGTTTGGATCACCAAGTGCAACATAACCTTTTCCTTCTCCTGCATGATGCCAGTTAATAGAAGAAACTGCTTTACCTACTTTATCTGTGATATCAAACTTGTAAGACGTATCATACTCACCTTGGTTATTTAACCTTGTAATTACAGCATCTGATCCTTGTGTAGTCATATTGATTTGGTATACAAAACCATCAATAACATGCATAGCTTTTCCTCTGTAACCATAAGTATCACCTTTAGAGTCCTCGTAAGTAACCGTTTTAGGGTTTTCTAAAGTAGGCCAGTCTAAAACTACTGTTGCAATAGCATCAGGACGGTCAGAACTTGGTTCGCCATTATCAGGTTGACCTAATAGTCTATATTGAGTACCGTAGTATACTTTATTGTCCATAATTACAGGAGCATCAACTCTACCAACAAAAGAGTCACCAATTGCGAAAGTACCTAAATCATGCTCGATGAAATCATTTTCTGCATTGAAGTTCAGTCCTGGAATTGAAATTTTTACAATTTGTAAAGTGATTTGTACTTCAGTATTCTCTTCGTTATATGTTTTTACAACATTGTGAGCTAGTAACATTTCATCAGACACTGCAGCATATCTTGGGTGAGTGCCCACTAAATGGCTAATGTCTACTTCACTAACTTTTGTGTAGCTAGTGTTGCCATCATGTTCTAATTCGTAGATTTGTCCAGTACCATAATTTAAATTATAAATTCTACCACCAGCTGCTGTTACTCTTGCAGAACGTTCACCATCCATTTCATAACCGTTGTTCATGAAAGTTAATGTAGTGTCAGTGACATTAGTTGTTGGTTGCATAAATACAGCAACATTCTCATCAGGATCCGTTACATCTGCTGCAACATGGAATACTGTTTTTTCAGTTGGCCCGCCACCTGCTGATGGTTCGTCGTTTTTATCACAAGAAGTTAAACCAAAAAAGGCTGCAGCAGTCATTAATGCTGCTACTTTTGAAGTAGTTGAAAGTTTCATTGATCTTTTAGTTATTAAATAATGAGTTTATAAAATCGAGTAGTTGATTTTGAAATACACCCCCCTTCCAGGTTGTTGGATGGCGAAGTTGTCAAACACTTGCTCATTGAATAGGTTTTTTACATCTAAGCTAATGGCTAGCTTATTTTTAGGGAATCTGTACGATGCACCAAGATCGTTGACAAATTGTGTCGGGATCATGTCCTTATTGTCACTTCCTATATTTTCCCAATGGCGATAGTATTCATGTATATATCTTATGTTCCAATACACAGATAAATCACCTTTATTTTTTATGATATCATTTAAATGATATTTGAAGCTAGAGTTGAATTGTAAGAAAGGAGCATTTTTTAATCTTGAACCATAATACATATTCTTTCTTCCATAGATATCATACTCTGACATGTATCTTGTGTCATTATATGATCCTGAAAAAATAGCTTCAAACTTTCTGTTATAGTCGTAATCAATTTGAAAATCCAAACCCTTTGATAATATTTCACCAAAGTTTTCATTTACATATACTTCAACACCACTGACAACCTGAGTACTTTGTTGGATCATATTCTCTACATCTCTGAAGAAGAATGTTGTTGAGAATGTAAGTGAATGTTCATTGAAGTTTAATTCACCATAACGGATCCCGAAGTTTAGGTTTTTACTGATCTCAGGTTTTAAATTAATAGCGGCATTTACGTTGGCTGCATAGTTACCAAATAGCTCATCTGGTTCAGGTAGTCTTACAGCTTGTTCTGCAGAAAATTGCAAAGTAAGTTTATTAAAGAGATCGTAGCTTGTGGCAATACCATAACCATAATTTACATCAGAAGTAGAATTGTAGATAGGGTAGTATTCCCCATCTCTATATTCATGGTCCAAGACATTAACATTGTATCCATAATATTTACCAAAAATATTTGTCCTCAATCTTCCATCAATAGCAGTATTAGAATAAGACAGTCCCAAAATGTTTTTATTCATTTTCGAATAGTTATTTCTTGTGTCTTGACCAATAGGAGCTTCTCTGTTAAATGCAGTTCTTTTGTAATCAGTAATTACCGCATTAAAATTGATGATGTTATTGTCATTAAATGAATAAGAGGTGTTAAATCTATTGATTAATGTTCCTTCATCAGTAGTAGAATGTGTAGGGTTTCCAGCTTCTCCACCTCCTGGGTTTTGTGCCCAAACTTCACCATACCAATTGTACTTATTCGTAGTAGTATCAACTAGTGTTCTAGTGTTCATGGCATATGAACTGAAAAGACTAACATCTAACCCATCAACAAATAAATCTTTCTTTTGATAGTTGATACTTGGAACTACATTGCCCTGTGTATAAAACCTTTCACCATATGGTACATTCATAGTTGCACCATGTTGTACTTCTTTATACATATCAGAATACACCATACTGATGAGTAGCTGGTCTGCCCATTTTACATCTGTAAAACCAAAATCTACCTTTGTGCCATAAGCTTCATAAGCATCGTTAAAACGTTTGGCTTTTACAGATCTATCAACTCTACCAGTATTAGGATCTACAACGTATACATCATCGCCCCAAACTTCATAGTTGTTGTCGGAGTAATTGTAAAATAATGAGCCTCTGAATGTCAATCCATTTTTTTGATTTCTATACCCACCATTTAAAGCAACTTGATGTGTATTGAAAGAACCTGCAGAGTATGAAAAGTTTAAACTACTTTTCTTTGCTGATTTTGTTTTAATATTGATAGCACCACCAAGAGCGTCAGAGCCTAAATTAACAGGTACAACGCCTTTGTAAACTTCTAATTCTTCAATGAGGTTAACAGGAAGAGAGTTGATAGAATAGGATTGACCATAATATTCCATAGGAACGCCATCGATAAAAAAGCGAACCGCGTTACCACTTAATCCATTGATACTATAACGAGTACGAGAACCTAAACCACCTTCTTGCCTTACATTAATACCTGACGTTTGATCTAGTAGTGTACTGAGTTCGATAGATTGGATTTCTATTTTTTCTGTTTTGATAGATTTCGATGAGAAGCCTTGTGTTTCCATTTCTGTGGATTCAGACTGACCAGTAATTAAAACTTCATCGAGTTTGATCTCATTTTCTTCTAGATATACAGTGATATTATTTTGATTAGACCAGTCAGCTTCTACTGTTTTATTGATATAGCCAGTTCTAACAATCTGTAATTTATATTTTCCTTTTTTGATTTTTGAATAACCAAACTCACCATTTTCATTACTGTGTACACCTTTATTTGTTCCTTCAATAACAATTGTACAAAAAGGGATTCCTTCGTTTGTTTTGCTATCTAATACTATTCCCCTAAGAGGTTCAGTATTAGTCTGTCCAAACACGGAAAAAGTACCAAAGGAAATAAAGAAAAGGTTTAACAGTAAAATTCTAGTCATGACTTCTATTTAGACTAATTATAAATTACGATACAAGAATAGTTACTTTTATAAGCTCAAACAATCAAGTTCACATTTGTTAAGTGAATAAATGAAACTTTTTTTAAGTCAAAATTTTAAGAAAAGTGCAAAGTGTTGATTGTTAGTGAAATGGTGTAGTGATAAGTGTTAGGTGTAAGATGGGTTAATATTGTTATCAACCACATGGTAGACGATAAGGGAGTATATCACTAAAACAGAATTGTAAAAGTTGTGGAAACAAATTCTCTAAATAAAATAAAATGATCTTTCCTTTTTTGTTAAAGATTGATAGTGAAACTTCTAATCTTTTTCTAAATCTCTTATTATTGAAATAGAAATAATTATCAGATAATTAAAATGAGAAAACTCCTTTTTACACTAACCTTCTTAATCAGCTATCAATATAATTTTGCTCAGGATATAGTTGTCATCACTCCAGATGAAGCACAAGAGAAATTTAGACAAATGGTAATGTCTAGCGAAGTTAATACTGGAGGTTTACAAGAGTTACGTTATTATATAGAGACGAGCCAAGTAAATTTAGATGATTACCTATATATAGGTGAGTTGCTACAGCAAGCCCCAAGATATACAGAATCCCTATTAGAGTCTGCTAGACAAATTTCATTTTCAAGAAGAGAATCGAACGTATACAGAAACTTGATAGAATTACCTCTACTTGATTTAGCAAACACTCATACAAAAGAGATTTCTAATCTAATGAGGTCTGCATTAATGAGTAAAAGCGAAGAAAGTGATGCGAAAATACAAGGTGATATCGATATACTTATTAAACAATGCCATTACAAGGATATAGAAGCCTTTAAAAAAGAACAATTGTAATTTTGTGTATATCGCAGAGGATAAACCACATTAGTTTAGAACTGTATCTAAATTAATGTGGTTTTTCTGTTAAATTCACAATAGGATTATTATTTCAAAAATTATGTGCATGGATTTTGGAAGATTGAAAGATATTTCTGGTGTTGATTTTAGTTTACCTGAGGAAGATCCATATTCTCAGATGGTGCTTCGAAATCACCCTAATTTTGTCGGTAACTTTGAGTTCCGTTTAGGAGCCCCGGCATGGTCTTGTGCAGCTTGGAAAGGGAAAATCTATCCTGAAAAATCAACTCCTCAAACTTTTCTACATTACTACTCTCAGCATTTTGATACCATTGAACTTAATTCTACTCATTATGGTATTCCTAAAGCAGAAACACTTTTAAAATGGAAATCTACAGTACCAGATTATTTCCGTTTTTGTCCCAAAATGCTACAGAATGTAAGTCATAGGAAAAGGTTAATCAATTGTCATCAAGAAGTGATTGAATTCACCGAGCAAATGCAGCTTTTTGAAAATAAGCTAGGTTATACTTGGTTACAAATGCCACCTGACTTTGATATTCAAGAGGTAAAGCCATTGTTGAACTTTATTGAAAAATATCCCACCCATATACCTCTTGCACTTGAGTTACGTCATGATTCATGGTTTAAAGATCATAAAGTATTAGACGAACTTTCAGACTTAATGGAAAGTAGGGGTGATGCAATGATTATCACTGATGTTGCAGGCCGAAGGGATGTTCTTCATATGCGTATTACGTCACCAACTTTATTAGTCAGGTTTGTAGGCAATGAATTGGTAGACTCTGATTTTAGTAGAGTAGATAGTTGGCTGAAAAGACTTCAACACTTGAAAATGCAAGGTTTACAAGAGGTTTATTTCTTTGCTCATCAACCGGAAGATATTCTTTGTCCTGAAATTGGAAATTATATTGGTGAAAAGTCAAAAAGTAAATATAACTGGGAATTTACGTACCCAATTCTAAGAGAAAAGGTTGAACAACAGTCTCTTTTTTAATTTGCTTACAGACATTGACATACTTTATTTGTTAATTCACATCACTTGCTTTAGCTTTGCACAAACAAAATGTGAAATCATCAACGAAGTATGTCTTCTCGTACACAAACCAAATTTATTTTCGTAACAGGCGGTGTTACGTCTTCGCTTGGAAAAGGAATTATTTCAGCTTCTCTTGGTAAACTACTACAAGGTAGAGGCTATTCAGTGACAATTCAAAAATTTGATCCATACTTAAACATCGACCCGGGTACAATGAACCCGTATGAGCATGGAGAATGTTATGTGACTGATGATGGTGCTGAAACTGACTTAGACTTAGGTCACTATGAGCGTTTCTTAAACGTACCAACATCTCAGGCAAACAACGTGACTACTGGTAGAGTTTATAACAATGTCATCACAAAAGAACGTGAAGGTGCTTACTTGGGTAAAACTGTTCAAGTAGTTCCTCATATTACTGATGAGATTAAAAGAAACTTCTACAAAGTTGCTGAAAATGGAGAATATGACATCGTAATTACTGAAATCGGTGGTTGCGTTGGTGATATTGAAGCATTACCATTTATTGAAGCCGTTCGTCAAGCTAGGTTAGAATTGGGTTCACAAAACTCAATGGTAATTCACTTAACGTTAGTACCTTATTTAAGAGCTGCAGGTGAATTAAAAACTAAGCCTACACAACACTCTGTAAAACAATTATTGGAGGCAGGTGTACAGCCAAACATTTTAGTTTGTCGTACTGAACATCACATTCCTATGGAGATGCGTCGTAAGATTGCATTATTCTGTAATGTTGACTTAAACGCCGTAATTGAATCTTGTGATGCATCTACAATCTATGATGTGCCATTGTTAATGCAAAAGGAAAAGCTTGATGAAATCGTATTGATGAAATTAAGTTTACCAGCATACCAAGATCCTAATTTAGATAATTGGTTATCTTTCTTGAAAAAACTTAAGAACCCACAAGGTGAATTAAGAATTGGTTTGGTAGGTAAGTACGTTGAGTTACCAGATGCTTACAAATCAATCGTAGAAGGATTTGTGCATGCCGGTGCAGTAAATGAAGTAAAAGTAAAGTTAGAATACATCAAAGCTGAAGATCTTGATGAAAGAGATAACGCTGCGAAGATTATTACTTCATTAGATGGTGTATTGGTAGCTCCAGGTTTTGGAGAAAGAGGCATGGAAGGTAAGATCAATGCTTGTTCTGTTGCTAGAGAGTATAAAGTGCCATTCTTTGGTATCTGTCTAGGTATGCAGTCAGCGGTTATTGCTTTCGGTAGAGATATGGTAGGGTTTGCTGGTGCTAATTCTTCTGAAATGGAAGAAGAGTTACAATACCCAGTAATTGACTTAATGGAAGATCAGAAAAACCTTTCACAAATGGGTGGTACTATGCGTTTAGGAGCTTACCCTTGTGAATTAAAAGAAGGATCTAAAGCATATGAGGCTTACGGTTCAGCTAAAATTTCTGAAAGACATAGACATAGATATGAGTTTAACAACGAATATTTAGAGCAATATGAGGCAGCAGGTATGAAAGCAACAGGTATTAATCCGAAATCAGGATTAGTAGAGATTGTTGAGATTCCTGACCACCCATTCTATGTTGGGGCACAATTCCACCCTGAGTATAAATCTACAGTGGAAAACCCTCATCCATTATTTGTTGCTTTTGTAAAAGCAGTAAAAGAATTGAAAAACAGTAAGGGAGAAGTAGTTAGTGCTTAATCCTTATTAGAAATATTTAATAGCTCCTTAGTCAATATTGCTAAGGAGCTTTTTTTATATATACTTTTAACCGATTTTTGATACGTTTTAAGCATAAAAAACTTAACTTTGCAAGCATTTTATTATGGAACATAGTTCCTTATCTAAAATCACTTGACTTGTAAAAGTTATATTGAAATAAAAATTATGGATAAAAATCAAACGACAGGTTTTCTGTTGTTATCAGCTTTACTAATTGCCTATATGTTCTTCTTCCAGCCAGAACAACCTGTGGAGAATACATCGGTACAAACAGAGCAAGTTGAACAGCAGGCAAAAGCCTCTCAAGAAGAAAAACAAACAACAGTTGCAACAGTAGAAAGCGATTCAGTATTACAGTCGAAATTTGGAATTTTTGGCGTAATGATGAAAGGTGAACAAAAAGATATTGTTTTAAGCAACGAAAATATAGAAGTAACTTTTGATAGTAAGGGTGGTAGAGTAAAAAATGTATTATTAAAGACTTACCAAACATACGATAAAAAGCCATTAAACTTAGTCAATGAATCCAACTATAAAGTAGAAGAAAATCTACCAACACAATTTGGTATGATTGACCTTAACACTTTGTATTATACTGCTGAAAAAAGCGGTAATAATGTTGCAATGGTTGGTAGAGATACTGAAGGAAATGAAATCTTAAGAAGAGTATATACTTTAGCTGATCAAGGGTATGTATTAAACTATAGATTAGAGCTAGTGAAAGCGAAGCCTTACGTTCAAGGTGCTTCAATTTCATATACTTGGCATGACGATATGATGCTTGTGGAAAAAGACATGAAGACTTCTCGTCAGAAGACTACAGTCAACTATTTCACAAAAGCAGGTGATTATGATTATTTATCAATGACTTCTACTTCAAAAGAGGAGGAGGCAATTTCAGAACCATTATCATGGGTATCTGCAAAACAAAAGTTCTTTAACGTTGCATTGATCACAGATCAACAATTTAATGCAGCGAACTTAATCGTTGATATGGATGAGAATGATGAAGAGATTGTGAAGTCTGCAGATATCTCGTTCCAAATTCCATTATCAAATATTGAAACAGCTAACCTTAGATACTACTTTGGACCAAACGATTACCGTGTTTGTGAAAGTGTAGCAAAAGGTTTTGAAGATAACGTTTACTTAGGCTGGTCGTGGACTACTCCATTATCTAAGTATATCTTTATTCCAATCTTTGAAACATTAGAAGGATTTGGATTAGGATATGGTCTTATCATCTTTATCATGGTGGTATTGGTAAAATCAGTACTTTATCCGCTTACATTTAACTCTTACAAGTCGATGGCTAAGATGAGACTTCTTAAGCCTGAGATGGATGAGTTAAAAGCAAAGTATGGTGATGACCAAATGAAGATCCAACAAGAGACGATGTCACTTTACCAAAAGGTGGGTGCCAATCCTCTATCTGGATGTATTCCAATGTTAGCTCAAATGCCATTTTTCGTTGCATTATATAATTTCTTCCCTAATGCATTGCAATTAAGAGGGCAGGCGTTCTTATGGGCTGATGATTTATCATCTTATGACTCGATTTTAGATTTACCATTCAGCATTCCAGCGTATGGTGACCACGTATCGTTATTTACTTTATTGTGGGCGATTTCAATGGCAGGGTATACATACTTCCAAAACCAAGCTCAAGTACAGACTAACGAGCAAATGAAGTACATCTCGTACTTATCGCCAGTATTCTTCTTATTCTTCTTCAACAGCTTCGCAGCTGGTTTAACGTATTACTACTTTGTATCTAACTGTATTACAATTGTACAACAGTTAGCTTCGAAGCGTTTCGTAAACGAAGATAAGATCCGTAAAGTTATGGATGAGAATAAGAAAAAGAATGCGAACAAGAAAGCGGGTGGTTTTGCAGCTAGATTAGATAAAGCTATGAAGGAACAGCAAAAGGCTCAACAAGAGGCAAAAAAGAAAGGTAAGAAAGAAGATTAATCTTCTTCTAATTATATAAAAAGGCAACTCAGAAATGGGTTGCCTTTTTTTATTATGCATAAAAAAGCATCTCTAAAATGAGATGCTTACCATATATAATATTTAATTATTATTTCTATTGTTTCGTTAACTCTTGGAAGTCGTTACCTCTTTCTTCGATTTGTTTGAAAACTTCTTGGTTCTCATCAAATATCTCGAATTTGTCAGATGTAATATCAAAAACATAGTAATCTACAGCACCTAATACACCAATAATTAAGATCATTGAAGTGTACCCTTTTATTGGTGACAAGTATTGTAAAAAAGAACGATACATTCTAACGATAATAGCAATATTAGATAGTATAAGGTAAATCAGTAAGATAGAATTAAAAAGCCAGATCATATCTTTAATTTTTTTGTAACAGTAGTGTTAATACTCGTTAATAGAGTTATAGTTTATTACGATTTATGAATTAAAAAAGTTGTAAAAAAGTAGAATTTAATGTGTAAGTTTTGAAAAAAATGATTTTAAAATAGTAGTGTTGGAACTATAAAAAATACACGTAAAACATACTTTTATTATATAACTATTTATATCCTAAAATATTATGCCATTAATTAGAAAAAAAAAGATCTTTCAGGTTATGAAAGATCTTACGTGATATTTTTTAGTTTTTTGAATTAATATGCAATCAGATGTATATTTTTCCATCCTGAATCGCTGATAAAATCTTCACCAGTTTCTAGCATGTCTTCATCGTCTTTCTTGTAATACCAATTCACTACAGCTTTTCCTTTTCCAGATTCCTCATATGCTTGAAGCATTTCTATAATTCTGAAAAAACTTTTTGAAGAAGCCGTATTAAAATATGTCATCTTGTAATTTAAAGTGATCGTTAAACCACTTTCCTTAAGATAACCCTCTACCCATGTAAATAATGGATCAAAAAATTCAGCAGTGTACTCGTGATAAGATTGACCACTGATTTCCAAAAGGCCTTTTGAAGGATCAAAGTTTACCTCAGGAACAAATTCTTTCTTTTTAATAAATAGTTTTTCCACAGAGTCTAGTTTTTTTTAATAATACTAAATTATGTTTTTGTACAGCAATTGCTTATTGTTTTGAATGTTCTTGCTGGTATTTTCCAACTAACAGTGCCATTAATATAGCCATATAAAACTGACCAACCATAGCAAATATTACAGAAAATGCTTTTACCTCATCAGAGGCTGGTGTAATGTCGCCGTAACCAACAGTAGTTAAAGTTACAAAACTAAAATAGATCAGGTCCGAAATACTTACAGTAGTTGTAAAAGCATGGTTATTTAATAAGATATCTAATACTTTAAATAAGATAAATGCAATTACTCCAATCTGAACATACCCCGCGATAGCTCCGAGAATGGTGTTCATGTTTACTTTTTTCGCATTCCATACTTCAATTAATAGAATTCTTAAGAAGAAAATAAAGTAGACTAACATCAATACCCAAGAGATTACACTTATATTTTCATTTTCTGTGCCAACTGCAGCACCTCTTCCAGAAATAATTACTAATGAAACAAAAGAAAACACTTTTGTGTATACACTATTTTTTCTGATGAAATTAAAGATGGCTAAAATTAGAACAAATAATGAAATGTCAGTGAGTTGCTGATCTAAACCAAATGCTTGGAATATGATTGGTACCCAGAGTACTAAAAAATAGGCAATCAATAAAAGGATATACCTAAAATCTTGAAACCAATCAAATAATTTTCTATTGAGAATAAATTTTATCAAAGCTTGACGTTAGAAGTGAAATCAATAAGTTGAGGGAAAAAGTCCTCAAAACATTCTTCGTAATAAAAATAGTCTTTTTTTAGCCAATTCACAGCATTCCCAATAGGAGATCTGAAATTAATTCTTCTTTCCATACCTCCAAAGACTTTTGTTAACCCTTCATCGTGTTGATAAGCATTGAGCCAGTCGTATTGCTTAAGAAATGGATATATATTCATTGCTTTGTCCGGAGTCCATGAGGACTGCCAGTAGGGAAGGTCGTAAAAATGATTAGCGAAATCTTGCAGTCCTACATTCTTATGGAAGTGATTCCATTTCTTTGCTAAAAAATGATCATAAAAGATATCAACAACGACTAAAGCATACCTTCCTGCCATAGGTTGTAATTTTACTTTCATTTTTTGTGTGACATGATGATGATCAGTAAACTCATCAATTCGACGGTGTAATTGAACTCCTCTAGCTACTTTTTTGGGTAAATAGTTAAAGTCTCGTCCTTTTACGAAGTCGCCAATGAAGTTGCCAAACATTTCTTCGTCATCATGACGGGATAAATATATGTGTGCAAGGTAGTTCAATATACTAACGCTAATTTTTTAATTTCTTCACCAATCTTCTTTCTTAAACTAAAAGGAGATAACACTTCTACTTGATTTCCCCAACCTAAAATTATAGCTCTAAGTTCAGGGTTATCGATCAACTTCAATGAAATTTCTATAGATGATTCATCTTCGTAAATGATTTTTTGAGAATCATGAATAGGCGTGGTCTTAATATAGTTGGCGGCTATATTGCTAAACCTTAATCTTATGTTCTGAGGAACACCTTTTATGGTGACCCCGATACAATGTTTGAAGTAGATGTCTCGATCAAAATCAACTTGGTGTGAATGTAGAAAGACAGCATTCTTATTTTCTTCTACCGATGCAATTCTATCAATAGCTAGAGTCCTTATGCCTTGTCTATTATCAGCATAACCTGTGATATACCATAGTCCTTTATACTCTTTAATTAAATAAGGGTGAAAGGTATATTTATCTACGGTAAGGCTATCAAATTTTTGATATTCAATATCAATCACCTGATGATTTTTTGCCGCATTAATTAATGCTGAAAATACTTTGCTGCCTTTTGAATAAATAGATTTCTCTAATTGAATAAAACTTTCGAAATTTTCCTTGGTGTCATTTTTAAACTTCTTGGTAATTTCTAATCCATCAAGAACTTTATCTACAGCATTTGAAAAATTACCAAATACTGGTAAATCTTTAAATTCAACTAAGAAAGTCTCAACAAAATTAAGAGCATCCATGTGCTCAGAAGTTAGACTAACACCTAGGAGTTTATAATCTGGGTTTTTATAATAATAACCATCTTCTCTCTTGGAATAAGCAATAGGAGCATCAAATTCATAACGTAATGCTTGTAGATCTTTTTCGATAGTAGATGGGGAGTTAACACCAAATTCTTCAGAACATCTTTCCAATAACTCCATCTTTGATGGATAAGGTTTTTGCTTATTTCGAATGCATTTATCGATTAATAAATAGCGTAAAAAAGATAGTTTACTACTTTTCATTCAGTGATTGATTTCTCGAGTATTTTATATTGATGTTTTATGACATCTTTATTTTGATCAATTTCAAAAGCAGGGCAATTCATTATTATAATAGTTGTGATTGTGTGTCAATCATTTATCATTTTTTTGGATATTCCTGTTTATATAAAGTTATCAAGAAAATTTTTATTTGTCGTTTATTCAATGAATTTTTGAGAAAAGTATATGTATTCAAAGTTTTGAATGCACAATTTTTATGAAGTATCACCTCACTATAAAAAAACTATGGAATGCCTTTTTGGTGTATTTGAGTTTCTATTTATCTAAGATAAGTAGAAAGCCAATACATTATGGAGATCCTATTAGTTTGTCTATTGAACCGACTACTTCTTGTAATTTAAGATGCCCTGAATGTCCAAGTGGATTGCGTTCGTTTACTCGTCCAACAGGAATGATAGAGAAGGATACTTTTCAAAAAATTATAAGAGAACTAAAAGATACTTTAATCTACCTCACTTTTTATTTTCAAGGAGAGCCATACCTACATCCCAAATTTTTAGAGATGGTAAAGTATGCTCATCAGTCCAATATTTTTACCTCAACATCAACCAATGCTCATTATCTTAATGAAAAGGTAGCAAGAGATACGGTGAACTCAGGATTAGATCGTTTGATTATATCATTGGATGGAACCACTCAAGAAGTTTACGAACAATATAGAGTTGGAGGAAAACTTGAAAAAGTATTGAGTGGAGTAGAAAATATAGTGAAGGCCAAGAATGAATTAAACTCAAAAACACCTGAAGTCGTTTTTCAATTTTTGGTGGTGAAACCCAACGAGCATCAAATAGAGGAGGCAAAAGAATTATCCAAAAAGATGAATGTTGATAAAATTGTCTTTAAAACTGCTCAGATATATGATTATAAGAACGGGTCACCTTTAATACCAACAAACGAAAAATATGCTAGGTATAAAGAATATTCCGACGGTAAGTTTCGTTTCAAAGGTAAACTAGAGCGTAATTGTTGGAGATTATGGAACTCTGCAGTAATAACTTGGGATGGCAAAGTAGCTCCATGTTGTTTTGATAAAGATGCTAAATACGTTCTCGGTAGCCTGAAAAATGATTATATTGGCTTTAAGTCAATATGGAAAAATACCGCATACCTATCATTTAGAAAACAACTTCTAAAAGGAAGAGAAAATATAGATATCTGTAAAAACTGTACAGAAGGTATAAAAATATTTAACTAAACAATTCTATTGAAAACAAAATAGCCGTGAGAAGTAAAGTACAATATATATTCTTTTTTGTCGCAGTCATCCTATTACTTCCTAATGTACTTATGGCACAGACTGTCATGATAAGTTATGAATCATTGATTCAAGAAAGGATAATTTGGGGTGGTGTCGTTTCTATCTTAGTTGTTTTAGTGATCTTTCTTGAAATAGTTAGAAGGAAGCAAAGAAAAATCAGCAAGCAATCTTACTTAGCTCAGAAAGAAAAAATCACTTTTTTAGAAGCTAAGGTTAGGGATATAGAACAACAGAAAACAAAGCCATCAAGAGTGAATAAACCTAAGTTTGAAGAAGAGGTAGAAAGCCTTGTAGGCGGAAGTATTCAACCCACAAAACAAGAAGTACTTTCTGAGATGGAAGTTGAGGAATTTACCTCATCAAGAATGAAAGGTGTACATGGAGATTCCCTAAAAGTCGTGGAAAATGATGATGTTGGAGAATTAACGATCATGTCAACTCATAATCTAGGGAAATCTAAGCTGATCAATCCAAAAGAGTTTATTGAAAATACCCTTGAAGAAGTGAAGCCTACCTTACCTGAAAACGTTTCTGTAGCTGTTCAAATAGGAGGAGCACCAATGATCAATATCAACCAGAATGTCTTTGAAAAAGCGATTAATGCTTTAATTAGATGTTCTGCAAATACGATAGAGGGGAATGGTAAAATCACTGTATCTTTATATGCCTCTATGGGAGAAGCTCAAGTTTCTATATCTGACAACGGAAAAGGTTGGGGATATGATGGGCAAGATACGGATGATTTAAAAACTCTAGATCTAGCAAAAAAGATATTGAAATCACAAGGGGCAACCTTTGATATGAATACACAACTTGGAAAAGGTACAGAGATAGTAATATCTATTCCAAATAAGAAATAACATAAAAGACAATGCAAGGAACCACATACTTTATTAGTGTGTGGTTTTTTTTGTGCACATTACTACGGTGTTTATATATTAAAATTTTATAATTTCATATAAAATAGTTTTCATTCTAATAATTTAAACCATTTATTTTAAGTAACTTATATTGTTTGTGTTTTGCTGTGCAGACATTAAACAAAACAATTTTTTAATCCATCTGTTTATACAGTTAGTTAATAATTTTAGTATTAATTTTTAAACAAATTCGATCAATAATGGCTTCAATTGGAATAATTGGTTCAGGTTTCTCCGGATTGTCAGCTGCTATTACATTGGCTGATCAAGGACATGAAGTACATGTCTACGAAAAAAATGAAATGGCAGGAGGGAGAGCAAGAACATGGACAAAAGAAGGATTTACCTTTGATTTAGGGCCATCATGGTATTGGATGCCCGACGTTTTTGAAAACTTTTTTAAGTCTTTTGGGAAAGACGTTAATGACTACTACAAACTTGACCGATTATCACCTTCCTACAGAATTTATTGGTCTGAATCTGATTACACTGATATTCCATCTGATATTGATGAATTAGGAAATCTATTTGAATCATGGGAGCCTGGTTCAAAAAAATACCTGATGAAGTTTATAGACGAAGCTGAAATAAAGTATAGAATTGGCATGGACGACTTTGTTCATCGACCATCATATTCTTTTATGGATTTTGCAGAATGGCAGGTGATCAAAAATGTACCTAGATTACATCTCATCAATAACTTTGCTTCTTATATTCGAAAGTATTTTAAAAATGAAAAGATTCTAAAGATTCTTGAATTTCCAGTATTATTCTTAGGGGACGTAGCTAAAAGGACACCTGCACTTTACAGCTTAATGAATTATGCTGATTTAAAATTAGGGACATGGTATCCTCAGGGAGGATTTGGGAAAGTGATTGAAGGTTTTGAGAAACTAGCTATTGAAAAAGGAGTAATATTCCATTTTGATTCACCTGTTGAAAAAATTAATTGTGAAGGTAGAGTCATTACAACTGTAATGATAAATGATGAAGAAGTGATACATGATCAATGGATCGCCTCTTGTGATTACCATCACTTTGAACAGAAATTATTACCAGAAACACACAGGAATTATACTGAAGATTATTGGGAGAAACGAAAAATGGCTCCAAGTTGTTTATTATATTATGTTGGGTTGGATCGAAAGATTCCAAACATTCACCATCATAATTTATATTTCGATACTCCTTTTGATCCACATGCTTCAGAAATATATGATAACCCTGCATGGCCAAAAGATCCTTTGTTCTATATCTGTGCACCAAGTCAAACAGACAATAGTATAGCTCCTGAAGGCATGGAGAATTTAATGTTACTCATTCCAGTAGCACCAGGCCTTGAAGATTCAGAAGAAATTAGAGAGAAGTATTTTGATATTTTAGTCGAAAGAGTAAAAAAGTCTACCGGAGTAGATATTTCAAAACATCTTGTCGTAAAAAGATCTTTTGCCTACACTGATTTTGTAAAAGAATACAATGCTTTTAAAGGAAATGCATACGGATTATCAAATGTCCTTACTCAAACTGCTTTCCTTAAGCCTTCGATAAAGCTTAAACATCTTGATAATGTAATGATGACTGGCCAGTTGACAGTACCAGGGCCAGGAGTTCCTCCATCAATTATATCAGGACAATTAGTAGCAAAAGAAACATTAAAGAAATTACCAAAAATCCAAGTAAACGTCAACGCTTAATTACCATCTCAGACAAATACACTATGAAACAGATTTATGATCATCTCGCTTATGACTTATCAAAAGAAATAACATTAAAATACACAACATCTTTTGCGATAGGAATTCGTTTTTTAGCACCCAAACTTAGAAATCCTATTTATGCCATTTATGGTTTTGTAAGAGTTGCTGATGAAATAGTAGATTCTTTCCACGGTTTCAATAAAGAAGTACTACTTGACGATTTTGAAAGAGATTGCTACAAGGCAATTGATGATGGTATAAGTACCAACCCAGTATTGCAGTGTTTCCAAGAAGTGGTAACAAAGTATGGGATTGAGAGAGAATTAATTACTTTATTTATTCGTAGCATGCGAATGGATTTAGGTAAGAAGAAATATACAGAGCAAGAATACAAAGATTACATTTTAGGTTCTGCCGAAGTGGTGGGGTTGATGTGTTTAAGAGTATTTTTAGAAGGTGATGAAGAAGAATATCAAAGATTGAAACCTTCTGCTATGGCACTTGGCTCAGCATTCCAGAAAATTAACTTCTTAAGGGATTTAAAAGCGGATGTTAGGGACTTAGGTAGAGTGTATTTTCCAAACATTGATATTTCTACTTGGAATGATGAAGTCAAAAAACAAGTAGAAGCTGATATTCAAAAGGATTTTGATCATGGTTTTGAAGGGATCAAACAACTACCAAAACAAGCAAGGTTTGGAGTTTATCTAGCTTATATATATTATACTCGTCTATTTAAGAAAGTAAAAAATACTCCTGCACATGTTATTCTCGAACAAAGGTTGAGAATTCCTGACCCTAAGAAGTATGCTTTGTTTTTCCAATCTTATGTTAGACACCAAGTAAACATTTTATAGATTATGCAAGAACCTCAAGTAATATTGGTTGATCAATACGATCAAGAAATCGGTGCCATGGGTAAATTGCAGGCTCATGTTGAAGGGAAACTTCATAGAGCATTCTCTATTTTTCTGTTTAATGAGAATGGTGATTTAATTTTACAACAAAGAGCATTGTCTAAATACCATTCGGGTGGGCTTTGGACCAATACATGTTGTAGTCACCCTGCTCCTGGAGAGTTTATAGAAGATGCAGTTCAAAGGCGATTACAGGAAGAGTTAGGTATTAATGCACCTGTAGATAGAGTAGGAGAAGTTTTATACAAGGCGAAATTTGGGAATGGGCTTACAGAACATGAATATGACTATGTGTTTGTAGGTCAGTATTCTGGTAGTTTTGCTCCAAATGCAGAAGAAGTGGAGCAATTAAAGTTCATTTCTATTAATGATTTAGAAAAATGGTTAGAAGATCAGCCTGAGGATTTTACTGCATGGTTTCCTCTGTGTTTAGATATTGTAAAAAGAAATTTAGAAACTAAAGCTATCGCATAATTATATATGAAAAAAGCGATTATTATAGGTGCAGGTATTGGTGGTGTTTCAGCTGCTTTAAGGATAAATAAACTAGGTTATAAGGTAACAGTTTTAGAAGGGACAGATAATGTAGGAGGAAAACTTAAAGATTTTAATCTAGGAGGTTATCGTTTTGATCGAGGTCCTTCTTTATTCACATTACCACATCTTGTTGAAGAGCTTTTTTCATTATACCATAAGAAAACAGAAGATTATTTTACATACATTTCACATGATGTAGCAACAAAATATTTCTTTGCTGATGGGGCCACTTTTACAGGTTACACAGATACTCAAAAGTTTTCTGATGAAGTAAAAGAAATTTGGGGTGTTGATATTGAAGATGTAATGCATCAAATAATTGATGATTACAAAAAAACATCACCAATCTTTCTTGAAAGTGGTTTGAATAAAGTGTCAGATCTTTTTAATAAAGAAGTACTTGCAGCATTACCCGTTCTTACTCGGTTAGGTTGGTTTGAATCATTACATGAGTTCAATAAAAAATATTTTAAGAACGATCAGCTTGTTCAACTTTTTGATCGTTATGCTACCTATAATGGATCTAATCCTTATCATACTCCATCAATAATGAGAGTAATTAGTGCCTTAGAACACTCTGATGGAGTGTTTTTTCCTAATAAAGGAATGAGGTCAATCATTACATCACTCATAAAATTAGCTGAAGAAGAAGGGGTTGAGTTTATTACTAATCAAAAAGTTAAAAAAATACAGACGAAAGCGAATACTATTGTCTCTGTCGAAACAGATGACAAAACGTATAATGCTGACCTTTTTGTAAGTAATGCTGATGTAAACTTCTTTCTACCTCAAGTGGTAAAAAAAGAGATTAAGATACCTACATCAAAAGAGTTGTCATCTTCTGCTTTGGTATTTTATTGGGGAGTAAAAAAGAAATTTGAATCTTTAGACCTACATAATATCTTTTTCTCAAAGGATTATAAAAAGGAGTTTCAACAATTATTTGATGATTTAAAAATTCCTGAGGACCCTACCATTTATGTACACATCAGTAGTAAGGTGAATATAGAAGATGCACCTGAAGGTTGTGAAAACTGGTTTGTAATGATCAATGTTCCTGCTCAACCAGAGCTATTTTCTGATGAAATTGTAAAGAAGATTGAGGCGAAGGTAATCCAAATATTATCAAAGCATTTAAAAGTAGCGTTAAGTGAATTGATAGAAGAATCTTCTTTTTGGAGCCCTAGAGGTATAGAAAAAGATACCATGAGTTGGAAAGGTGCACTCTATGGGCTGAATAGTAACAAATTAACCCATGCACTGTATCGTCAAAGAAACAAATCCAACGATTTTAAGAACCTATATTTTGTAGGAGGAAGTGTTCATCCAGGGGGAGGGATTCCATTATGTTTAAATAGTTCTAAAATTGTAGAAGGCTTAATTAATGAATGATTTAACTACACAAATAAACTCACAGTTTAGAAAACTGACCAACTTAGCCAAAAGTAAAATATTACTTACCATTTTTTATACCGTAGGAGCTGTAGTTGCTTTTACTCCTTTGAACCAGTTGTTGTTACCATTCACACCTTTTCTTTTATTTTCGTCATTTGTGATATTATTATCCTTTGAAGAAAAGAAAAACTTAGTGTTTGCTATATGGTTGCTTTTCACCTATTGTAGTAGTTTTTTTATAGAATGGCATGGAGTGCACTTCGGTGTTTTGTTTGGTGATTATATTTACCTTAACAACCTAGGTTTCAAAATTGATGGTGTTCCATTTCTAATACCAATAAATTGGATCATTTTAGCGATAGCAGGGGTAGAATTATCGAAGACAACACTAAAGAAACTTCCTCTCTTTTTTCAAGTAATATTAAGCAGCTTCATTGTTGTAATGCTTGATGTACTTATTGAAATTGTATGTGAACCTCTAGGGTTTTGGCAATGGGATAATGGAATGCCGCCATTTAAAAATTATTTTAGTTGGTGGTTCTTTATGTGTATTTTCATCTACCTAAAATTAAAATTCTTAGATTC
The DNA here is from genome assembly GCF_012641475.1 of Flammeovirga agarivorans. Lineage (NCBI taxonomy): Bacteria > Pseudomonadati > Bacteroidota > Cytophagia > Cytophagales > Flammeovirgaceae > Flammeovirga > Flammeovirga agarivorans. The sequence continues at coordinate 69,075 of NZ_JABAIL010000002.1, read as the reverse complement.
AAAGAATCCACTTTCTATATATTTATTTATCCTTTTTTTTGGTTATTTTTTCTTTCAAGTAATAGCATCACTCCTTTAATTTTATGGAAACTCTAATTAGTATATTGATCGTATTATCCACTTTCTTAGTAATGGAATTTGTTGCCTGGGCTACACATAAGTATGTTATGCATGGTTTCTTGTGGTATTTTCATCAAGATCATCACGAACCACACGATCATTTCTTTGAAAAGAATGATTTCTTCTTTTTAATTTTTGCTATTCCATCTTGGTTGGGAATTATGTTGGGGATGATGTATAACCAATACACATTTGTATGGATTGGAGCTGGGATTGCGCTCTATGGTTTATGTTATTTTCTCACACACGATGTTTTAATTCATAGAAGATTTAAGTGGTTTGATAATACGAATAATAGATATTTCAGAGCAATTCGTAAAGCACATAAAGTACACCATAAGAATATGGGTAAATACGATAGTGAGTGTTTCGGAATGTTAATTGTACCAATGAAATATTGGCATCAGGCTAAAAAAACAAACAATAAGAAAGTAAGACAACATAAAAATGCCGGAACAATTTAATCTATATCTAATTATAAATGTGATTGCTATTGCAGGTCCATTCTTATTAAGCTTTGACAAAAAAGTGGCTTTTTATAAGAAGTGGCCAAAGTTATTGGTAGCATTATCTTTTCTGTGGGCTATCTATATTCCATGGGACATCTTTTTTGCATTTTCATTAGAATGGGGTTTTAACTCTGATTATCTAGTAGGTTTCGAATTCTTACACCTTCCATTGGAGGAGTGGATGTTTTTTATCATCATCCCATATTGTTATCTCTTTATCTACGAATGTGTAAAATCATACTTTCCAAAGACGAAAGAAAAAACTATTCTTCCCTATTATTTTTTTATAGGAGTAGCACTATCGCAGGTATATTATGGAGGCATTTACTCTTATATAAACCTGTTAGTGGTATTATTGGCTTTTATGTTGGTTAGAAGTAAACTTAATATGGCTTTTTGGTGGTCATACTTATTGACTTTGCTTCCATTTTTGATTTTCAATGGAATCTTAACAGGTTCAATCACTGAGGATCCAATAGTCTGGTATAATTCAGCGGCATTTTCAGATGTGAGAATAGGTACCATTCCTTCTGAAGATTTTATATACCTATTAGGAATGATGCTATTATGTTTTAAAGGATGGACTTGGAAAGAAGATTAATCTAGAAATTCAGGAAGCCATGTAACTATTTGTGGAAACTGAATGATAACAGAAATCAATACTATTTGTATTACAATATACGGTATAATGCCCTTGTAGATGTGAGAAGTTTTCACAGATTCAGGAGCAACTCCTTTTAAATAGAATAATGAAAAGCCAAATGGGGGAGTTAAAAATGATGTCTGTAGATTTAGAGAAACTAATATTGCAATCCATAGCAAGTTCATATCATAATGCATAAAGATAGGTGTAACTACCGGCATGAATATGAATATGATTTCAATAAAATCGATAAAGAAACCTGCTATAAAGATTCCTATCATTACAATTGCAAGAAACATATAAGGAGATAAGTCTGCATTCTGAATAAGTTCTACAAGAAAGTCATCACCACCCATACCTCTAAATACTAACCCAAAAGCAGTAGCTCCAACTAAAATCATGAAAACCATACTACTTAAATTGCCACTTTCATAAGCCGCAGTTTTTATATTTTCCCAAGTTAATTTCCCTTCAAGTTTGGTTAATAATGTTGCACATAGAGCTCCAATACCTGCTGCTTCAGTAGGACTCGCTATTCCCAGAAAAATTGACCCTAGTACAGCTACAATAAGTATGAACGGAAGAAGGAAAGTTCTGAATAATAATCTAAAACTTAATTCTTTCTGATATGTAATAATCTCTGCTTCCGAGAAGTGTGGTACTTTATCTGGATATATTACCGCATAAACATATACAAATAAAATATACAAGATTACTAAACTAACACCCGGGATCACAGCTGCTATAAATAGGTTGCCAATTGAGATATTCATCACACTGCCCATAAGTATTAATACGATACTTGGTGGTATGATTTGACCTAAGGTACCTGATGCTGCTATGATGCCTGTAGCATATTCTTTTGAGTATCCTCTATTCAACATGGCTGGTAAGCTCATTAGCCCCATAGTAACAACTGTCGCACCAACGATACCTGTTGATGCTGCAAGCATTGCTCCAACGATGGCTACAGAAATCGCTAAACCTCCTCGGATTCGTCCTAATAGTATTGCCATTGTGTTTAATAAACGGCTGGCGATACCAGATTTCTCTAACATTACTCCCATATAAATAAATAGAGGAACAGAAATCAGTATTTGACTACTCATTGTACCATATATTCTTAATGGTAATAAATAGAATAGGTCGATACCAAATGCAAAATACCCAAATATGATAGATACACCTGCTAAAGTAAATGCCACTGGAAAACCTAAAAGTAAGGCTGCAAACAGACAGAGAAATAATAAAAGAATAATCATGGAGTAGAAGTGTAGTCTTTTAGTGTTTGAAGTTTAGAGAGTAAATGTGAAATGCCTTGAAGTAACAACAATATAAAACTGATTGGAATACAAGATTTGATGATAAACCTAAAAGGTAAACCGCCTGGATCTGTAGATTTTTCCATTATGGTATAGGCATTAATTACGTAAGGAATACTAGCATCTATAACCAATATGCAGAAAGGTGTTAGAAAAAAAAGAACACCAAAAATATCAATAAGAGCTTGGTTTTTGGGTGAGAACTGATTGTAAATTGCATCGACTCTAACGTGTTTATTAAGCCTTAAAGTATTGGGGGCATTTAGTAAAAAAATGCAACCAAAGATATGCCATTCAAGTTCTGATATACCTGCCGTTGAAAAGTTGAATAAATACCTGCCTCCAACGTCAAAGCATACAAGAGCAATCAAAAAGATCGTTAATAATGATGCTGCTTGTCCTATTGTTTTATTTAACAAATTAATTTTTTGAGAAAGCGTGTTCATAAATGAAACAATGAAATTATCTTATTACGTTGATAATCTGAGTTTAAAAAATGCGACTCTTTGAAAAAAGTTTCAATTGTATGAAGTAAAATTACATGACTTTCCGAAAATAGTAATAAATGTTTCAACTTTTGACTCTATTTTGGTTGTTATCCGCTGTATTTATCTTTAATTTCGCCGTTCAGTAGCATTATTTTTTATCTACTAATCATTAAATTGTTCTAGAAGGGTTTTTATACCATGAGTGTAAATAAAGATAAAGCCAACTTACCTAAACACATTGCCATCATTATGGATGGTAACGGTAGATGGGCGAAAGGAAAAGGAGCTAAACGAATTTTTGGTCATAGGAATGCAATTCAAGCAGTTCGTGATGCAACTGAAGGTTGTGCCGAGTTAGGTATAGACTATCTTACTTTGTATGCTTTTTCAACTGAAAATTGGGATAGACCCAAAGCAGAAGTAATTGCTTTGATGCAATTGCTGGTTTCCACTATTAGGTCGGAAACAAAAACCCTTACAAAAAATAACGTTAGGCTTCAGGCAATCGGTAATATTGATAAATTACCCAAAGATTGTCAGAAAGAATTGCAAGAAGCAATACAACTAACTAAAGATAATACGGGTCTAACATTAGTGTTGGCCCTAAGCTATAGTGGAAGATGGGACTTAACTCAAGCTACTCAGCGTATGTCTGAAGCATACAAAAGTGGTGAAATATCTGAGATTAAGGAAGATACCATTAAGAGTTACCTTTCTACTGCAAATATGCCAGATCCTGAACTCCTCATCAGAACTAGTGGCGAACAAAGAATTAGTAATTTCCTTTTATGGGAAATTGCCTACACAGAATTATATTTTACGAAAGTACTTTGGCCTGATTTCAGAAAAGAAGTGCTACACGAAGCAATAGATGCGTTCCAAGGAAGAGAACGCAGATATGGCAAAACAAGTGAGCAGTTATCATAATTGATTAAAAGGAATCAGCAAGTAAAAACTATTAAGGCATCTAGCAAGACGCATGATATCAACTAAGAAAACAGTGCTAAAGCTGTTTATGTTCATCTCAATTTGGACATTCGCAATTACAACATCTTATGCTCAATTTGGTACCAATTATGGGTCCCAAAGTAATAAGTATAACGTAGATTATGGTACTCCTGTAGAGTATACAATCGCGGGTATTGATGTGGTTGGAGCTGACTTCAACGACAAAAATGCATTAATCAACATCGCTGGATTTAAAGTTGGTGAGAAAATCAAAATTCCTGGAGATGGAATTAGTAAAGCCGTTAAGAAACTTTGGAAACTGGGTATCGTTGGTGATGTTCAAATTAATATCACAGAGATTCAAGGAAGTGATATCTATTTACAGATTGCCTTGAAAGAACGTCCTAAACTTTCAAAATTCTACTTTGAAGGAATTAAGAAAGGACAAGCCAAGACACTTACTGATAAAGTACAATTAGTTAGAGGTAGAATCGTAACAGAATCAATGATACGTAATACCCAAAATGTGATCAAAGACCACTATGCTGAAAAAGGTTTCAGAAATACTGAGGTTAAAATCGTAAAAGAAAAAGACCCAGTATTAGCTAACAGTGTTGTTTTACGAATTGACGTAAACAAAAAGCAGAAGGTTAAGATTGAAGAAATTAATCTTGTAGGTGTTGAAAAACTTACTGAGAAAAAAGTTAAGCGTAAATTAAAGAAGACGAAAGAGAAGCGTTTTGGTAGAATCTTCACTCCATCAAAATTTATTGATGAAGAATACAAAAACGATAAAAAGAGTTTAGTCGAATATTATAACGAAGAAGGTTATAGAGATGCTGAAATTTTAAGAGATTCTGTTTATGATGTTGCTGAAAGTATGGTTAGCATCGATATGGATATCTACGAAGGTCAGCAGTATTTCTACAGAAATATCACTTGGTCTGGTAACTATAAGTACTCTGATGAGCAATTAGCAAGAGTACTAGGTATCACAAAGGGCGATGTTTACAATACAACAGAATTAAATAAGCGTTTATCATTCAACCCTAATGGTGCCGATATCTCTGCATTATATATGGATGATGGTTATTTATTCTTTAGTGTTACTCCAACAGAAGTACTTGTAACAGGTGACTCTGTGGATATTGAAATGAGAATCTTTGAAGGTGAGCAAGCTTATGTGTCAAAGATTATCGTTAATGGTAACACAAAAACTTCAGATCACGTAATTTACAGAGAGGTAAGAACCTTACCAGGACAGAAGTTCTCAAGAGCAGACTTAATTAGAACGCAACGTGAACTTTCGACACTAGGTTACTTTGACCCTGAGACAATCGATATTCAACCTAAACCTAATATGTCTAATGGTACTGTGGATATCCAATATGGATTAACAGAAAAGGCAAATGACCAGATCGAACTTTCTGGTGGTTGGGGTGGTTACTATGGTTTCGTAGGTACTGTAGGTCTAGTATTTAACAACTTCTCATTAAGAAATGTAGGTGACTTCTCTAAGTGGCGTCCTTTACCAGCAGGTGATGGTCAACGTTTACAACTTAGAGTTCAAGCGTCAGGTATTCAATATCAAACATACTCTATTTCATTTACAGAACCTTGGTTAGGTGGTCGTAAGCCAAACTCATTAACGGTGAGTTATAACTACTCAAACCAGAACTCATATAGTGGTGATGTTAAAATCGGTAGTTTAGGTATTAACGCAGCTACTGTAGCATTAGGTAGACGTTTACAATGGCCTGATGACTGGTTTACAATGAGTAACTCGTTATCATTCCTAGTGTATGATTTGAATAACTGGTATGCAACAGGTTTTGGTGATTACAACAATGGTAAATCATATAACCTGACATTCAATACTACAATTTCAAGAAACTCGATTGATGCACCTACCTATCCACGTAGAGGTTCTCAAGTTTCATTAAGTATTAGTTTAACTCCTCCTTACTCATTATTGACAGATAAGGATTATTCTGACCCTAATATTACCGATGAAGAGCGTTACAAGTGGGTGGAATACAATAAGTGGATGTTTGATAATGCATGGTACCAAGCGATTATTGGTGACTTAGTATTAGCAGCTAGAGCACATATTGGTTTCTTAGCAGCCTACAATCAAGATAAAGGCCTAGGGCCATTTGAAAGATTCATTATGGGTGGTGATGGTCTGACACAACAATACGCACTATTAGGTACTGAGACAATTGGTTTGAGAGGTTACGAAAACAACTCAATTGTACCTTACGAAACAGAAGGTCTCGGTGGTGTTGTTTACAACAAGTACGTAATGGAACTTCGTTATCCAGTTTCACTTAACCCGGCAGCAACCATTTATCTACTTGGTTTCATGGAAGGTGGTAATAACTGGGCATCACTTGATGAGTTTAACCCATTTGACATGTATAAGTCAGCTGGTTTTGGTGCTAGAATCTTCATGCCTGCATTTGGTATGTTAGGTATTGACTGGGCTTATGGTTTCGATGCCCCTCCTGGTCAAAGAGATATTAGTGGTAGCCAATTCCACTTTACAATTGGTCAACAGTTAAGATAATTCGTATAAATTATTTATACTTTAAAATATCAGATCGATAAAATATCATTTTGATCTTTAGAGAAAAGCCTTTGTGATTTCATCATAAAGGCTTTTTTTATGCAGAATATTATTGTATTTCACTCCTAAACAATCTCTTATCTCATTTTGTAATAATAAATGAGAAAATATTCATTTTTATTCTGAATTGTCCTTTCAATTTTTATATTTGATAAAACATTCACAATAAACACACCTAAAATACCAATTTCAACACATGAATTTTGAACTAACAGAAGAGCAGTTAGCAGTAAAAGATGCTGCTCGTGATTTTACACAAAACGAATTATTACCAGGTGTCATAGAAAGAGATACCGAACAACGATTCCCTGCTGAACAAGTAAGACAAATGGGCGAACTTGGCTTTATGTCAATGATGGTAGATCCCAAGTATGGGGGAGGCGGTATGGATACTGTTTCCTACGTTGTTGCTATGGAAGAGATTTCCAAAATAGATGCTTCTGCTTCAGTAGCAATGTCTGTCAACAATTCTTTGGTATGTTGGGGTCTTGAAAAGTTCGGTACTGAAGAACAAAAGCAGAAATATTTAACGAAGCTGGCAAGTGGAGAAGCGATAGGAGCCTTCTGTTTGTCAGAACCAGAAGCAGGTAGTGACGCTACTTCCCAAACTACAGAAGCGATAGATATGGGTGACCATTATTTATTAAATGGCACAAAGAATTGGATTACTAATGGTAACTCTGCTTCAATATATCTAGTGATCGCTCAGACTGACCGTTCAAAAGGGCATAAGGGTATTAACTGCCTTATCGTCGAAAAGGGAATGGATGGTTTTGTGGTAGGTAAAAAAGAAGATAAATTAGGTATTAGAGGATCAGATACTCATATGTTGAGTTTTACAGATGTAAAAGTACCTAAGGAAAATAGAGTAGGCGAAGATGGCTTTGGTTTTAAATTCGCTATGGGTACTTTGAATGGAGGTAGAATAGGTATTGCTGCACAAGCATTAGGAATTGCAGCAGGTGCTTATGAACTAGCTCTAAAGTACTCTAAAGAAAGAAAAACATTTGGTAAGCCTATCTGTGAACATCAAGCGATTGCATTCAAGTTAGCTGATATGGCTACAAAAATTGAAGCAGCTCGCATGCTAGTATATAAAGCAGCTTGGCTTAAAGATCAAGGACAAGATTTTTCTGAGGCATCTGCAATGGCAAAATTATATGCTTCCGAAGTAGCTATGGATGTAACTGTAGAAGCTGTTCAAATACATGGTGGTTACGGTTATGTAAAAGAGTACCATGTAGAACGTTTGATGAGAGACGCGAAAATCACACAGATATATGAAGGTACATCTGAGATTCAGAAGATTGTTATCTCAAGAAGTGTATTAAAAGATTAAGTAAGAGGTAATCAAAAAAGGCGATGATTAGAATTAATCATCGCCTTTTTTATATATAAGAACATTATTTAGTCATTTCCTAATGTAAGGTTGTATGCTTCTAAATAATAGTCGTATAGCTCATTCCAATCAAAATGATAAGAAGACTGCTCAACAATATTTCTTTGAGAAATACGGTCTCTTCTATCCATAGTAACGAAATCATATAGATAGTTCGCAAGTTCTTCAGCAGAATGTGAGTAATCGCTATGCTTACGGTGGATTACTTCAATGCCTTCAACTTTAGTTCTCTTCAAGTCATTGATAACGAAATCTCCAAAACCTGCTAAGTCAGAAGTTACGGCAGGTATGCCTCTTGCAACACATTCCATTGGAGTGTAACCCCATGGCTCATAATAAGAAGGGAAGACACCTAAATGACATCCTCTTACAAACTCATCATAGTCAATTCCAAACAATGGGTTCATAGACGAAACAAAGTCAGGATGGTAAACAAGCTTAACTTTATCACCTTCATAGTTTAATAAACCAGACTTTCTAGCAAAGTTTAGAATATCGTCCTTATTGTCATCCTTTAAATTATGAGTAGTAATGAAAGGAAGTCGAGATGTTTTCCAAGATTGTACAGTTCTTCTTAATTGAAGACGTAAACTTTCTGGAATTAATTCTTCGATGGTTGGAGTTTCAGTTACATCTCCTTTTGATGCGATATAGAAAAGTCGTTCACCGACACTTTTCTCCATAGCATCACAAATCTTTCTGATTTCACCAAGAACCGCTCTAGACTCTAACTCAATAGGATTAATTGAATTGTAATCTTGTTTAGTAATGAAGAACGTGATTACCGTCTTATCTATATTATTTGCTCTTAACTTGTGGTTTAATCGAGCTAAAGCTTCTAATGTAAGATCGAACCCTTTGTTCTTGTACTCATATCTACCAGAAGTAAAGAAATAAAGCGTGTTGTTTAAATCAAAAGAGTAAGATTGGAAGAAGTGACCCATCACAAATTCGTGAATCTTCTCTTTATATCTCTGGTGAAGGTTTTGAGATTCATGCAGTGCCTCAAACTTATGGATATTGATACCGTTTGGTACAATTGCATTAATTTCTCGTCCCAATAAATATTTACACTCAACAGCAGTTAACCTACTTACAGTAGAGAAAGTATGTGCTCCGTGTGCTGCAGCTCTTTCAATACTTACCTGAGGTTTGATGTTAAAATGCTCGGCTTCTTTTGCCCAATTGTAAGTGCCTTTTTCTAAGTTAGTGTAAAACTCAGGGTCGTTCATTGCAAGATAACGACCTAACAAAGTAGCATGAGTTGTAAATACCGTTTGAATATTAAGACCTTTTCTTCTTATTTCTGGGATAGGAATACCAGCCATCCATTCATGCATGTGTGCAAGAATTTTTCTTTCGCCATTATTTACAGCGTCTAATTCTGTAAAAAAGTCTGTCATCTGGCTGGATAACATAATTGTTTGGTCAAATAGGTCATCTCCATCAAAAGATGGGATGTTGTGTGATTCCCATAATGACTTTTTGATATCAGTAAGTTTCCAGGCTTCGTTATAAGGCTTGAATAAGACTACTTTTGGACGGCCAGAAACTAACCATCTACCATAGTGAACCTCATAGCCTTTACTTCTTAGTGATCGTACAGTTCTGGATATTAAGTCATCTCCGTCATCAGAGATGGGGTCGAAGATTGCTGATATGTTGTTGCTTACGTAAGGCCCGATCAAGCAATAGTTTTCATCTCCAAAAGTGCTTAATACATTAAGGATTTTGGATTTTATTACGGTATAAATACCTCCAACTTGGTTACACACCTCCCAAGCACCCTCAATTAAGACAGGATTATCTTTTAAATGAATATTTTTAGGCATACAATATTAGTTGATAGTTGTAGAACGAAAAAGTTTTGTTTATTCAACCGATTGCAACAAATATAGTAACTTGTTTTGAATTATAATTTAAAGATTAAATTATTGGAGTAATATTATTTATTATTAGTAAGTAATTGTCATATTTTTCAAAAATTAAACAATTATAAATGATTGATGATTAATCACATATTGATAAATAAATAAGATTTTCCCCTTTTATCGTATCAAAAATCTTTTATATTCGTAAATATTATTATCATTAAACTTAATTAACACGTAATGAATAACTTTGATAAGGTTAAAAGCTACCTATTAAATCTTGGTTATGATATCAAAAGCGAGGACCCACAAGAAGAGCTTTTTATCATTTCAGATGAGGAAGAAGGATTATTAAATGTAGTAGTAGACTGTGAAGATCCCATACTAATCGTTGAGATGCATTTGATTGATCTCAAAAATGAAAAGCCCGAATTCTACAGAACATTACTTGAGAAAAATAGAAATTTCGTGCACGGAGCATTTGTAATTGATGCAGAAGGAAATCGTTTGTTATATAGAGATACTTTAGAGTTAGAAAATCTCGATGAAAACGAATTAGAAGGTACTCTTAATGCACTTAAATTAGTGATAGGAGAGAATTACGGAATGTTGTTAGATTACGCACAAAACTAGATTTAAGAAATTATGTCAATATTTAAAAGACTCTTTGGGTGGATATCTGCTGAAACCAACTCAGCAATGGATAGTTTGGAAGATCCTATTAAAATGACTGATCAAGGGATTAGAGATCTTAAAAAAGACCTAGATCAAAGTTTACAAGGATTGGCTCAGGTAAAAGCGATTTCAATCCGTACGAGAAAAGAATACGAACAACATAAGCAAGCTGCAGGAGATTGGGAGCGTAAAGCTGTTTTATTATTACAGAAAGCTCAATCAGGACAGTTAGATACTGCAGAAGCTGATCGTTTAGCAACTGAAGCATTAAATAAAAAAGAACAAGCTGCCCAAGCGGCTGCGTCTCATGAGAAGATGGTTTCTCAAAATGATTCTCAGGTAGCTAAAATGGAGCAGAATGTTCAGCGTTTAAAATCACAAATCTCTCAATGGGAGAATGAAGCGAAAACATTAAAAGCAAGAGCGAAAGTATCTGAAGCTTCTTCTAAAATTAATAAGCAATTGGCTAGCATTGATTCATCAAGTACTGTTGCGATGTTAGAGAGAATGAAAGATAAAGTAGAATCTCAAGAAGCTTTAGCAGAATCCTATGGAGATATTGCAGATGCAAATGTATCTGTAGATGAGGAGATTAATAAAGCGATTGGTCCGGGTTCTGGTTCTTCTTCGTTAGCCTTAGAAGAATTGAAAGAAAAGATGAGATTAGGAGCAGGTTCTTCTACTGAAGAAAACAAAGCTACTGGTTCTGATAACACTGATAGTGGTCAGATGTCAGAATTGGACAAATTGAAGCAGCAGTTGAAAAACGACTAGTCGATAAATAATCGTACTACACATATAAATACTCGTTTTATAGTGCAGAAATAACTTTAAATAGTTAAATCAGGCGCAATAAAGTGAGTATTTTTTTATGTAGAACGAAATATTTTGAATTACGATAATGGATAATTAAATGAATATGATTAGTTTTATATTATCGTTGATTAATTTAATATAGTAGGAAGCGTATTTACCTATAATAAGTATTAATTTTAACTCATTTAGAATAGTATCTATAATCCCAATAGAATGAAATTTACAAAACACGTTTACTCTGTAGCAATTGTATTTGCGGCATTATTAATTGCAACTCCTTCTTTCGCACAAAGCAAGAAAAAATTAAAACAAATGAATGCCCAATTAACTACTGAAAATTCTGAGTTAAGAAAGGGTAAGATGGAAATGGAGCAGAAAGCGAACTCTTTAAAATCTATGAATGAGCAATTGACTTATGAAATGGAAGGTTTAAAGAATGATGTAAGTGCATTACAAAAAGAAAACGGAAATCTTAAATCTGAAGTAGACGAATTAGAAAAAGAAAACGAAGAATTAATTGCAGCTTTAGAAAGTGCTTCTTCAGCAGCAGCTACAGGTGGAACTGCAGTGTCTAGTGGTGCAAACATGCCTGCAAATAGTGCTGGATGTAGTAGCAGACAAGGTAAATTACAAAATAATAAAACATATTTTGTTGACTTAAGCAGCCAAATTATTTCTCACGGTTGGGGTGTTCAAGTTTACTCTACTAAGAGTCTTTGTGATGCACAAGGATATGCTGAGAAATTTCAAGACTTTTATAAAATGTGGAAAACTTATGTAAAAGTAACTGAGCAAAACGGTCAGCAAATTTACAGTGTAGTATATGGTTCATTGAAGTACCAAGATCAAGCTAAAGTTTACTTAGAGAACTTTAAGAAAATTGGTAGAAATGACGATGAGAAAAATGCAATTTTAGTACAACACTAATATTACATTTGATTTATATAATAAAAGAGGGAATGAGTTATATCATTCCCTTTTTTAATTTGTAAGATTATGGAATATTTATTGCTCAATTAAATGAGAATTTATCTTTAAGTGATAACACTTAATTTTTTGTCGTCTTATTGTGAAGAAAAATACACTATCATATACTTGGAGAAAAGTAGTCCGTTGGTACTATGTTTACTTTGTGGCATGTTTCATCATTGCTGTAAGTAACTTTTCTGCATTCCGTCAAATAGAGGATCAAGATGTAATAGTAGAAAAAGTAATTGATCTTCGTCAAATGACGATGAAAATGACATTGGCTGCCCAAGAATTTCTTTCCTATGAAGCCCATTATGAGGAGTTCCATAAATCAAGACAGGCTACGCCAATTATGAATGAGTATCACAAAATTGATAAACACCTAGAAGACTATGTTCAGAACGTCATGAATAGTGACGACTCATGGAAAATTTCTTATGAGGAAGATCTAACACTTTATTCAGATCTACTGACCAAACATAGAAAAACATTCTCAAAGATTGTTACTCAATTAAAGTATAGAGGTTCTCAGACTTCAGGAATGATTGGTGACTTGCAGAAAAGGACCAAGGCCTTACAGGAAGATCCTTATGTAAATAATGTTCTTTTAGAGGAAATGAGGTTGTTAGAGAAGAGTTACCTTCTTTCTGCTGATACTGCCGACTTTTATAAGATTCGTCAGGTAAATCATACGATACAAAAGGAAGTAAGAGCAATGGAATTACCTGAGGGAAGAAAGCATAATATTTTAAATCACCTTAGAAGGTATAACTCAATTCTTCTTCGCATTGTTCAAGTCGATGACCGTATTGGCTTTAGAGGAGATGTTGGACTGACTTTAACCTTACAAAATAATACAGAGGATATTATCGACCTGTCTGATAAGATGTATCACAAAGCAAAAGGCTCAAAAGACCTTTGGATGTCATACAGTAGGTGGATCGCAGTAATTTTTGGTACGCTTTCCGTTTGTGTTCTCCTCGTGTTGAGTTTAACGACAAATGAATTGATCAGTAAAATCAGATAGGAGGAATTTATTGTGAATGTACTATTCGCTGGCTTTTGGTTTCGGAGGTGAAGCAGAAGGACCTAATTCATCTAATCTGAAAATAAACTTAGCTAATGGCATGGCTAATATTGCAAATGCAATTAGAAAAGCTCCACCATAAAAATAAATATCCATCAATTCACTATCACCAAAGAAAAGGTAGGCGATTACCCCTCCATAAATAGGAGATAAATTATTAGCTAATGAAACGCTAAATGGAGATATTTTTATCATCACTTTAACGATAGAGCTATAAGCAATGATGGAGAAGACAATGGCTAAAATTAGAATTAATATAATATCTAAACTTGTAGGCATACTGAATACTTCCATCTTTACAAACTTCAAATAATAAGGTAGAAAGGCTGCTGTAGCAAAGAATGCTCCACACATTTGGTAGAATGTAATTACCAAGTAGTGATACCTTTTTGAGAATTTAGAAGTTAAAATAGTTACAATTGCAGCAAAAAAAGCGGCTAAGATTGCGGCAAACATTCCTTCACTGTATGCAAATCCAGAGCTGAAGATCATATAAACCCCGAAAAGGGCTGAAAGTCCTGTCATAACCTCAATAAATGTAGGCTTCTTTTTAGAAATAACAGGATAGATAAAACTAACCCAAATAGGAGTAGTGGCAACCCCAACTAATGTTACTGAAGTATTCGACTTCTTGGCCGCTATTACAAATAGAATCCAATAGATAGCGGTCAGAAAACCTGTAAAAACGAGCATAAGAATATGAGACATCCTTACTTTAATGCTAGTTTTCTGGATCATTAAAACAATAAACACAATGATTAGTGCAGATAATGTTCTCAGAAAAACGATTTCTACAGATGATAAAGAAATATAGATATTTATAATAGGAATCATACTTGAGCATAGAATCCAAAAGTGGAGTTCTACATACGCCCCCTTATTTTCTGAATATCCTAGTTTTTTTAGTAGTGTTTCAAAAGCCAAAATGACATCAGTTAACAATGGCTAAAAAAAGCCAATTGAAGATATGCAATAATTTATTCTGTAAATAGATCTCTCAAAATACTATTTTAATGAGAGATATCCTTATAATTCATGATAGTTTTTTTCTCCAGCCTCGATTGCTACATTTAATTGATTCTCAAGAGGTGGCATTGGACAGTCATAGTCTTCGTTGTAAGCACAATAAGGGTTGTATGCTTCATTGAAGTCTATAAGTGTTTGCATCTGTCCTTTTTTGATATTGTGAAGTTCAATATACCTCCCTGCCCCATAAGTGGTTTCACCGGAAGTGAGGTCTCTAAATAGCAGCATAAATAACCCTTTAGTAGCTGGGTTGGGAATGACCGCTTGTAATAATGTGACCTTGTATTCATTACCATCAATAAAGAATTTTGCAAAGGCTGATTTTTTATAATCCCTTGGTTTTTCTTTGGTGGTGGCAATTTTTATCACTTTAGGTTTTTCGGCCCATTTTAAAGAAGCCATGACTCTATATTTGATATTTATGTCATAATAATTGAGATGGCTAAACTTAGCTCTATCTAAATCGGATAGTGGAGAACCCTTTTTACTCTTGAAGAGTTTGTTTTTTTCGTCCCTATCATTTTTTAGTCGCTCAGTATATTTTACCTCTCCATTATCAGAATTTGAAGAAAAGAAAGAATTGCCCAAGAATATGACTACTACAAGAGCAACAACTATTTTTATGATGTTAGAGGGTTTCATGATAGAATTTTTATGTTTTTTACCTCGCAAAAATAAGAATAAATATATATAACTATTCTAATAATTTATAAGATGTAATGAATTTGCATTGAATAATATTAATAAAAAATTGTATATTGCAAATATGAACTAGTAAATTTTTCTATAAGCTACCTAACGTAAATATTATGGTTAAGCCTAAATCTTACTCTCACGACTTATTAGATAATGTAGAAAAAGAACTATTGTTTGAAGGATACCTTTCAGGATATAGACACTATGCTGAATGGGATCAGGAATGGGAAATTATGCGTCATCCATTAAAATTGGTTCGTCATTCTACCAATCCATTTGACCAACATGCAATAGCTGTTTTTGCAGATTCTAAGATGATAGGTTATGTGCCGAAATCATCTAGCGAGAAAATTTCGATATTAATAGACAAAGGTGCTTCCATTTATGCTGAATTAGTGGATGTTTTCCCTAATGCAGAAACTCAAAAGAAAGTTTTCTTTAGAATATGGAATTATAAAGTTACTCTTTAACCTGTCTATTTTCTTCTTTTTAAACGAATTGCAGGTCCTCTGTTTTCAAAGAGTGTTGCTGGCATTTCGTCTTTAATAAAATTACTTACTTGTACCTGTATCTCTAAACTTCTAACTAATTCAATACAATTCACTTTGCTTACTTTCTCACTAAAGAACTTTTGAAGTTGCTTATTTAGTGGTTTTCTTTCTCTGTATTGAGATAATGTAACCTGTACGGAATTATTTCCACCCCAAGTTGTCGTGTTTTCTAGGTGATCAATATTATTTAGATATTGTTCGGAGTTAATTTTTAATTGATTCTCCTTGTCGATCTCATCACCTTCAACAATAGATAGTTGGATATCAGTTTCTTTATTAAGTTCTAAAGAAAGATCGTAAAGTCTTTTTCCTATAGCATACCATTTCCAAAAATCATTGAGTAATGGTATCCTTGGCGGCAGTGCTATCAGTTCCTTTTCATAATCAATTTTATAAAGAGGGTGATTTAGTATGGCTATAGTATAATAGAAAATATTCTCCTTAGTTAATTGAGATTCTTTGAGGTCCCTTTCTATTTTGACCTTTTCAATTTCATCAATTTTATTTTTGATGGTATTACAGGCATTAGAAATATCAAGAAGCATTTGTTTTTTCTCAGATGCTCCACGATAAAGCTGTAACATTTTACTTTTCAGTAGATGTAAAGTTTTAGAAACGTCTTCAAGATTCCCTTCATGATCATCCGATAACTCGATGAGTTGTCTGGTATATTTATCAAGGACTGGGAGTCTAGAGGTGTGTCTTCTAATAATCTCTATTGCTTCAATAAGCTCGAAGTGGATAGAAGAAATTGTATTTTTTGCTCCAAGTTCTGGCAACCTTGGTAAGTAATACTGTTTGAATCGATTCAATGCCCAATCACTTACATTTTCTCTGAAAGAACCATCTTCTTTATATACTCTTAATGGAAGAATATTTGAAACTTGTTTTCTTTCAAAAAAGTCATGAAGCACAGGATGTTGAACTAATGAAATTTCAAAACCATAATCCTTTCCTGCACCTAAACAGATAGAAGGGTTTATTTGGTTGAATCCTGCATCATGTGATGTAGACCAAGCTTTTAGCTCTACAGGTGGGATATATGCCCATTTTTTTGTGAATGGCTTAGTGTAAACCTTTAGAACATTACTTTCATCAATATCAAGAATATGATTATGAATTGGTAAGCTGGAAACTTTTGATTTCTGTTGTTCATTCTGATATGCTTTTAGCTTATCAAGTAGTTGAGGTTTATTGAAATCAGTAAACCATGTTCTATTCTTAATTTGGCTGGGTTGGATGCTTTCTTGGAAAATACTTTTTTCTTTTAAGCTATGAAGACATAAAAACGTATTGTATTCCTCGGATGACAGAGTGATCCAATCTTCTGAATCTTGACTGATAGGTGAAAAGTCTTCTAGATAACTAGGGGCGTAAAAAACGCCTTCATGCTCATCATTTGGTTCAAAAATGAAGCAATAAACAATCTGATTCGAGTATTGATGTGCTTGAATGTATACTCTATTACAGATTTTTGCTACTTGTTTCCTCCATGAAGTATATTCTGGAGCAGCAGCAAGTGATTGATCTCCTCTGATAACAAGGATTCCATTATTACCTAATCTTTCTTTAGCCCATAAAAGCCAATAAGACACTGGATTCCTTTTTTGGTCACCAATAAAAGCTTTTTTAACCTTATTGTTCCAAAACTTATGAGCAGTTCTGTTTCCTAAAGACATTTGCTGAATCGTTCCAAATACGATCTGTACAGGGTCACGATTAAGATTGACTAGTTTATTTAGGTTACTATCCTGGTCTTGAAATTCAAGGTGTTTTTGCCCTTGTGGTTGAATATCAGTAAAACTTAGACTGTTCCCAAAAGAGCGGTCAGATGCAGGGATCGTAACAGCACACCAATAGTAAACTAATAAATCATAGCATACCATAGTGTTGGATGCGGCTTCGTTATCCAAAAATGGAGGTAACGTAAACGAAGGGTAAAGGTATTTAGCGTCTCTTCCTGAATTGTTTAAATGCTTTCTTAATAATGATTTAAACATTCCCATAAAATAGTTAGGAAGAGCTTCTCCTTCTTCTCGTCCCATCAATTGAGTGAAAACATCACTTTTAGATGAGCCATCGGAGAGCAGGATATTAATTTTATCAGAAAGAGGAGTTAAATATTGTTGAATGAAAGATTGATCAGACAGGTGATTAACTAATTGATCAAATGCAATAAAAATAGGGTCTTGTAATAAGGCCTCTTGATTTTCTGGGTTGATTAAAGCCTTAGTGACATGGTACCCTACAAGGTGCTCACTGATGATTTTAATTAAATCCTCAACACCGAATGTAGCATAAAATGACTTTTGAAAGGCCTTGATTAAATGTTCACCTTCTGTTTGAACTTCCGCTTTAAAATCACCCCCAAAAAGCAACTGTTGTTGCAAACTTTGTATTGCTTCTCCTATCAATTCTTTCTCTTTTAATTAATATTCATTTTTACCGATCAATTTTTAGACCGATACAAAGAAATGAAACTTATTCAATACCAATGAATGATATGTTGTTTCATTAAAAATCATTAGTTAGAATCCTTATTGTTACGTGTGCTCTTTGTATATTCGCACAAACAAGAATTTTGACAAACGTCGCAAATTTAATAGTTGTTCTCGTCCTTTGAACAAAAAAAATATGAAAAAACTTTTTCTGCTTGATGGTATGGCACTTATATTTCGTGCCCACTTCGCTTTAATTCGTAATCCACGTATTAATTCTAAAGGAGTTAATACAAGTGCCCCTATGGGATTTGTAAATTCTCTTTTGGAAATTCTCAAAAAGCAGAATCCAACACATATTGCTGTTTCTTTTGATTTATCCGCACCTACTTTTAGACATGAAATGTACAAAGAGTATAAAGCGAATAGACAGGAAACACCAGAGGACATTTCAATAGCTATACCAATTGTTAAGAAGATTGTTGATGCTTTCAATATCCCACGAATTGAAAAAGAAGGGTTTGAGGCAGATGATGTGATTGGTACATTAGCAAAAAAAGCATCAGCTAGCGGGTTTCAGACGTTTATGATGACACCTGATAAAGATTATGCACAGTTGGTAGATGAAAACACATTTTTATATCGTCCATCAACAAAAGGAGGAATTGAAATTCTTGGACCAAAAGAAGTTTTAGAAAAATTCGATTTAGATAGAATCGATCAAGTTATAGATTTATTAGGCCTTCAAGGTGATGCTGTAGATAATATCCCAGGTGTACCTGGAGTTGGTCCTAAAACAGCGGTCAAGTTATTAAAAGAATATTCTACTGTTGAAGGTATTATCGATAATGTCGATAAACTCAAAGGGAAATTAAAAGAAAGAGTTCAGGATAATAAAGAGCAAGCAATTTTATCGAAAGAATTGGCTACAATTAAATTAGATGTACCAGTTGTTTTTGATGAGGAAGCATTAAAAGTTCAAGAACCAAATAAGGAAGAGCTTGTTAAAATCTTTAATGATTTAGAGTTTAAGACTTTATTGCAAAGAGTTTTCCCAGGTGAAAAACCTAAGAAAGTTGCACCAAAACCAGGCGAGCAAACATCCTTATTTGGAGGAGCACCTAAAGCAGCAACAAAAATAGAAACAGAATCAGAAGAAATTCCTGTAGAAATCCGTATTGATGACATTAATACTATTGATAAAAACTATAGATTGATTGATTCTGATGAGCGTTGTAAAGAATTAGCCGATTACCTTCTAAGCAAGACAGAATTGGCGTTTGATACTGAAACCACATCCTTAGACTCACTAGAGGCTCAGCCAGTAGGTATCTCTTTCTCTACAAAAAAAGATGAAGGGTATTACGTTCCTTTATCTTTAGAAAAAGAGGAAGCAATAAAAACATTAGCTCATTTTACTGAAGTTTTCAATAATGAGAAAATTCTTAAAATTGGGCAGAATTTAAAATATGATATCCAAGTATTAGACAATTTAGATGTTCAAGTCAAAGGTCCATTCTTTGATACCATGCTTGCTCATTACCTTATCGAACCAGATAAGCGTCATAATATGGATACGCTTTCTGAAGCTTACTTAAATTATAAACCCGTTTCGATTGAAACAATTTTAGGTAAGAAAGGAAAGAAACAAAAAAACATGAGAGACATTCCTGCTCATGAGGTGTATGAATATGCATGTGAAGATGCAGATGTTACATTACAATTAAAGGAAAAACTTTCGCCAATCTTAAGTGAAAAAGGTGTAGAATCTTTATTTAATGATTTGGAAATCCCATTAATGGAGATACTTCGTTTAATGGAAAAAGAAGGGGTGAATCTAGATTCAAATTCTTTAGAAACATATTCTGTTACCCTTGGTGAACAGATCGATGAGCTGGAAAAAGATATTTATCAGTTGGCTGGTGAAGAGTTTACCATTTCATCACCAAAGCAATTAGGAGTAATCTTATTCGAAAAGATGAAACTAGTTGATAAACCAAAGAAGACAAAAACTGGGCAATATGCTACAGGTGAAGAGATTCTTCAAGGTTTAAAAGAGCATGAAATTGTTGGGAAAATATTAGATTTCCGTCAGCTAAATAAATTAAAAAGTACGTATGTTGATGCACTTCCTAAGTTAACCAAAACAGATGGAAGAGTACATACTACTTATAATCAAGCTGTAGCAGCAACTGGACGTTTGAGTTCAACAGATCCTAACTTACAAAATATTCCTATACGATCTTCGAGAGGTAAGGAAATAAGAAAGGCGTTTGTTGCTAGAAATGAAGATTATATATTTATGGCGGCCGATTACTCTCAAGTAGAGTTGAGAATTATGGCGGCATTTAGTGGTGATACATCTATGATTGAAGCCTTTAAACAAGGTAAAGATATTCACACCGCTACAGCAGCAAAAGTATTCAAAGTAGAAGAGTCTGAGGTAGACTCTGATATGAGACGAAAAGCTAAAACAGCTAACTTTGGTATTATCTATGGTGTTTCAGCGTTCGGATTATCTCAGCAGTTAGATATTCCAAGATCTGAAGCAAAACAACTTATCGATGCATATTTTGAAGAATTTCCATCTGTGAAAAAATATATGGATGATGTCATCAATAAAGCTAGAGAAGTGGAGTATGTTGAGACCTTAATGGGACGTAGACGTTACCTAAGAGATATCAACTCAAGAAACTTTACGGTAAGAGGAATGGCAGAAAGAAACGCCATCAATGCACCAATTCAAGGTACCGCAGCTGATATTATCAAAAAAGCGATGATAGATATTCAAGCTTGGATGAGTACTCAAGATTTAAAATCAAAAATGATCATGCAAGTTCATGACGAATTGATTTTCGATGTACACAAAGATGAGTTTGAATTGATGAAAAATAAAGTTCAAGAATTAATGGAGAGTGCCTTCAAGATCGCTGTACCATTAGAGGTAGAAGTTGGAGAAGGTGCAAACTGGCTAGAAGCACACTAACATAATGCAAGCAACCACGCCTAATACAGAAAAATCATTCTTTATAGGAGTTACAGACTTCCTAAAATTAATACGTTTCAAAAATCTGTTGATCATACTGCTGACACAATGGATGGGACGAATATTTTTGATTGGCCCAAAATCTGATTGGAAACTGATGTTTCAAGATATCGGATTTTGGTTACTATGCTTATCAACTATGCTTATTGCGGCAGCAGGGTATATCATCAATGATTATTATGATATTAAGATTGATGCTATCAATAAACCTAAAAAGCAGGTAATAGGTAAAGTAATGAAAAGGCGAGTAGCCATTTTTACGCATACCATCTTTAATTTTATTGGTATTGTTATCGGATTAATACTATCAAAGGAGGTAGGTACGGTATGTTTCTTCGTTACTTTTTGGTTGTGGTTGTATTCTAATGATCTAAAAAGGAGAGCATTTATTGGGAATATTAGTGTTGCTGCTATGACTTCGATCTCTATTTTTCTGATTAATATTTACTTTGCAGAACATAATAAAGCAATATATCAATTCGGAATATTTGCGTTTTTTGTCTCGTTAATCAGAGAAGTAATAAAAGATTTAGAAGATAAAGAAGGCGATGCTAAGTTTGGTTGTAAAACACTACCTATAATATGGGGTGATCAGAAGACTAAAAAATTAATTTATATGTTGTTCGTTCTTTTTATCGTGATTTCGATTGGAATGATATCAAGAATGTCGCAATTATATTTTCAGTATTATTTTATTTTCTTGTCGATACCAGCATTCTATATCATGTTTAGACTTTACAAAGCGAATAAGTCAAAAGATTATTCAGTCTTGAGTGCAATGATAAAATATTATATGATAGCAGGAATTTTAGGAATGCTATTTATCTAATCAACAAAGGTTTATCCATGATAAAAGGATAGACCTTTTTTGTTATCCATTCAATTATTACTATCATGCTATTATATTTATATATCCCACATTTTGAACTACTTTGAAAACATATCTAATAGAAAGAACCCAAAATCTACATAATAAAATTACTGCTTATATCGGAGAGCCATTCACTTTTTTTGAAAAGATAAAAGCGAGAGGTTCCGGTTCTCCTGCTTTTACATATAGGTCTGGAATTCATGATTTTGATACTATTCATAGTATTAAAATTAAATCCAATAACATTAATATTGAGGTCTTTCATAAGGGTTTGTGTATCTATTTGAATAAGAGAATAGAGAGAAAAATTACCCTTATTCCATTTAATGAAATTGATCTTATTTCATTTAAGATAAAAGAGTCAGTAAATATTGATAAAAATGGTAAGGAAGTCGTGGTTAGAATGGCCAATGTTTGTATTTGTACCTTTAATGGAGAAATGGTGAAGTTTGATATTTCAGCATCCAATTTTAAATCAGGAAAAAGTTTTTTCAAAAAAGATATATTTCAACAACTTGTTGAGTTTTCATCGTGAGTTTTTTCTAGTAATCTATACATTGTTGAATTGAATTAAATATAACTAAAAGTATGAAAGCAGCTATCACCCAAAAACCAGGAGATCCTACTCAAATTGTTTATACTGATGTAGAAAAGCCAAAATCAAAAACAGGTCATGTACTGATACAGGTGAAAGCCTTTGGATTAAATAGATCAGAGTTATTTACAAGAAGAGGAGACTCACCTGGAGTAGAATTTCCAAGGATTCAAGGAATTGAATGTGTCGGAATTGTTGAAGAAGATATTGATGGAGTTTATCAAAAAGGACAAAAAGTGATGGCACTAATGGGTGGTATGGGAAGGTTCTTTGATGGTGGGTATGCAGAATATACCCTAATTCCACATTCCTCAGTTTTCGCATTTGATAGTTCATTGTCTTGGGAAACACTTGGAGCAATTCCTGAGATGTTTCAGACAGTATCGGGATCTTTACATCAAGCATTAGAACTTCAGAAAGATGAAGTTTTATTAATTCGCGGAGGAACATCATCTATTGGAATGCTTGCTTGTCAATTAGCCAAAGTGATAGGAGCTGAAGTGGTTTCTACCACTAGAAATGAAAAGAAGTCCCAAACTTTAAGAAGTAATGGAGCTGATAAGGTTATTATTGATAATGGAGAGATCTACCAAAAATTGAAGGAGGAATACCCTAATGGGGTGGATAAAGTTTTAGAATTGATAGGTACTCAGACATTAAAAGATTCCTTGAAATGTATCCGTACTAAAGGAACGGTTTGCATGACAGGGATTTTAGGAAACTCGTGGTCTTTCGATCATTTTGAACCCATGGGAGATATACCTTCGCTAGGTAGACTGACGGTATACATGGGAGAAGCAAGTAATATCAATACATCTATGCTCCATGAATTTATTCAAGCAGTGGAAAAAGGGGAGATTAAACTAAATATTGATAAAGTTTACTCCTTAAATGAAGTTGCTGAAGCTCATCAGTATATGGAAGACAATAAAGCAAAAGGAAAAATAGTAGTCGTATTATAAAAAAGAACCCTATCAATAAAAATTGATAGGGTTTTTACTAAGTTCAATAAAGTCTATAATAATTTGAATTGGTTAGAATAGGAGTTTTCCCGTACGTTGTGTTTACTTCGAAAGCACAGTATCAGTACTCTCAAAGATTTTATCAGCAGACGATGCGATAAAACCTTCAAATAGCTCCCCGTTTTTCATTGGGTAGCGCTTTGCGAATTCGTAATAACAAGATGGAATTTCATAAGTTCCTTCTTGGAATTCGATATTCATTTTGTCAGCTAAAATACTTGATTGCTCAAGTAGCTGCTCTTTAGACCCTTTGATTTCACCACCAGAAGTGTTCATCTCAAAGCCATTATCTTTAAGGAAATTGTTTACTGCCATTAATGAATCGAAATGATTCAATTTGTTACAGTGGATAGTGAAGTGGTTGGCTCTAAAACCAAATACATACATCCAAGCAGCATATTCAGATTCCTCTAGTAATCTTTCATAAATTTTATGCGATGGAAGTCCCCAAGTTCTTCCTTGCAATAGTAGTTCGTTTTTGCTGTAATGATTTACTTCAGAAGCTTCAATTACAGAATCAGCAACTTCTTGAACGAATTCAGAGCAAAGTTCAAGCCTTAATTCAGAAATGAAAATTTTAGGCATGTCTTTGTCAGTTCTGTGTTCGTAGTGAGCAGCCTTTAGTTTTTTTGCCTCGAAAATATATTCTCCTTGCTTTTCATAACCAATGGCAATAAAAGGTGCAGACAATTGCTCAACATTTACAGAAGGGTGATTGAAAGTACGAATTGCGATATGATCATTCGCTACAGTTTCTCCTTCTTTTTCGAAAATAGATTGAATTTTCGCAGCGGAAGGAGTCACTTTGATGTACTCATTCCAAAGTTGGTCAACGATATTTTCCATGTGTTTATAAAAATGGACGTAATAGGTGTGTAAAGTATGTGTTGTGTTTTTGTAAATGTAAAAAATACATTTAATTGATAGTGCAAATATACGACCTCTTCTTATTATCCAAAGGAAAAAGTGAATTATTTTATCTTTGCGTATATAGTTACGCCATTATCTAGTTGATTTTTAGAGTATTGAGTCTTAATTATCGTTAGGTACTCTAAAACTTCAGCACCTTTTCCATTTAAGTCAACGATGGCATCGGGCATATCTTCTTCGAATGCATTATAGATCGCTCTGATTTCATCATAGGAGTCAATCTTATCAAAAAAGTTTTTACTAACATCCCAATTCAAATACCCTGTGGCCAATTTATGCTCTTTGAGATAGTTGAAATCATCACCAAAAATCAGAATTTTTTCGCCATACTCATCAAAATTTGGGACCTCTACAGAAAACGAGTTAGTATATGGTGATTCAATTTTCTTAGGTAAAACAGTAAAAGCTGTAGCATACATAATGACTAACAATACTGTTGAATAAATCCATAAAGTTAATTCACCAAACATGGACCTTCTGATCAATAGAAGTTCATGTGCACTAAAGAAAGCAAGTGAAGGTACAAAAAGGATCAGCTGAAATGATGTTGTGTATAATGAGAAGACTAAGCTTAAAATTGCAGTAATGACCCAAATGAGCATCACTTGTTGGATAGATTGCTGTGAATTGACGAAAGCATTATATGAGAAGGTCTTCAGAGCGCCAAGAACAAATATTATGGCTGGAATAACCATTAGAATTAATAGTTGATCCCAAGTTTGAATAAAGATATGATCATTCCATCCTAATGATAGGAAACAACATTTGATAAAGCTTTGTAATGCTTCGATGTAATATAAATAGATTAAGTATCCTCCCCAGACAATAGTAAAGCCTATAAATGCTAAGAATAAACGTTGGAAGGATGATACTCTAAAAGATGCTAGGGCAAAAATACCCATTAATAGAAATGAGAAAGAGGGTAGGTAGGCTAAAGAAGCTAACCCAAAAAATAATCCTGTATTTAAAATACTTTGTTCAGTATCTGTTCTTTCCATTCTTAGTAAACTCCTTAATCCCATCAGTAAGAAAGTTAAAGAGATTAATGCAGGAGAGAGCGTCATAAAATCGAAGCTCATATTAGAAAAGATAAGGAAGGTAAATCCAGGAATAAAAGTCTTTTGCTTGTATGCTTCACTTCTGTTCATCATAGAGTTGAAGAGAAGTGATTGTAAAGCGGTTAGGAAAGCTGCAATAACAAATAAAGATGTTCTTGAACCTCCTAGAAACTTTGCAGCAAACCAATATACACCTGCTGATAAAGGAGCAATGTTATCCCAGACATCTCTGTACATTGCTTTACCTTCTGCCAATTTTTCTCCTAACGTGAGCCAATGTATTTCTTCCGTAAGTAATGGGATATCACTTAACCAAATTGGTAATCTTATGATCACCAATAATATAAAGAGTACAATTAAACGTAGCGGATCGTTAATCTTAAAAAATGAAAGCATAAGGGCTTAAAAGTGTATTTTGGTTTGCTGTTTAGAAATTATCTTGTGTAGATATCATCATCTTCATCTTCACCTTTTTTATCTTCAGGGATATCAAGGTCTTTGAATAGATCTTCAATCTTTTCAGCTTCTTCAGCAGTATTGTCATAATAGAAACGTAACTCTGGAATAATACGTGCTTGGTGACGAATTCTTTGAGCTAGTATCTTTCTTATGGTTTTGTTCTGAACATCAATTTCTTTTACCTTTTCTTCAGGATTTTTTTCTAATAAAAAGCTAAGGTAAACTTTTGCTAGACCTAGATCTGGAGAAATTTCAACATGAGTTACTGTAATAAATGTTCCACCGAACATAGCTACAGAGTTTTGTTGAAAGATTTCGCCCAAATCCTTTTGAATCAGACGAGAAAATTTATGTTGTCTTTTGCTATCCATAAATAACTGATATATATCTTAATTAGTATTCTATCAATTGCTAAGGGCAATTGAGTTAGAAAGTACAAAATTCGGAAAAAAAATGACAATCGTAGCCAAATATGGTCTAATCTTTTTTGTCATCGTCATAATAATCCTCATCGTCGAAGTTAAAACCCTGTACAAACTTAGAATTATCTAGTTCATCTTGGTTCATGCCGTACAATTCACTATCGTCGGCAGCCATCTCATCTTGAGAATCAAAGCCAAATAAATCGTTGTCACTTCTTTCTACATCATCGCCTAATTCATCATCAAAATCTTCAAAATTAGTTGCTGGTGCATCAGGTTCAGGAATATCATCAAATGAATCTTCGTCTACGGGTGCTGAAAAATCTAGTTCTTCATCCTGCATGTTATTATTAGTGGCAGAACCAAAGTTGTTGTCGATGGTACTGCTTACATTATCCGTTTCTTCAGGTATAGGGTCGTTTAACGAATGAGCCACAGTAACAATCGTAGCCATATCTTTGTAGAGTGATTTTAAAATAAATGGCCTAGTAAGTGAATGAGTAGTATCTACCTTAAAAATCTCTTTACGCATGTCTAAGAAAACATACATCTTTTCCTTACGGATGACACAATCCACTTTTGCGTTGAAGTGTTTGCCAATTTTTGCCAATTTTTGAATAAAATCATCCCTTAGCGTTTTTTCAGCCAATGCTCTATTTTCAGCATATACCTTAAAGTGTTTACGGAACTTGATATCCCGAATCGGAACATATGTGCCATATCGTTCATCTTTTTCTTCAATAAGACGGCCTAATTGGCTCCATTGCTTTTGGATATCGTCTTGGAAAATAAATACATCGCATGCTGGGGGATCCTCTAGTTCGAAAATCATAAAGAAGCCATGGAAGTATGTATTGTATTTAGGTGTTGGATTTTCTTTCTTTTTATCAAAAAAGCTTTTTTTAGGAGGTAATTCCACTCCAACTTCAACTTCTGATATGGTTACATTGACTCCTTCAATTGATCCAGTGATTAAGTCATCCCCAATATATTTGTCAGGAATTAAAGGATGAACACCACTTGCTATCCAGTCTTCTAAAGGAATAAAGCCAGTTGGGTCATATTTTAGTGTACTATCCATGAACCGCATCATCTCTCGTACTACCAGCTCTTTATATTCTATTTCGATACTACTGTCATGAAAGTTATTTTGGAAATAGACATGAGAGGCATAGGGAGCAAATAAACACATAAAATAGAGCCCATACATGTTTACTTGATCGAGATATACTAAAATCCAAGCAATAAAGATTAGGAGAAAAGTGAGACCGCCAAATTGCAATCTTTTGTTGTGCATGGCATACCTCTTTTTCTCAAGTACTTCTAGCTGAGGTTTAATATTTTCTACAAAATAGGATTTAAATTCTTCGAAAGTCTTCATAGGAGGACGAAAGACGATGTAAATTGTACTACAATAAGATGAAGATAGGAAAAATTATATCAACAATCACATTGTATAATAAAAGGGTGATTTTACGTTTAATTTAGGTTTTATTTTTGCCATTAAATTGATTGGAATTTACAGAATCTTATTAGAATTTAGCACCATGAATAAGTTTTTGGTTATACAGACTGCATTTATTGGCGATGTGATCATGGCAACAAGTGTAGTAGAGAAGTTGATTAAGTTTTATCCAGAGGCACAAATTGATTTTGTTGTTAGAAACGGAAATGAAGGATTACTAAGAAACAATCCTCATATTAACGAAGTTATCATTTGGAATAAAAAGAAGGACAAGAACAAGAACTTATTACAAGTATCTATGGAGATAAGAAGACGTAGATACGATAGAGTAATTAATCTTCAAAGATTCCTTTCTACAGGGCTGATGACCTTTATTTCTGGGGCAAAATCTACTGCTGGGTTTGATAAAAATCCCTTAAGTATGTTTTTTACCATAAAAAAGCCTCATATTGTAGGGAAAAGTAGAGAAAGAGATGCTCATGAGGTAAGTAGATACTTGTCTTTGATTGAGGATATTACGGATCAAGAATTTGTTGGTCCTAAATTATATCCAAGAGAAATAGACTATGAGAAAGGATCATTTGATAAACCTTATGTAACTATTGCACCATCTTCTGTTTGGTATACAAAACAGTTCCATAAAGATAAATGGGTTGAACTTATTAATAAGATACCGGAAGAACTTTCCGTTATTATGATAGGAGGCCCTGGTGATCACGACTTGTGCGACGAGATTGCAGAAAAAGTCGAAAGAGGAAATTTATGTAATTGGGCAGGTAGGTTATCATTTTTGCAATCGGCAGCATTAATGAAATCAGCACTGATGAATTATGTAAATGATTCTGCGCCTCAACATATGGCTAGTGCAATGAATGCTCCGGTAACAGCAATTTTTTGTTCAACTGTTCCTGAGTTTGGTTTTGGTCCACTTTCTTCTAACTCTAAAATTGTTGAAGTTGAAGAGAAACTAGAATGTAGGCCTTGTGGTATTCACGGTCATAAGAAATGTCCCAAAAAGCACTTTAAGTGTTCTATGGATATCAATACGGATCTTATGCTTCTCGATGATTGGAAGTAGCAAGATATACTAACAATAAACTTTTTATGAAAAAATTTCATCTAACTGCAGGTCCTAGTGAGTTGTACTTCACAGTAGAAGGCCATATACAGCAAGCACTCAAAGAGAATGTTGCTGTAATTTCTCATAGAAGCAAAGGTTTTCAAGACATGTTTGCTTTTACCATTTCTCAAGTAAGAGAAATGTTGAATGTTCCTAAAGATTACCATATCGTTTTTACAGGATCAGCAACAGAAGTATGGGAAAGATTGGCTCAAAACTGTATTTCTAAGAAAAGTACACATTTTGTAAATGGTTCTTTTTCTCAAAGATTTCATGCTTTTGCAGAAGATTGGGGATTAGAAACTCAAAAGGTTGAAAAACCATTAGGACAGGGGTTTTCACAAGAAGATTATGCAATTGATGCAGATTCTGATTTTATTGCCATTACTCAAAATGAAACATCTACAGGAGTTCAGTTTCCTGTGGAAGATATTTACAACATTAGAGAGGCAAACCCGGATAAATTGATTGCTATAGATGCAGTTTCATCGATTCCGTATGTAGATGTTGATCTTACTAAAGTAGATTCTTTATACTTCTCAGTACAAAAGGGTATGGGTATGCCAGCAGGTTTAGGAGTATGGATCTTTAATGATAAATGTGTAGAAAGAGCAAAGGCTGTGAAAGCAAATGGTAGACATTTAGGTGGATATCACGACATTTTCACGTTATTAAAAAATGCGGAGAAAAGCATGACTCCAGCTACACCAAACGCTCTTGGTATTTATTTATTAGGAAAAGTAAGTGAAGATCTTCTTCGACGAGAAATGAAAATCGTAAGAAGTGAAACAGAATATAAGGCAGGGATGTTATATGCAGCAGTGTCTGCACATAAAGACCTTGATTTTGCAGTAAAAGAAGAAAGATTACGTTCAAAAACTGTAATAGTTATTGATGTAAAAGAGAATAGATCTGCAAAAGATTTAATGGAATATCTAGAAGAGCAAGGGCTTGTTGTCAGCTCTGGATATGGCCCAAACAAGGCTACTCAAGTTAGAGTTGCCAATTTCCCTACCCACTCCAAAGAACTATATTTCCAGCTTATCGATTTGATCGAGGCTTGGTAAATTCCAACATATTATATTACTAAACTGAAGTAGGTCAGAAATCATTTCGCATTCGATTTTTTACCAACAATGGCCTACTTCAACTTCATTAAATTATCTATATTACTATGAAATCAATCACTATTAAATGGGGAGAGAATGGCTATAAAAAGTATGGTGTTTTCTCTACTCTATCAGCAATCATTTTTTTAGGACTATCATTTTATTACCTCAACAATGATGGGATACTTTCTTATCAACTAACGATGTCTTTACTCCTGATGGTAAGCGGCTTATCATGTATCGTTAATTTTATCAACTTTATTAAAAAGGTAAACGGTACTACTGTTCTTTCTGTTGGAGATGAAATGTTGTCTCTGCATCACAAAAGCATGTTTGTTGACAAAAAGCAAGAGTTTCATTTTTACGAGATTCGTAAATTTGGTATCGTAAGGAATACCACAAGGTTAGAGCTAAATAAAGACTCTAATAAAGGTTATTATTTAATGATTGCACCCAAAGACGGTGAAGCTTTTAATGCTTTTCCTAATGCCAACATTAATATCGCAGATCTAAAAGATATTATGAAATGGATAAAAAGGGAAGCACATACTGAAGAAGAAGCGGCATAGTCTAGTCTGTACTTAAACTTTAATTTTAAAGGCACTTTCATTGATTTTTATATCAGTGAAAGTGCCTTTTTTTTTATATAAAATAATCAGCTTTTTTTAGAGATACTAATTATTCTAACCGTACTTAAATAACAACAAATAAACTTAACAGGGACCTTTTTCTATCGTTTTTAATAAGTAAGAGTATTTAACAGTTACAGAATAATTGTTGAATAAATGAAACTACTTTAAACATTGGACTATGAATAGAAAAGAGGTTATCTTACAAAGAATACAACCTGCATTAGCAGGCTTAACTGATGGGACTATTTCATCATTAGCACCTATTTTTGCTACGGCATTCTCAACCCATAATTCATGGAATACTTTTATTGTCGGGTTGGCAACATCTATTGGAGCAGGTATTAGCATGACCTTCTCAGAATATTTATCAGATGATGGTAATATTTCTGGCAGAGGAAACCCTTTAAAAAGAGGTTTAATTACAGGAGCTATGACCGCAACTGGAGGATTAGGGCATACAATTCCGTTCCTATTTAAAGATTTTAGCGAAGCCCTAGTTATTGCCCTCATCATTGTATTAATTGAACTATCAGTAATCGTTTGGCTTAGAAAAAATTACCTACAAGCTTCAATAAAACAGTCTGTGATACAAATTGTCATAGGAGGTTGCATAGTCTTATCAGTAGGTGTGTTATTAGGTCAGATGTGATATTTATTGCTTAAAAAGATCAAATGTATAATCGAGTAATTCAGTATTGCCTACTTTTCCATGACCAGGTATCACAATTTCAATTGCATTAAAGTCTGACTTAATATTTTGAATCGAATTGGCCCATGATAGAGTGTCTGCGTCAGCAAGATTGCCTTTAGACCATCCTTTACCTTTTACTATACAGCCTCCAAACAAAACTTTATCATTAGGGACATAAGCAACGATATTGTCTTTTGTATGTCCACTACCTTCAAATTTTAGAATGACAGGGTGATCATCAACTTGTAGTGTTAAAGTATCTGTAAAACCATTTTGTGGGGCTTCAAAACCATTTTCTTTAGCAAGTTGAATAGTAGAATTTGATGCATAAGATGGTACATTTTTACTATGAAGGTAGTTTAGTCCACCAAGGCAATCAATATGGAAGTGGGTAGGTACCGCACCTTTTATTGTGATATCATTTTCCGTTAACCAATTGTAAAGTAGTTGAGTACTTTTCTCATCGGTGGGTGTATCAATGATAATTGCTTCTCCATCATCTATCACAACCATACCATTACAAGGAACCTTTCCCCATTCTTCCGTATTTAAGAAGGAGATATGTTGCCAAACATGCTCTGATAATTGATGTAATTCTAAATCCTCATTAATAAACTCTTTAGGTAATTCTTTTACTTGTTGGCAAGAAGATATAAGTAATGAGATGAATACTAGGCGGATTATGTTTTTCATTTTTTGCTAAGTAATAGTGTTAAATATCAATTGTATAAAATTAACTATGCATGATTATTATAACAAAAAGGTCAACGTGAATTACTCAAGTTGACCTTTTTAATTTTATGTTCTAAAAGTCTAATGACTAAAACTTTCAATGTCTTTTGGATTGTGCTTGTGTTTAAACAACACAGCAAAAAGAATTGCAACTACCAATGAATAGGCTGCAAAGGCAAACCAGATATTTGGCCAATCTCTTAATCCCTCTGTATCAGTAAAGAACTGATCAATCATTACACCAGATACAGAACTACCTAATACTGCTCCAAATCCATTGGTCATCATCATAAATAAGCCTTGTCCTGACGCTCTGATCTTTTCATCTGTCTGAGATTCAACATATAATGAACCTGAGATATTAAAGAAATCAAATGCCATACCATAGACAATACATGAGATAATGATCCAAACTAACCCTGAACCAGGGTCACCGATACCTAATAATCCAAATCTCAATACCCAAGCAAACATACTCATTAGCATAACATTCTTAATACCAAAACGCTTTAAGAAGAATGGAATAGCTAAAATAAATAGTGTTTCAGATACCTGTGAGATCGACATAATGATGGCAGGATATTTTACTGCTATACTGTCTTTAAATAAAGGATTAGTATCAAATTCATGTAAGAAGATATCACCATAAGCATTGGTTAGCTGTAATGAGGCTCCTAATAACATAGAGAAGATGAAGAATAATGCCATCTTCTTTTGTTTGAATAATTTAAATGCATCAAATCCAAGTGCTTCAACCCAAGTTTTTGATGAGCCTCCTTTATTTACTCCACAAGAAGGTAATGTAAAGGAATAAAGGCCAAGTGATATTGAAGCCAAGGCTGCAACATAGAATTGAGCTGGTGAAGTTTCAATTTTTAATAAACTAACCACCCACATTGCAACAATAAAACCTACAGTACCCCAAACTCGAATAGGTGGGTATACTTTTACAATATCTAAGTTGTTTTTTTGTAATGCCGAGTAGGCAACAGTAATTGACAATGAGATTGTTGGCATGTAGAAAATCATATTAAGTAACATGACAACAAAGAAAGTAGAGGGATTGTCGATCTGTGGAAGGTAGCAAAGAATACCTGCTCCGATAACATGAAATATCCCTAGAAGCTTTTCTGCACTTATATAACGGTCAGCAATAATTCCTGCAAGGGCAGGCATAAATATAGAAGCAATACCCATCGTAGAGAAAATTGCTCCAAACTCTGTTCCTGACCATTGCATGGTTTTAAACCAATAACCTCCAATGGTAATCAACCAAGCCCCCCAAATAAAGAACTGTAAAAAGTTCATGATGGTAAGGCGTATTTTTAAATTCATACTGCTTTAGAAAATTGAATTAAAACGTATCGGCTACAAATATAAATTTTAATTGTAATTTTTAATGATGATAATCGATAGTAAACCTTAATGAAAGATAATTCATTTAAATTATCCGTTACAAAAAGGGATTCACTTTAGAGTTATTACTTAGTAGCCATTTTTATTTCGAAAGTAGCTCCCTTTCTTTCATTGGTGAATAATCTGAAGTCCCAACCATGTTTTACAAGTACATCTCTACAAATCATTAATCCAATACCTTGGCCAGTTGTTTTGCTACTGTAAAAAGGAGTGAAAAGTTTATCTTCTACCTCTTCGGATATTTCAGGCCCAGAATTCCAAATGCTGATTGTTTTGGAGCTTTTATTATAACTAATTTCGATTTTTCTTTCGTCTTCGGTTTCTATAAGTGCTTCCTTGGCATTCTTCAGAACATTAATCAATAATTGCTCAATAAGATTAGGATCAGCAACAACGTTTAACTTTTCGGGGAGATTGTTTTCAACCTTGATTTTGAGTGAAGTAAAGTCAGAGTGATATAATTGGATAAGATCTTTACAGACTTTTGAAAAGTCAATTTCTTCTAATTGAGGGTCAGGTACTTTTACTACAGATGCGAAGTTCTTCATAAATGTTGCCATGGAATTATTTCTACCTTTGATGATCTCTAAAGCATCCAAATAATCTTCTTTAAGCTCTTGGTCTGAAGGTTGAAATAGTTTTAAGGTGTCAACATAAGAATTGATGGCACCCACTGAGTTATTGACTTCATGGCTCATCATTCTAATGACTTTACTATATGCTTTTTTCTCTTTCTTTATATCATCCAAATAAAGGTCTTGAATGATGATAAATTGTTGCTGAAAACCCTTGAAAATAAAGGCAGATTTTTGACAACGATAGCGACGCCCACCAGAAAGTTGTAGCTCTATGGGTTCATTTAAAGGTAAATTGCTTAAAGAGGAGAGAAGTGGGTTATCCGATTCAGTTAGTTTAGCGTTAACTAACTCTTCCATTTCTTTTTCCAACATAGTTAACCCCGTTGGATTGACTTGGATAATCTTTTCATCATAATCCAAGATAATGATACCATGAGGTGTCGCTTTGATCAGATGATCTAGAAAATAACTCTGTTCTCTTTGTTCAACTCTTTCAAGGTGAATCCTATCAATCATCTTGTTAAAAACAAAAACTAGTTTATTGACAACAGGGTGGGGAGTTGGTAATAATCGGGATTGAAAATCATTATTCGACAATAACCTAAGTGCATTATTCAACTCTTGTAATGGTTTATTGATAAATAACCAAAGTCGAATAATCCAAAGCACAACAACAACAGCCACAACTTCTGCAATTAGAAATAACTCAGGGTGTTGAAGCCTTGTTGGGTAGGTGACACCTATTAAAGTCCCAGCAACTATTAATGATAATAAGCTATATTCAATCTTGAGCATCTGTTATACCGTATTTTTCTATTTTTCTGTAAAGTGCATTTCTTGATATACCCAATTGCTTGGCTGATGGAGCAATTTTGAAGCGGTTGTCATTTAATGAGTTTTTAATCATAATGATTTCCATTTCTTCTAATGTCATCCCATTCGGAATAATTTCTTCTTTAATTTCATCATTCTGGAATGCATTAATATTAGTTGGGTTATTCTCAAAGTCACTTACTTGAAGAATATCATTCATACTCATAAGTACAGAGCTTTCTACCCAGTTTTTTAATTCTCTGATATTTCCCTTTAAAGGTTGTTTTTGTAACCATTTTAACGTCTCCGGTGCAAATGATTTCCCTGTGATACCATAAGACTGTTCGAGCTGTTCTAAAAAATGATTGGCGAGTAATGGAATATCTCCTTTTCTTTCCCTAAGTGGTGGGAGTACTACCGTAATAAGGTTGATTCTGAAGAACAGATCCTCTCGGAATTTTCCCTCTTTTACTAAGTCCGGTAGTGTTTTGTTGGTAGCAGAGACTACTCTGAAATCTGCTGTTTGAGTTTTAGAAGAACCTAGAGGTTCAAATTTACGTTCCTGTAATACTCTTAATAATTTTACTTGTGACGATAAATCAAGTTCACCCATTTCATCTAGGAAAATACTTCCTTTATCTGCAACAGCAAATCGTCCTTCTCTATCTGTATATGCTCCGGTAAATGACCCTTTTTTATGTCCGAACATTTCAGATTCAAATAGTGATTGTGAAATACCTCCAAGGTTCACCTTCACAAACTCATTATCTTTTCGAGGACTATTTTTATGAACGGCTTCAGCTATTAGTTCTTTACCAGTACCGCTTTCTCCCATAATAAGTATTGGAGCATTAGTTTTGGCAACTCGGCCAACCGTTTCTAGTACTTGGAGTAATTTTGGATCTTGTCCTATAACATGAGAAATGTCAAACTGTTGCTCTAGTTTTTTTCTGGTTGGAGATTTTTCCGGCAGTTTAGTTTTAAACTTATTTTTTTCGACTGCGATTGCATCAGTGATACACTTTAACAAATGATCATTTTCCCATGGCTTATTTAGAAAGTCTGATGCGCCTAGCTTCATTCCTTCAATGGCTAATTGCATACTTCCCCAACCAGTAAATAATACTACCGGAAGGTCAGGTTGATGTTGTTTGATTTTTTTTAAAGTATCTAAACCTTCTTCTCCTGTAGTTTCCACTTTGAAGTTCATATCCAAAAGGACACAAGAAAAATCAAACTCCGATAATAGTGGTATCCCTTCTGTTGGATTTGGAGATAGTATAGGTTTGAAACCGTTCATTTTGAGAAATAATCCGATAGATTTTCTTACTGCTTCATCATCATCGATGATCAGTACGTAGTTGTTTGCCATGGTAATAATTGATTGGGATCTCCGAAACTCTATATCTTTAAAACAAGAAATAGAGTTTCGGTTGTTTATTTACAGCTCATTTAAAGCTTCATTTGGTGTAATCTTCATTGCCAATTTACTTGGGTAATATCCACAAATAATTGTAATGAGTAATACAAAAACCAAAGATAATAATGCTCCAATTAAATATATACTGTTAGTGAAATTAAATGCACCCAATAAAGGAAACTGAATCGCAATTATACTTCCCAAACTGGTTCCAATAATAAACAATAAGAATACTTCTGAGAAGATTTGTTTAAATATATCTTGAGTAGATGCACCCATTGCTCTACGAATACCAATTTCACTTTTTCTTTTACTGATATTGTACCATAATACCCCATAAAGGCCTAATGCGATATTACACACCAAGAATAAGGCAACAAAACTGATTAAGAACAGAGGAAGCATGGCATAATTATTTTTCTCATCTTGAAGGTTGTCGAAATATAAGACCTTTACTCTAAGCTTATTACTTAATTTTTCTATTCTACTTACCGTTTGTGCTTCAATTTTTCTAGGGTCATTTTTTGTTCTAATAAATAACTTACTTTGATGACTATCCTTTAACCAATCTAGATTGTCTGCATTTCTTAAAACAATATCTTCTTGATCTGCTAAATCACTTTCGAAGTTGTAATAATCGATAACACCAACTATTTGGTAACCTCTTTCTTCCGATCCAAATGAATCATCTGCATCTAGGTAAGGAGATAATTTATCATACAATTGTTGGTTGACAATAATCGTTTCTTTACTACTTTCTTTATCAGCTGCAGTAAATCCTCTGCCTTTTACAAAATTGAAGTTCATAAATTTAACAGCATGTGGACGTAACCTTTGTTCTGTTGGCCAGAAAGTGATACCATTTTCGAAAGTATATCTTGTCGTATTTCTACTGCCAAAATAAGAATGGGAATAATCCATCTCTGTAACATCAACAATTTCTTCATTTGAAAGTAAAGATTGAGTGATTGCCTCATAGATTTGATCTTCCTCTTCTTCAGTTTCAGAATTGGTATCTAATGTCATGATCATAATATTCTCTGTACTAAAACCAGTCGGGTGAGAGTAATTTTCTAGTTTTTTATACAACAGAGAGAATAGTAGGAATAGTATCACAAAAGAAAATGTGATCTCAATGATCATTAGCGTATTTTTCTTTTTTCGAGTCCAAAGGATATTTAATAGATGCTTAATCATTATTGTTTATCGTTTTTAAGTGAACTGATGATACCAAAGTTTGAGATTTTTAGAGCAGGGTAGAAACCTGACATTAAGCTGAAGAATAAAGTACAGCCTAAACCATAGATCAATAATTGGAAATTGATTTCTAGGTTGAAATTATTGCCAATCCAACCGTATGTGTTGAATAGATAGATAACAACAAAAGTCAGTAAAACCCCAATAAAACCACCGATAAATGTTGTGAAGATGTTTTCCATCAATAGTTGATAAAGAAGGTCCAATGAGGAAGCACCAAAAGATTTTCTAATTCCCATTTCAGCAGTTCTTTCGGAAGTTCTTGTAATGTTTAAATTAATCAAGCTTAGTGCAGGTATTAACATCACAAAAAATGCTATTAATGAAAGGTAGACACCAAATAGTTTTTCATCTTCGATTTCAAGCATATGATAGAATAACCAAGCTTTTTCAGTCAAGAACTTAGCACTCATGCTTTCTTCATTATGCTCTTTATTAATAGGAAGTAATGAGATGATATGTTGGAATTCATCTTGCCCAGCCTCCATAGAGTCCTTGTCTTTGAATTTCATCAACATGGTATTGTTACCTAAGAACCTATGCCAATCAGTATTTTCTTTTTGGTATATATCTAAAGGAGTGTATACATCTGCTGTAGCTTGACGTCTCATCTTATTAACGTCTTCGATGACACCAATTACTTCGTAGTATTCTGATTGTATTTTTATTTTTTTATTCAGAGGGTCTTCAGTTCCAAAAATATTGTCAGCAACGTATTTTGAGATAATGACTAGTTTTTTTCTTTGCTCTAAATCTTCGAAGCTAAATGGACGACCAATAATAAATTGCAAAGGAAAGATTTTGGTGAAGTTATTATCGATACTCATTCTTTGAACATCTAGACCTAAATCTTTATAGTATAAGTTAGTATACCAGTGGTTCATTGTAACACTCATAACTTCTGGAGTTTTCATTTTCGAGAAGTAATCTTTGAATGCACTATAGCTAAACCCAGAGTTGGACCAACCATTTCCTTCAGTTCTTTTTACTTTTAGTTGAGGAGCGATCAATACTTGGTCTATGTCCTTGTAAATGCCATTGCTTCCGTATCCTGTTTCTAATATTGATCCAACGAACATGACAATCATGATAGTGATACTAATACCGAATAGGATAATAAAAGAAAAGAACGGATTCTTTTTTAAAGAGTACCAAGCAAGTTTGATGTAAGTCTTCATAATTAAACAGTTTCTAGGTTTTGAGCTTGAATAGACACTTGACGTCCATCAAATATTCTAATAATTCGATCAGTCATTTTGGCTTGTTGCTCATCATGAGTAACCATCACTATAGTAGTTCCTTCTTTGTTCAGTTTTAAAAGCATTTGCATTACTTCATCGCCCATTACGGAATCTAGATTACCAGTTGGTTCATCAGCAAAAATGATAGAAGGATTTCCTACAATAGCTCTTGCAATGGCAACTCTTTGTCTTTGTCCACCTGATAACTGAGAAGGTTTGTGATCCATTCTGTGAGATAATCCGACTTTCTCTAAGGCTTCTTCAATTCGTTTTTTAGCCTCGCTAGAAGAAATTTTTCTATATAGTAAAGGCATTCCTACATTTTCTCTTACACTTAAATCATTAATAAGGTGAAATGATTGGAAGACAAACCCTAAATGTTGATTTCTAAATTTAGCTAGCTTCTTGTCAGAAAGGCTTAATGGATTACTTCCGTTGATATTTATTGTTCCCTCAGAAGGTAAGTCAAGTAGTCCCATGATACTTAACAATGTAGATTTACCACAGCCAGAAGGTCCCATGATAGAGATAAACTCTCCTTCTTCTACCGTTAATGATACATTTTCTAATGCCCAAGTTTCAACGGCATCTGTTCTAAATACTTTGCTGATATTTTTAAGTTCAATCATTTTTAGGTTGATTTAATTCGTTTGATATTTTTTAATTTGACACTAGTAGAAAACTCTAACGAACTGTTTTAAAGTTCATTATATCTATTGAAAAAAGCATTCTAATAGTTTTAAGTAATTTATAATCAGTTGATTACGTTTGTTTTCGTTCCTTTTTATACAAAAGAGAATGCTTCATAGAAATGCAAAGTGTTCCGTTTTGTAGCACTTTTCTAAAACACTACTTCATTACGTATCTAATATTTTCCCCTTCCTCAAAGTCAAATAATGTTACTGTACGAAGTTGGTAGTAGCTCATCCAATACGATTTTAAGGTATTGATGTATGCATTTTTTGCTTGATCTTTTTCATCTGTTGACCAAACCAATTCCCTAATACTTATATCGCCCAATTCATAGCGTTGGAGTGCAATAGAATATTTCTTCTGAGCAACTTCGTCTGCAGTTTTGATAAATGTTACCTGTTTAGCCATGGTTTCAAGTTGCTCGCTGGCATTAACTACATCTCTTTGAAAATCCAATTGATCTTGATCAATCTGAGCATTGACTAATTCATAACTCTTTTGTGCAGAATGAATTCTTGCTTTAGCTCTTCCCCAATCAAGGATAGGAACAGCCAACGTAACATTGATTTGTTGAGACTGAATGGTATTCTGGTATGCTTCGCCTAATTGTCCAGCTTGGTTACTTAAACCAAATGCAACTTCAACATTTGCTTGAAACCTATTGTCTCTTTTTGCTTTAATAATTTCACTTTGGCTAGCAATTCTTCTTTTTTCATAGTTGATGAAATCTTTGCGATTTAACTTTGCCTTTTCCCAAGCTACATCAGTACTCACTTCATTTAAGGTGTATTCAGATGGTACTAAGAGCTTAATGTCATCATCTTCTGATAAATCAATTTGTAAATAATTAATTAATGATCGCATTGATTTCCTATAGCTTAAATGAGCAGTAGAGAAAGTCTGTTCAGCAGAAATAACGTTTAGTTCCACTTGTAAAACTTCACTTTCACTAGCTTTTCCTAGTTCATATTTTGCCTTTGTGATGCGAGCAATTTTTTTATTATCTTCTAGGTTGAGGAGGGCAATATTTGCGTTCCACTGTGCACTTAATGCGTTGAAATAAAATTCGGTAGTTTGTACAGCGATCCATTCCATGTCTTCGATAAATTGTTTCTCAGCTTCTTGAAGTTGTAGTGGAGCCAATATTTTTTGCCATTTCAACTCATTATATTGGAAAATGGGTTGAGAGTATCCTACATATACAGGCTGTGCTTGATATTGATGGAAATTACCTTGAAAATCATCAAAACGATTGATCTGACTACCTACAAAAAATGCACCGCCAGTAGCAGCTATTTGTTGAGTAAGATTCAATTGCATATTAATATTGTTCTGTTCCACAGCTTGGTAAACAATACTACCATCTGGCTGAGTAATAGGATTGTAGTTTTTTCCGTAAGATGAAGGAGTACCTTTTAGTTCTAATTGAGGTCTTAAGTTAGTTTGAAAGGCTTTATAATCTGCTCTTTCAATTTCTAATGTGGTATTCGCTAATCGAACATAATTTGAATTTTGTTGAGCTAAATCTATAGACTGTTGTAATGTTAGAACCTTTTGAGCTTGACAAACAAAAGAAATAGATAAGATGAAAAGTATATAGTTGAATGTTTTCATTGTTAGTTGATGTTGATTTGTGGTACATTTTTGAATTTATCTGTAGGAGAAATAATAACAGAGTCGCCTTCATTTAATGCAGACTGTACTTCGACCCACTCAGCATTTCTATAACCCGTTTTTACTTTTACCTTTTGGGCTTGACCATTCTTTACTAAGAAGACTTCTTCTACCAACTTCCCTTTAAAAGCTCCTTTATTTTTTACTCTTAATACATTTTGATGTTGTTCTCGAATAATGGATAAATCAGTGACCATATCAGGTCTTAGTAATTCTAAGCCTTTCTGCTCTTCTAATTGGATGAAAACAGTGATCATACCATTGTCAGAAGAAGGGGAGATACTAGAAATTGAACCGACATAAGCAGCCTTAGAGGTATTGGCAATTACATCCATTCCGATAGATAATACTGAAACGTATTGATCTGAGACTCTGCCTCGGATTCTAAATTGCTCCATGTTAGCCACTCTTGCTAGCACTTCACCTTCTGAAATAGAAGCACCTACTTTATCATTTAAGTAAGTGATCACTCCATTCATCCCAGCTTTCGCTTTCGCTTTCTCTAGTTTTCTTTCTTGTTCCTTGATGTTTTTTATTTGGATAGAAAGAGCTAATTCTAGAGTTCTAATCTCTTGAGTAATTGCTTTTTCTTTAATAAGTAGGTCGTGGGCTAACTGTTCTTGCTTCAATCTTTCAACACTTAATAAGGTCTTGGCTTGTTGAACATTTTCTGCCGTAGAACCACCAATAGATAGTAGCTTTTCTTCTGACTTCAATTCTTCTTCTCTTCTTTGAAGTTGAAGTTGATTAATTTCAGTGTCTTTTTTAAGGTTAAATAGTTCTTTAGATAGGCGTAACTTTTCTTTATTGATATGAGATCTTTTAATATCTGCTTCATCAATCATGGCCATCAATTGATTTTCTGCTTCTGCAGTATTAATCGTTAATAATGGCTGATCACCTTTAATCTCTTGACCTAAGTAGGTGTTAGTTGATTCTATGAAAGAAGAAAAAGGAGAAGTAATGGCTTTTTGAATAGTAGGCTCAATTTTTCCTGTACCTCTAATGGTTAAGGATACATCACCTTTTTCAACAACATCAATTAGAATGTCATTTCTATCGATAGATTTAGATAAAAAATGGTTGATAAAGTAAAGTGCTCCGCAAAGGATAATTACCCCAGAAGCAACCTTTAAATAGCTTACTTTTTTTTCTCTTTTCTTTTCTTGTTGTGATATTAATCTGTCCATTTTGATAAGTGATTAGTGAAATACACTTATACAATTGAAAAGATTGTTCAAAATATTGTAACTGATTGATATTTAAGGTTTTGTGTTGGTTTTTGAGTGGATTTAATCTTATTGAATCGTTGCTATTTAAAACAAAGTGTTTCGTATTGGAGCACTTTTAGATTTACCACTTAGCTTCCATGATTTGACTAGCCCTAGTTTTCTTTTTGTTGAGGTAGTTTTTCTTGACATATCCAAAATTCAGATTGATACCAAATCGGATACCTAATGATTGGGCTTCTTGCCAGTCACTGATGATTTTAACGACATCATCAGACATTGCATAGGCTTTTAATCCAGGGAAACCAACAGTTACTGCTGCACCAATTTTATTGATACCACTTTTGTCGGCAGAATAACTTACTCCAAGGCCTATAAAATCAGCAAACCTTTTATTCATACTCACTGAGACTTTAGGGTTAAAGTATTCTTCATAATAGCTGAAACCTACTGTAGCACCAATGATAAATTTATGCCCGAAATCATAACTGGCAGCACCATTTACATTAAGGGGTAATGTAGTCGTATAGTCAATCTGTTCTTGGCTATCCATTACATGCATATCAAATAATGCAGAAATAGAATCGTATTGTGCGTTAGAAATATTTTCAGAATTATTAGAAAATAGATCGTTAGGAGTGGCTCCTTCGAGTCTAAAACTATTATAGCTATCAGCGCCCAATTCGTAATCTCTTCGTCCATTTCTCCAATGAATTTGTCCAATATTGGTCGCAGCAAATTCAAATAACCAGTTGTC
This sequence comes from Flammeovirga agarivorans, assembly GCF_012641475.1. Classification (NCBI taxonomy): domain Bacteria; kingdom Pseudomonadati; phylum Bacteroidota; class Cytophagia; order Cytophagales; family Flammeovirgaceae; genus Flammeovirga; species Flammeovirga agarivorans. The sequence goes on along the minus strand of NZ_JABAIL010000002.1, from coordinate 25,658 downwards.
AGTGTGTTGGTAAGTGATTCCAAAATCAAATGAATAACCATGGCCAGCACCTCCTGCCAAGTATGCTAAGATACCGTCAGAATCAAAGTTTCCCGATGCATCAAAAATATTTGTAAGTCCTGTTGTATTAATTGGTCCTTGTACTCCAATTACAATCGGGTAATTCGAAGCATCAATTGTTTGTATTGTGATATCTGCAGAATTCATTTTGATATTGCCGATACCTGATAAATACTTGGCATTGAACCCAATGGTAACTCGATCCTTGATGTTGTAATTAAAGCCCATTCCATATTCTCTGTAATGAGAAACCTCAAGAGTAGGATTTAGGTTGAAAACCTGTCCTAGATTATCAGGATGGGCAGTACCTTTAGATAATAATTCGCCTAAATCACTATCTATATAAGAAAAGCTATTTAACTTCTCTCTAATGAAAAAGTTAAGGCTCACTTTATCAGATGTGATATAAATACCAAAAACATCTAAAGCTGCATTACCTTCAATAATGTTCTGGTTTTTCAGATTTTGGAAAAGCTTTTCTAAATCTATGTTTTGAGTATATTCTCCTTTGGTAAAAATATGGTTGTAAGAAAAAACAGTCGATTCCGCATTAGCATAACAAGATGGGAGTACGATCGAAGTTTTATAAACCGACTTATGGGCAGGGTTAAGTTGAGAGGATTGAGGCATGTCTTTCATAAAGTAAAGCATGTACTCTTCCTGACCAAAGGCTTTTTGCTGAAAACCTAGAGTAACTAAAAAAATGAAGTAGTATAGATAGTGAACTTTAAAATTCATTAGGGTCAATTTTTACGGTGGCACTCAAGCCTGCACTGATATTTATTTTTTGTTCAGGGAAGAAAGGAACCACTTGAAAGCCTGGTGTACTAAAGGTACCTTTTATTTCTACAAAATTCGAGGAAATGATCTTTTGTGCATCTTCTCCTGTAATTCTAATCTTAGTTTTTACATGTCCACCAGTATTATTGACACTAATACTGTCTAAACTTGGTGCTTTCATAAAGTTCAGTGTGTTATTACCAGACTCTTGACTAATATCTATTTGATAAGGTGTGTAATCTACTGTATCATCCAATGTATAGATAGAAAGATAACCATCCATAGGGAAGTGGTTTTCAAATTCTAAAGATAAAATAGCAGAATCCAGAAAACTGATACTTTCTTGGTATTGCTCATCAAAAACTATAATTTCAGAAAACGCAACATCTTTTAATCCTAATAAAAATGGAACTCTAAAGAAACTGTTAGTCTTTAGATATGAATTCTCATCAATGAAATAAATCTCACCTCTATTCATCTCAAAAGACATTTGCCCTTGAATACTTATCTTATTTGGTTTCTTGTTGAAGATTCCAACTTTTTGTTGGGTGAATAATGTGTCAATAAATTCTTCTCCATGAGTGGAACTTCTTCCAATGGTTGTTTTGGTAAACTCCAGAGGATGTTCTGTGCTGTCAATACTACTTACGGCATAAGTTTCAATATTTCCTGCAAGTACATCAATACCAAAAGTACTATACGTAATAAGTTGATATTCAAATGCTGATAAGACCACTTCACCTTCTTCTAGAGTAGTGTCAAAGATATCAATAGGTAATACCTGTTTTGGTACAGGAAGTTTTAAATTGATATCTACAACAGGAGTGAAGTTAATATGACTGATCACATCAATAGTATAGTCTATGGAGGTAGGATCTGGAATCTGAAATGAAATAATTTCAGAAGTATTGACTGACCTGTTTGATAACCTCAACTGAGTTGAAGTGCCTCCTGAATTATTGATTGCATTATTATTGAAATTAAGCGTAACATCCTTGGTTTCATTTGCTGTGAATAGTGAGGAAGTGAAGTTTTGAACAGTAGTATCTCCAGAGTTAATATGAAGTAATTCTAACCTAAAACGACTATTAGCGGTGTTATTGTTTTTAATGGTTATGGTAAAGTGACCTTCTTTAACATGCACTTCATTGACTTCAAATAACTGATTAGAGACCGTAATTGGTACCAAATATTCTCCTGTATGATCTATTTGAGTGAATAGTTCAGGTAAAGTAGTTTCCGGAGTTAGGAAAAATAATTCACCGGATAATATATCACTACCTGTAAGTAGCGCAGGTTGATTTTCTTTTTCTGCCTCAGTCCACCAGGTTTTGAATTCTAAAACCCAAGGTACATTAGATTTATCCACTCGACTTTGTGAAGAGGGTGGTAATAAATCTTCTAGATAGATATCACCTTTCATCAATGGAAAAGCAAAATATTTCTCTTCTAAAGGTTCAAGGCCAATATCATTGAATTCATTAGGATCAAATCCGCATGAACAGTTTACAATTAAGCAGAGTAGAATGAATGATCTCGTAATAGCTGTCATCTAAAAAAATAAAGTGATATTCAAATTTAGTGTTTTTTCGATAAACTAGTAACGCTTTAAAATTTAGGTGAAAGAAAAAAGGAATAGAATACAAAAAGAAGATGCTAAGAGATCTATTGGTAATAAATAATGATTTTGAAGTTTTGTAAATATTTGGTTGATTATTCTTCTCTTTTCCAGTAATCAAAATGATTCATGTTAATCTGTTTATTTGTCAAAATAACAAACTGTAAAGATTTAAATTGATATCCACTTATTGTTAAATTTCATTTAATTAGTGTTACTTTTACGTCAATTTTGCTAATTAAGTATATCTATGCAAAAAAAGTATAGCAATATACATTTGAAATTAGAGTAATATTAAGGAAATATACATTCACTAATTAATGAATTTAAAAGAAAATTGTTGCCCGAAATGTGAAAGTACAGAATATATCAAAAGTGGGTTTGTGAAAAACCGGCAGAGATATAAGTGTAAAGATTGTGGATATTTCTTTACCGTAAGTAAAAAAGGAAGAGAGATAGAAAGGAAATATGTAGTCAAAGCATTACAGTTATATTTGGAAGGTGTTCCATATAGAGAAATTGAACGAATTGTCGGTGTAAGCCATGTTTCTGTGATGAATTGGGTGAAAAAATACAATATCCCTAGGTTGGAATCTGATGCCTACGCTCCAACTTATAAGGTGATGAACCATAGTGAATTGTTGACCTATGTGATTAACAAGGAAAACTTAAAAGATACATCATCTATGATTACAGATTTAGGAGATAAATTCATGGTCATTTCATGGAAAACAAAAAAATGAAGTATACCATATTAGCGTAGGTATACTTATGTATAGTGATTTTCTGCTCAACTATCTATATTCAACCCTCGAAACACTTCAGTAATTATAAATTTCATGAGACCAAAAGGTTTCTATTACTAAAACTTTACAAAACACTATGATTAGCAGAATTAACAACCTTGAAGACTACGCTGTAGCCTATAGACGCAGTGTGTCCGAACCAGAACGTTTTTGGTCAGAAGTAGCTGAGCAGTTTGTTTGGCGAAAAAAATGGGACAAAACTGTCGAGTACGATTTTAACGACTATAACGTACAGTGGTATTTGAATGGTAAATTGAATATCACAGAAAATTGTCTTGATAGACACCTTTTATCAAGAGGCGACAAAACAGCAATTCATTGGGTAGCCAATGACCCCCACGAAAAAGATAGAATCTTTACGTACAAAGAATTACATGAACAAGTTTGTCTTTTTGCGAACGTCTTAAAAAGAAATGGCGTAGTAAAAGGTGACCGTGTTTGTTTGTATATGCCGATGGTTCCAGAGTTGGCTATCGCGGTTTTAGCATGTGCTAGAATTGGTGCGATTCACTCTGTAGTATTTGGTGGATTTTCTGCACAAGCATTAGCAGATAGAATTAACGATGCTGGCGCTAAGATATTAATTACAGCTGACCAAGGTCCAAGAGGGAACAAGGTAGTTGAATTGAAACAAATTGCAGATGAAGCACTTTTCCAATGTGAAGCAATCGAGAGAGTTATTGTTTATCAAAGAACAGGTGCTGATGTGAAAATGGATGCTGATAGAGATGTTTATTGGCATGATGAGGTGAAATCTGTACCCAATGTTTGTGATCCAGAAGTAATGGATTCAGAGGATCCTTTATTCATTTTATATACATCAGGGTCAACTGGTAAGCCTAAAGGTGTGGTACATACCACAGGTGGTTATATGGTTTACTCTTGGTATTCATTCAGAAATGTATTCCAATACCAAGAAAATGATGTGTACTGGTGTACAGCCGATATCGGATGGATTACTGGTCACTCATATATCGTTTATGGGCCACTACTAGAAGGAGCTACTTCTGTAATGTTTGAAGGTATTCCAACTTTCCCAGACGCAGGTCGTTTTTGGAGAATTGTTGATCGTTTAAAAGTGAATATATTCTATACAGCACCAACGGCGATTAGAGCATTAATGGCACAAGGTTTAGAATATGTTGAATTATATAAATTAGATTCCTTAAGAGTATTAGGTACTGTAGGAGAGCCGATTAACAGAGAGGCTTGGGAGTGGTATCATCAACATATCGGTAAAGGACAGTGTCCAATTGTTGATACTTGGTGGCAAACAGAAACAGGCGGTATAATGATTTCTCCTGTTGCTGGTGTTATCCCAACGAAACCAACTTATGCAACGCTTCCTCTTCCAGGTATCCAACCAATACTTGTAGATTCTGAAGGGAATGAGATCGAAGGTAAAGGTGTCGAAGGTAACTTATGTATTAAGTACCCTTGGCCTTCAATGTTGAGAACTACATGGGGCGATCATAAACGTTGTAAAGATACTTACTTCTCTACTTTTAAAGGTTTATACTTTACAGGTGATGGTTGTCGACGTGATGAAGACGGATATTACAGAATTATGGGTAGAGTAGATGATGTGATGAACGTTTCTGGTCATAGAATTGGTACAGCAGAAGTTGAAAATGCAATCAATATGCACAAAGGTGTAGTTGAGTCTGCTGTAGTAGGTTACCCTCACGAGATTAAGGGTCAGGGTATATACGCTTACGTTGTATGTGATTCTGAAGCTTTAGAAATGAGTACAATCACTGAGTTTAAAGCTGAAATCCTTGATATTGTTATCGATAAAATTGGTAAAATCGCAAGACCAGATAAAGTTCAGATCGTTCGTGGTTTGCCAAAAACAAGATCAGGCAAAATTATGCGTAGAATCTTGAGAAAGATTGCAGAAGGTCAAACTGATAACTTCGGTGATACTTCAACTTTATTAGATCCTTCTATTGTTGAAGCTATTAAAGAAGGTGTGGTTAAAGATGATCAAGTAAATGCTTAATTAAGTTTAGGTATTAAATAAATATAATCCCCTTTCCAACGATGTCCCTAAATATTCGGTTGGAAAGGGGATTTTTTAAAAAGCATCTTCAAAATGCTGTATATGATTTCCTGTAGAATTTATTATTACACTTACGATATCATACCTTACAATAAAGCTCCAATCTTGTGTATCCATATAATCTATTGCAGCTTCTGTAATATTATCCATTTGTTTTTCGGTGACTTGCTCTTCAGGAGTGCCAAACAGAAGATCTGACCTGGTTTTTACTTCAATAAAGATGAGGAATTTTAAATGTCGACAGATAATGTCAATTTCATTTCTGCCACTTCGGTAGTTTTGAGTTAGTATCTCATAACCTTTGGCTTTTAAATAGTCGATCGCTAAAGCTTCTCCTTTAACACCTAACTCTTGTTTCTTTGTCTTAGTTGATGTCATCCATATTGTATTTTTGCAATAGTCTATGCCATGAATCTTTATCTATATTATCAACAATTTCTGTATTTACTTTTTTATACATTCTGCTGTTTCTAGGCATAAAGAATGAATAGTAATTTTGTTTAAAGTTAGATTGAAGTACCTCAAATCTATCCTCATTGCCATTCTCTTTTATTAGATAACGCATAATGGGCTTATCGTGAAGGAAAGCCATGATTTCCCCTGATTCCAATGCCTCTAAACCTTCTTCTGGTTTTACATAAGAAACGGGGTTGATCTGATGTTTTAGTAAATAACTTTCTGCGCCGGAGTGAGCCGTTACCCCAATTTTACCTTTCATCTTTCTTAAATCCTCAATTGTATTGATTTTGGATTCTAATTGATTCAAAGTTAAAGTGGAAGTAATGGTTGCGGTAAAACTTGAAATTAAACTGATGGCTATAAACATCCAAACCATAGAAATTGCTCTTCCTAATGTTGTTTTAGGCGTCTTATCACCATAGCCAACTGTTGTGATGGTAACAGTAGACCACCAAATTCCATCCATAATTCCTTCAATACCATCTCTAAAGTCTTTGGCGTTATATTTTTTCTCTACCCACCATACTAAGGTTCCAAAAAGGAATACTATGATGATCAAAGTGAAAAATAACTTTAAGAATCCATAAGAAAATAAGTTAGAGAAAAATATAGTAATCTCGTCTTGTTTGTTTTTCTTGACTACGACACCCAATGAGGTTGTCATAAATGGATAGGTGACATCTAATTGGCGAATTCTTGTACTACTTACGGGCATAGGATTGGCGGAGATGTCAATTTTTTTTCTTGATAATCCCAAAATTAGCCCAGGCATATGTTCGTATTCTACAAATTCATATACTAATTGTAGGTCTTCAGCTACCATGTGCCATAAGTCTATACTTAAACCATAAAAGGTTCCATCTAAACCTTTTATAACAAAAGGAGGATCTTCTCGGACGCCGACTCTGAGTACATGATTTTTGATGATTTTGTCACCACTGTTAGAATAGGAGTTTTGTGCAGGAGTAGTAAATGACGAAAGAATAAATATAAACAGCAGAAAAAGTTGCTTCATGCAATGAATAGATTTCCAATTTTTAGTTAACGTACAATTTCTATCATATAAAGATAAAAAAGTATTATAAATAAAAAATTTATGTAATTGATTAATGTGTGATTTTTTTAGATTAATCTAATCCTGTTTATAAGTGATTAAATGTTCATTTTTGTAAAGAATTGAAAATAAGTCATTTACAAATATTAAAATTTGTATTTGATACAATTGTATACAACTCTGTTATAAATCCTGTGTTGCAATTTCTTGTATAGTATATTTGTGTATTTGCGTGTTCAAATATAATGATTAAAATACTTTTGCTATGTTTGTTTCGAGCAAGTAATTAACCTCACTAAAGACACATGGACAAATATTCGTACATAGCAAATGCTCATGGTGATTACATCGAACAGATGTATGAAGCATACAAGCAAGATCCAAGCTCAGTTGATGAATCTTGGAGCAGATTTTTTGAGGGTTTTGAATTTTCTTTAGAGAAATTCGGAGAAAACCCAGAACTAGACGGAAACTCGACAACAAACTCAAGCGCAAACACATCTTCTTCTGTAAAAGGAGGTATTTCAGAAGAAATGCTACAAAAAGAAGTAGCAGTTCGACAACTAATTAATGCTTACAGATCTAGAGCACATTTAGTATCTGATACAAACCCTGTAAGAAAAAGAAAAGACAGACATGCAAGATTGGAATTAGAAGACTTTGGTTTATCTAAGGCTGATTTGAACACTGTGTTTTCAGCAGGTTCTTATTTAGGGATGGGTAATTCGAAATTATCTGAAATCATTGCACGCTTGGATAAGATCTATTTTGGTAAAATTGGATTTGAATTTATGTCAATCCGTGAGCCTGAAGTATTGTCTTGGATCCAAGGAAAAATCGAAAATGAATATCCAAATCATGAATTTTCACAGGAGGATAAAAAACGTATCCTTGGTAAATTAAATGAGGCGGTAGTTTTTGAAAACTTCTTACATACTAAATATGTAGGTCAGAAAAGATTCTCACTAGAAGGTGGTGAATCTACAATTGCTGGTCTTGATACAGCAATCTTTACAGGTGCTGATTTAGGGGTTGAAGAAGTAGTTATTGGTATGGCTCACCGTGGTCGTTTGAACGTTTTAACAAACGTAATGGGTAAAACTTACGACGAGGTGTTCAACGAGTTTGAAGGTCAAGCAGTACCAGACGAAACAATGGGAGACGGTGATGTAAAATATCACTTAGGTTTCTCTTCTCAAATTGAAACTCATAATGGTAAAAAAGTGCGTTTGGATTTATCTCCAAACCCTTCTCACTTAGAAGCAGTTGATCCTGTAGTTTTAGGTGTAGTTAGAGCGAAAGTAGATTCTATCTACGAAAAAGACTCTAAACGTATTTTACCTATCTTAATACATGGTGATGCAGCAATCGCTGGTCAAGGTATTGTTTATGAAACAGTACAAATGTCTAACCTAGCTGGTTACGATGTTGGAGGAACTATCCACTTCGTAATTAACAACCAAGTAGGTTTTACAACTGACTTCGAGGATGCTCGTTCATCAATCTATTGTACAGATGTTTCTCAGTTGATTGAATCTCCAGTACTTCATGTAAATGGTGATCATCCTGAAGAAGTAGCTTACGCAATGAAGTTGGCAGTAGAATTCCGTCAACGTTATAACAGAGATATCTTTGTTGATATGGTGTGTTACCGTCGTCATGGTCATAATGAATCTGACGAGCCGAAGTTTACACAACCAAAACTTTACAATATTATCGCTAAGCACCAGAACCCAAGAGAGATCTACATTAAAAAGTTGATCGAACAAGGGGAAATGAATGCTCAATTAGCGAAGCAGATGGATAAAGAGTTCCGTCGTCTATTACAAGATAGATTGAACAATATTCGTCAACACCCACTTCCATATCGTCCACAAGAGTTGGAAATCCAATGGAAACAACTTAAAAGAGGTAAGGAAGCTGATTTTGATGAATCTCCAAACACATCAATTTCAGAAACTACTGTTGAGGCAGTTGGTCATGCGATCACTACAGTGCCAGAAGGTTTCAAACCTTTAAAGCAAATTGATAAATTAATTGCAGAGCGTAAAGAAATGTTCTTCGATAAGAAGGAGTTCAACTGGGCTGCTGCCGAATTAATGGCTTATGGTTCTGTATTATTAGATGGTAAGATCGTTCGTTTATCAGGTCAGGATGTTCAAAGAGGTACTTTCTCTCACCGTCATGCTGTGTTAAACGATGCTGAAACAAATGAGAAGTACAGCTCTCTAGCAAACATTAGTAAGTTACAAGGACCGTTCTATATCTATAACTCTTTACTTTCTGAGTATGGTGTTTTAGGTTTTGAGTATGGTTACGCTATGGCTAACCCTAATGCTTTAACAATTTGGGAAGCACAATTCGGTGATTTCTCAAATGGTGCTCAAACTATGATCGACCAATTTATTACTTCAGGTGAAAGTAAGTGGGGTAGATCAAATGGTATGGTTATGTTATTGCCACATGGTTATGAAGGTCAAGGACCTGAGCACTCAAACGCTCGTCCTGAAAGATACTTGCAATTAGCGGCACAGTACAACATCGTAGTTGGTAACTTTACAACTCCAGCAAACTTCTTCCATGCAATCAGAAGACAGTTAACTTGGGACTTCAGAAAGCCATTAATTGTAATGTCTCCTAAGTCTATGTTACGTCATCCTAAGTGTGTTTCTTCATTAGAAGACTTCACAAAAGGTAAATTTGAGGAAGTTTATGATGATGCATCAGTAAAAGACCCAGAAAAAGTAGAGAAAGTATTACTTTGCACGGGTAAGATGTATTACGACTTGTTAGAGCGTAAAGAAAGAGACAACAGAGATGACGTGGCAATTGTTCGTGTTGAACAAATCCACCCATTCCCTGAGAAAAAAGTAAATAAAATTTTAAAGAGATATTCGAACCATAAGTCATTGAAATGGGTACAAGAAGAACCTGTGAATATGGGTTATTGGACGTTTATCTTGAGAGCTTACAGAAATGAGGAGCAGTTGATTAAGATGAGGTTAGTGGCTCGTAGACCATCAGCTTCACCAGCAACAGGTTTCCCTAAAGTACATAAAGAAGAAACAGAGAGAATCGTTTCTGTAGCTTTCGATAAAGAGGACCTATAATATATATTAATCATGATTATCAAAGAAGTAGCTTTTAATTCTCCTGAACACAAATTATCAGTAGCATTACGTGATGAGGTTTTGCGTAAACCTCTTGGCCTACAATTTTCTGAAGAGGAATTATCAGAGGAATTCGATAGTTACCATTTAGTAGCGATGAATGATTCTGATGAGGTGGTTGCTTGCCTTGTATTAAAACCAATAACACCTCAAGAAGTAAAAATGCGCCAGGTAGCTGTTAGAGAGGATCAGAGAGGGAGGAAGTTAGGTTCTTTGATGGTTCAATTCAGTGAAGTTTTTGCATTGGACAACGGGTTTGAATTAATCACACTCCATGCAAGAGAAGTAGCTGAAAAATTCTACGTTAAGCTTGAATACGATAAAGAAGGAGAGCTTTTCGAGGAGGTAGGTATTCCTCACTATAAATTTAAAAAGAAATTAGTCTAGAACTATTGTGACGGTGCCGAGAAGGTGCCGTCACCTAAAAATAAAAAACTATGAGCTTACAAATGACTGTTCCAGCTGTCGGTGAGTCAATCACAGAAGTAACTGTTGCAAAATGGTTAGTGGAAGATGGCGATACTGTTGAACTTGATGATGTTCTTTGTGAATTAGAATCAGATAAAGCAACTTTCGAACTAGTAGCAGAAGCAGACGGAGTTATTACAATTTCTCCAGATGCACAAGAAGATGCTGTTTTAGAAATTGGTGCTTTATTATGTACAATTGAAGAAGGTGAAGGTGCTCCAAAAGCAGCAGCTACATCTGAATCAGCTCCAGCAGCAGCTGCGTCTGAAGGTCCTAAGGCAACTGGCGAAGTTTTAGATATGGTAGTACCTACAGTAGGTGAATCTATTTCTGAAGTGACAATTGCAACTTGGACAAAAGAAGATGGTGATTTTGTAGAGTTAGATGATTTATTATGTGAAATCGAATCTGACAAAGCTACATTCGAATTGACTGCTGAAGCACAAGGAATTCTTCGTGTAATTGCTCAAGAAGGAGATACTTTAGAAATTGGTGCTCCTATCTGTAAAATTGAAGTAATGGAAGGTGATGCTCCTGCAGCAACTTCTGATGCGGCACCTGCAGCTGAAGCTAGTGCGTCTGCTCCAACTTCTTCGAACTCAACATATGCAACGGGACATGCTTCTCCTGCTGCAGCAAAAATCTTAGCTGAGAAAGGTATCGACCCTGCAACAGTAAAAGGTACTGGTGTTGATGGTCGTATCACTAAAGAAGATGCAGAGAAAGCTCAAAAAACAGCAGCTCCTAAGAAAGAAGCTAAGAAATCTGAGGCAGCGGCAGCACCAGTTGCAGCTAATCCTGAAGATAGAGTACAACGTAGAGAGAAAATGACGGCGTTACGTCGTACAGTATCTCGTCGTTTAGTTTCTGTTAAGAATGAAACAGCAATGTTGACTACATTCAATGAAGTTGACATGAAGCCTGTAATGGACTTGCGTAAGAAATATAAAGAGATGTTCAAAGACAAGCACGAGATCGGTCTTGGCTTTATGTCTTTCTTTACTAAAGCGGTAACTGTTGCCTTACAAGAGTGGCCTGCAGTAAATGCATACATCGATGGTAACGAAATCGTTTACAATGATTATGCAGATGTTTCAATCGCAGTTTCTGCACCAAAAGGTCTAGTGGTTCCAGTAATCAGAAATGCTGAATCATTAAGTTTAGCTGGTATTGAAAAAGAAGTAAGACGTCTTGCTTTGAAAGCTCGTGATAACAAATTAACTATTCCAGAAATGGAAGGCGGTACATTTACTATTACAAATGGTGGTGTATTTGGTTCTATGTTGTCAACTCCAATTATTAATGCACCTCAATCAGCGATTTTAGGTATGCACAATATTGTGGAGAGACCAGTAGCTATTAATGGAGAAGTACAAATTCGCCCTATCATGTATGTGGCATTGTCATATGACCATAGAATCATTGATGGTAGAGAGTCTGTAAGCTTCTTAAAACGAGTGAAAGAACTTCTTGAAGATCCAATTAGATTACTATTGGATGTTTAATTGAATAAACATATGCTTAGGCTCATGCAGATCTTTGCATGAGCCATTTTAATTACACTACACAAACAAAGAATCTTGTCAGCTTACTGTCTTGATTCTGATACTTAAAAAACCTTGTAAAGGAACAGTTATGACATACGACTTAACAGTTATAGGTTCAGGTCCTGGTGGATATATTGCAGCTATCCGCGCAGCACAATTAGGCATGAAAGTAGCCTTAATCGAAAAATATAATACTCTTGGTGGTACATGTTTAAATGTTGGATGTATTCCTTCAAAAGCACTATTGGATTCATCAGAGTTATACCATCAAGCAGTACACCGTTTTGCTGAGCATGGTTTAGAAGCAGAAGCTCCAAAAATTAACTTTGGTAAAATGATTTCAAGAAAGGGTGAAGTAGTTAAACAAACTACTGACGGTATCGCTTTCTTGATGAAGAAAAATAAAATTGATGTTTACCACGGCTTTGGGTCGTTTGTAGATAAAAATACAATCAAGATTGAAGGCGAAGAGTCTAAGATTATCAATTCTCAAAAGACAATTATTGCAACTGGTTCAAAACCAGTAATGTTGCCGTTTATTGAATTTGATAAGAAAAGAGTCATCACTTCAACTGAAGCATTAGAATTAAAAGAAATTCCTAAGCACCTTATCGTAATTGGTGGTGGTGTAATTGGACTTGAGTTAGGTTCTGTATATGCAAGATTAGGAGCAGAAGTAACTGTAGTAGAATATGCAGACGCTTTAATTCCTACAATGGATGTTTCAATGGGTAAAGAAATCCAAAGAGTTCTTAAGAAGGAAGGATTTAAATTTAACCTAAAAACTAAAGTTGATTCAGTTAAAGTAGAAGGTGAAGAGGTTGTTGTTAAAGCAACTGACAAAAAAGGAAAAGAAGTAGAGATCAAAGGTGATTACTGCTTAGTTTCTATTGGTCGTCGTCCTTACACTGATAAATTGAACTGTGAAGCTATCGGTGTAAAATTAGACGATAGAGGTAGAGTAGAGGTAGATGAACATTTACAAACTTCTGTAGATGGTATTTATGCTATTGGTGATGTAGTAAAAGGTGCTATGTTGGCGCATAAAGCTGAGGAAGAAGGTGTGTTTGTTGCAGAGCATATCAACGGTCAAAAGCCTCATATCAATTATAAATTGATTCCTGGTGTTGTTTATACTTGGCCAGAAGTGGCGTCTGTAGGATATACTGAGCAAGAGTTGAAAGAATCGAAAAGAGCTTACAAGTCTGGTTCATTCCCATTCAGAGCATCAGGTAGAGCAAGAGCTTCTATGGATATTGATGGATTAGTTAAAGTTTTATCAGACAAAGAAACTGATGAGATCTTAGGAATGCACATCATTGGCCCTAGAGCTGCAGATATGATTTCTGAAGGAGTTGTTGCAATGGAGTATAGAGCGTCAGCAGAAGATATTTCTAGAATGTCACATGCTCACCCTACTTATTCTGAAGCAATTAAAGAAGCTTGTCTTGCTGCAACAGGAGATAGAGCATTGAATATGTAATCAACATATTGAAATAAATGAAAAGGCTGCTAGAAGTTACATTCTAGCAGCCTTTTTTTATTCTCAAACAAAGGAATGATATTAATTTTTTCAGAGTGGTAAACTGATTTAGTTATGTAGCGATTGATATAGGTTATTTTAAAACTATAACCAATTACTACTGAAAATGAGAAGCTTAAAATTCATAGTACTGTTTAGTGTTTTTTTATCTTTTTCTTTACTTGCTCAAGATGAAAAGTCAGGAGCAGCAGATGCATCTGCCAATGCAAACAACCCATTAGCCGACCTAAAGGCATTTAATATTCAGTTTAACTATCAAACCGGTTTAACTGGAGTAGACGGGATGAATATGGTTACTTCTTTTAGGTATGCTCAGCCTGTAGGTAAAATCCTTTTCAGAGCAACGTTGCCAACATTGACAGTAAACCGCCCATCAGATAACTCTTCAGTAACAGGGTTAGGTGATTTCAACTTATTTGCCACCTATTTAGCAACTTCCTCGTCTTCTCCTGTTCAGTTTGGTGTAGGACCGATGGTTTTTGCACCTACCTCAACAGCAGTTTCTACTGTTAGTGGTCCTGGAGGGAGTTTGGTCAATAATTATGATGTAAGTCTGGGTGCAAATAACTGGCAAGTTGGTGGAGCTTTGGTACTCTTCATTGCCAAATCAAAAATGTTTCAATGGGGAGGATTAGTGACATGGACAGTAGGTGTAGGAGAAGATTCTAAACTTACCGATAATCAAGGAAACGCATTGGATGCAGATGAAAATTTGGCTGCAATACAACCTTTTTATTTCTTTCAATTAGGTAAAGGGAATTATCTAAGAGGTGCACCCATTTGGACCATGGATTTCACCAATAGTAAATATAATTTTCCAATCGGAATAGGTTATGGTAAAGTACTGAAATTAGGGTCTACAGTTTTTAACTTGTTTATAGAGCCACAATACGCTGTATATTCTCAAGGAGTGGGCCAAAGTAGTTTTCAAATCTTCAGTTCCATTAATATGCAGTTTTATGGAGGTAAGAAATAAAAAAAAGCCATTACAAAACATACTGTTTGTAATGGCTTTTTTAGAATATCTTTTCTGATATATTATTCAGCAGGAGTTTCTGCTGGTGCTTCCTCAGGAGTTTCAGGAAGAGTAGTTGGAACAGGCATATCAGCTGCGTTCTCGATACTGTTTGATGTCTGGATATTTGCAGAGTTGTCTTTTGGAATAAAAATGTTTACACCAATTGACAATACAAATAATGAAATAGCCAACACCCAAGTTGCGTTTTCAATCCAAGTTGATGCTCTTCTCGCACCCATCATTGAGCTACTAGCAGCGCCCATATCACCTGTAAATCCACCACCCTTAGAATCTTGTGCTAATACTAATAAAGTAAGAAGCACTGCGATGATAAGGATTAGGATTATAAAAAAGTACATCATTGTATTGTAATGTTAATGCTTTATGTTAATCCTTTTTCAAGAATTCAATCCGTTCTGCAAAGAAACTAGCTTTATTTGGATTTTTCAAGATAAGATGTTGATAAATTGAGATTGCTTCGTCTTTTTTTCCTTGTTTTTCTAACAATTTGGCGAAACTCTCAGTTTGTGGAATACTATAACCTTGTAATGCCTGATCGGATAGGTCGATTTGTTCAAGATTTTGCTCCTCTAGATCTAATTCATTCTGAGAAATGCTAGGATGAACTTCAATAAAATTATCAATAATATTTTTTTGATGCCCTTTCTTGTCAACCTGAACAGGGTCAAAGTTGTTGAAATCAATGATGTTTTCGTCATTCATATTATCAACACTATGGAGGTAATCCTCATCTTTAATCGTTTCATCAAAGCTAGAAGTGTCATAACTAGGGAAGGAGTACTCAGTAAACCCATCCGAAGTCTCTTCTACTTTATTTTCCTCTTTAGATGTAATAGATAGAGTATCTGAATCGATATTTTCATCTTCAGATAAATCTTTTATGATCTCTTCTTCAGATTGTTTCTTAGTATTTAAAAACCCTTGGAAACGATCCATCATTTCTTCAGAGCTCATGATATTATTAGACTCATCTTCTAGAGAAGCCAATGGTGCATCATTTACTGCTGAATACTCATCTTCTGTTTGCTCTTCTTGGAAATCAGAGGCAGTTTCAGATTCAATGGTGTGGTTAGAAATGATTTCTTCCTCGTCATTTTTATCTTCTTCATTCATAAAAGAAGTGGGTTCTGACCCTTCAGGTTGTTCTTGTTGAGCTGAAAGTTTAGCTAATTCTGCTAAAATTTCATCTGCAATACTTGTATCAACTTTTTGTTCTACCTCTTCAGTTGATTGTAAATCTTCAGCATGTTCTAGATCATTTAATATTTGATCTTCTAAAGTAGCTTCATCAACTTCTTGTGTGTCAGAAATGAAATTACTTTCATCTTCTGCTGAATCAACTATAGAATCATTATCCTCATCAGGAACTTCTTCTTCAATGACATGATTTGTTGAAGCTTCACTTTCGTTAGTGATATGCTCTAAAATATCATCTACTTCTTCATTCTCATCACTTATAGATAAGTAATCATTGTTATCATCTGATAGTTTATCCAGTGTTTCGTGTTCATCACTTTCAATCTCAATTCCGGAAGTATCGGGAAGATTGATATCACTGTCAAATGTTGTATTTAAATAAGCTTGAAGAGAAGGTCGGTGGGTAACATAAGCAGCAGCACTCTTCACATATTCGGCTTTACCTTCTTCAGCTTTAGCTAAAAGCACATGAAGGGCAGCGAAATAAGGATAATTTTCGATAGCTGCTTTAATATCATCAATATCTCTATAAGAAACCGATTGTGGGTTCTTAAGCCATTTTTCAATCAAAGTTAGATCCACAGTAAGTATTAAAAAAGTAGTGTGATGGGGGATTCATTATAATTGGATATGGACAGTATAACCATCCATATCCAAATATACATTAATCTTTACCAATCTGCTAGTGCTTTTTGGAAAGTATCGTAGATAATTTGCTCGAAAATCACGTCAATTGCCTCTGTTTCGACCTGTTGAACGGTTTGGTTACCTGGGAAGTCATAGAAAAATGAGAATCCTTGGTCAAAACTTTTTTCATCATCATAGTTGTTGATAAAATTGGTTTTTACAGTGATCGTTAAACGTTGTTGTTGCGTTTGCTGACTCTCGCCACCACCAGGAGATACAGGGGTGACTCTATAACCTGTTATGGCTCCACTAAATTCAATGTCGCCTTTTTGACCTTGAGGGGCAGGTAATAAACTTGTGTTTCTTAGAATATACTGCGTTAAGTCATCAGTAAACTGAAAGGCCATGGTTGCAGGGCCATCAGAAGCCTCATTTGTGTAGGGCTCAATAGAAAAAGTTTTGATCCTAGGGTCTATATTGACACCTGAGAATGTGAATTTCACACCTGTACAAGCGGATATTGCTAAAAAACAGATGATTAAATATTTATAACTGAATTTTATGTTATTCATCAAGTTCGTATTGTTTGATTTTTCTATAAAGTGTCCTCTCTGAAATCCCAAGATCTTGTGCAGCGTACTTTCTTTTGTTGTTGTTCTTCTGAAGTGCTTTAATGATCAATTCTTTCTCTTTCTTCTCAATTGAAAGTGATTCCTCTTCTTCTTTTACCTCAACCATATTATCGATGTCGTAAGTATTTTCAGAATACTCATCATCATTTGTTATAATAATTGGTTGTTCTTGTGTAGGAGGAGTTGGAGGGGTATATTTCACAGAGGTGGTATTAGGTCTTACCGTTAAACCTGTTTCACCTGACATAGGTACTGTAGTTGATGATGTTTTGTGTTCATCAATTACACTACTAAATAATTTAGGATTTTCTTGAATGACCGTATTCGCATTAGTTTTACCTTGTGCTAACTGAAGAACAATTTTTTTCAAATCATTCATGTCCTGTCGCATGTCGAATAAAACCTTGTATAAAATATCTCTTTCATTTAATCCCTGATCTTCATTCTCTAAAACTCTAAGTTTATTACTAGTAGCATGAGGGAGATATTTCTGCATCGTCTCTAGAGTAACAAGACGGTTTAACTCAAGTGCAGACATTTGTTCTGCCAAATTCTTGAGCTGTCGAATATTTCCGGGGAAAGGGAAATTGATAAGTACGTGTTTTGCTTCTGGAGTAAGCGATAAAGGTTGAACGTGGTATTGTTCAGCAAAATCTGTAGCAAATTTTCTGAATAAAAGTTCAATGTCATTACCTCTTTCTCTTAAAGGAGGAACTTGTATAGGTACAGTATTTAAACGGTAGTAGAGGTCTTCTCTAAATTTTCCTTTTTGGACGTTTTTAAGAAGATTTACATTGGTCGCAGCAACGACCCTTACATCCGTTTTTAATACTTTAGAAGATCCAACTCTAATAAATTCTTTATTTTCGAGAACCCTTAAAAGTCTAGCTTGAGTTTCCACAGGCATCTCACCAATCTCATCTAGGAAAATTGTTCCGCCATCTGTTACCTCAAAATATCCTTTTCTAGTTTCATTTGCACCTGTAAATGAGCCTTTTTCATGACCAAAAAGCTCAGAGTCTATTGTTCCCTCAGGAATTGCACCACAGTTAATAGCGATGAATTTACCATGTTTTCGGGCACTTAATTGATGTATTATTTTTGAAAAAGATTCTTTACCGGAACCACTTTCACCTGTAATCATTACAGTCAAATCAGTGGCTGCTACTTGAGCTGCTACTTGAATCGCATGATTTAAACTAGGTGCGTTTCCTATAATACCAAATCTTTGTTTTATTGATAATAATTCTCTATTCTCCATCAAGGGTAAAATAATTTTTTTATCGTATGACTATTTGTCATGACAAAATTACAATAATTTATTTATGATTGATAGAAAAGAATAGCTAATACCAAGTTTGATGACCAAAGTCTGTGTTAATTTTTTTTAAATGGTAGCGAATTTATGCTAATCGTTGAATTTTTTTTTTCTACTTTTGTCACGTATCGAATTTTTACCTAATTTTTAACCTCGTATTAACCAGCCATGTCTTTCAATTTCAGATCAAACAAACTTCTTTTAGGATTGTGCATGAACAAAGGGAAATCTATGCAGCATCTTGCTAAAATTATGGGTTTACCGCTTTGTACTTATGATTTAAATCAAATTGCAAAACAATTCGAAGATGAAGGTTTGGTTACCAACCTAAATATCAGCCCAAAGGGAACTTTTGCTGATGTGACAGATTTAGGTCTAAACAAGATAAACGAATTATAAAATATATATAAGATATTAATATATGAAATGAGAATTACTACTTTTAAGCCTGAGGTTATTACCTTAGGCTTTTTTAATTCCCTATCCTTCCACAAGTTCTACTGTATTGATATCTAGCCTCGGGATTGCCTTGTTTTGCGGCCGTTTCCCAAAAGATACAAGCCTTATCTCTGTCCTTTTTGTAGAGGAAATAATGCCAGCCCAAATAATAGTTTACTTCTTTTTTATAAGTAGGGTGATTTACCAACTGCATAAACATATCTTTGGCAAGTTCATATTGTTGATTATTCTGATAAGCGATACCAGCCTCTAAAACAGCTCTTTCTTTATAATTTTCATTATTGATAGCTTTTTCATAAAAATCACCTGCCTTAGCAAAATCCATTTTTAAATCGCCTAGTGATTTCCCCAACCAAAAGTAAACTGCATTAGGATTTGATGAATATTCTAGAGATTTTTCGAGATAATCCGTTGCTTTATTTTCTAGTCTTCTTAGAAAATATGCTCTGCCTAAATAGTAATAAGCATCTGAAAGTAATTGATTGTCTTCTTTGAATTTATGTAAGTTAGGTTCCAGGTAATCTATTGCTCTATTTGCTTGTCTTTTTGAGACATAAATGCCTGCTGTAATAATATCTGCTTGATCATGTGCATCTAACTCTGTTAGCTCTTTTACATCGAGCATAGCTTGGTCAAGATGCATTTCTTCAAGGTTTATTTTTGCGTTTTCATACGTAGACGCTGCCAGTTTACTCTGGCGTTGGACGAAAAAAGACACAATTCCAATCATTACCGCAGCGTAACCCGCTACCATTAATGGCATCCATTTCTTTTTGCTCTTTTTGTCTTTAGCTTTTTCTTGCTCAAGATCTTCTTTTATTTCTTCTCTCTGTTTATTGCGTTCCTCTGAATAACGGTTTTCTTCTTGAGCTGAAGTGTTTTCAGTAGTATATAGGTCTTCTTGTTGTATACCATAATCGTAACGAAATCTTTTGCTTTCGTTGATCAACGTATCATATGCTTCATTGATTTGCTTGAATTTCTCTTCAAAGCTTTCGTTATTTCCATTTACATCAGGATGGTATCTTTTGGCAAGGCTTAAGTAAGCCTTCTTAATCTGTCGTTTGTCAGCCCCTTTTTCTATTCCTAGAATTTCGTAGTAATCTATTTTCATTTTTTGAAAAACTTATAAGAAGAATGTGGTGGGTTAATAGTGTAATAAAATGTAAAGATTCACAGACCTTGGTTTACAAATGTAATGTATTAAGAATACAAATTGTAATTTATCAATTTAAGTATATTTGTATTTTTACGGCTATAACAAATATAAAGTTATAGCCGTGAATATTATTGTTCCATTAGAAATGTGAAATCATCAGATGGTTGCAGTTCGTATGGAGTTTTATCTTTTTCGAAAATTCTAGCAGAAAGAGGCCCTTCTAACGTTATTTTATTTCCAGAAACATGAAGCCAAGACCCCTCTCTTAGACCTACAACTATCTGGTCATTGTAAGCATGGAATTCTTTGATTCTCGTTTCTCTTGTTTCACCCATATGTTTAGAATTTGGATCAGGATCCAAATAATGGGGATTTAAATTGAAAGGTACTAGAGCTAGTGCATTTAGCGTTTTTGGATGAACAATAGGCATATCATTGGTCGTATTAATTGTAAGACCTGTGATATTTGAACCTGCACTTGTTCCCATATAACGTAATCCTTCACTTACTTTAGATTGGATAACATCGATAAGGCCCTGATTAATAAGTTGATCAAGTAGGACAAAAGTGTTGCCTCCCCCAGTGAAAATGGCTTTAGCTTCTTCTAATGCCTTTTTAGGATTATCAAATTCATGTAAACCACGCATTTTGAATCCTAACTCATTAAATTTGGTTTTAGCAACGCTGGTATATTCGTCATGAGAAATACCTCCAGGACGGGCAAATGGAATAAAGATAACTTCTTCAATTCCATCAAAAAATGATTTGATAGCATCTTCACAATAAGCTAAATAGCCTTTACCATGAACGGTAGAAGTACTAACAATCAATAAATTTCTTTGATTCATTATTTAGGTTTAATTAGGCTGTAACAAAATATCTTTTTAACCAAGAGTTTCCAGCATCAACAATCCATTTCGATTTAAAGTCTCCAAGATTAAGTACTGTATTGTCAAAAATCTTTGTAGTAGGGGTGATAGTGCCTTCCGAAACTAGTTGTTTCGCTTCGTTTAATTTGAATGTTGCAACTTCTTCCTCTTGTAAGTATGCGATGGTTGTTCTTTCAAAAAGAGAAATATTTAAATGCGATTCAATCTGTTTGATAACGCCTACACATTTATCAATTGAACAGCCAGAAGCAGCAGCGGTATTTTCATCTACTGCGATAACAATAAATTGATTGTAAGGGATATCAAAACTACTTTGTAAATCAGAACCGTGTGCGTTCCAAGATTCTGTGAACTGTAGTAACGAGTTTTTGATAAGAGTGATTTCTTCTGAAGTAAAAGCTCTATTTGATTGATATATCCAAAGGCGTGATGAATCCGCTAGTGTGTCTAAATTTTTGTACATAATTCTTTTTTTTCGCAATATAAAAAGAAAAAGCGAGTGCATAACTAATATACACTCGCAGTAATAGATTCTAGAGACTTGATTAAAGCCCTTTTGAAGAAGCAACAAGCTCGGCAATATCCATTACCTGAACTTCTTTTTCTTTCTCTTTATTTTTTATGCCGTCACTCAGCATTGTCATACAGAATGGACAGCCTACTGCTACAACTTTTGCATCAGTTTTTAGTGCTTCTTCGGTACGTTCGATATTGATATCTTTATTTCCAGACTCAGGTTCTTTGAACATTTGAGATCCGCCAGCACCACAGCAAAGGCCATTTGTTTTGCAACGTTTCATCTCAACAAGGTCAGCATCCAATGCTTCAATTACACTTCTTGGAGCCTGATATACATTGTTTGATCTGCCTAAATAACATGAATCATGGAAGGTAACTTTTTTGCCCTTATAAGCATTGCCGTCTTCCAATGTTAAACGTCCTTCATCAATTAAAGATTGCAAAAACTGAGAGTGATGCAATACTTCGTAATCTCCCCCTAAGGCTGGATATTCATTTTTTATCGTATTGAAGCAGTGTGGACAAGCAGTAACGATTTTCTTTATTTCATAAGCATTTAATACCTCAATATTTTGCATTGCTTGCATTTGAAATAAGAATTCATTTCCTGCTCTTCTTGCTGGATCTCCTGTACAACTTTCTTCAGGTCCTAATACAGCAAAGTTAACATCTACCTCATTTAATATTTTTACAAAAGCTGTAATCACTCTTTTATATCTATCATCATAAGAACCAGCACAACCTACCCAAAATAAAACCTCAGGGTGCTTGCCTTGTTCTACCATTTCGGCCATAGTAGGCACTTTTAGAAAATTATTTTCAGCCATTTGTGTTGTTATTATGCGTCTTGTTCTTCAGTTTTTGTTTTCTTGATTTCTTGCGTACGTAGTTCTTCTCCCCATTTAAAACGGTCACTAGCAGCAAATGCCCAAGGAGCTTGGTTATTCTCAATGTTTTGGAAGACCATATTCCATTCTTGTGGTGTTCCAGATTCCTCCATAGCGACATATCTTCTCATGTCTAAGATAATTCCAAGGGGATCTATATTGATAGGGCAGGCTTCAGCACATGCATTACATGATGTACAAGCCATTAATTCTTCTTTGGAAATAAAGTCTCCGTATAACGATTTTCCGTCATCTTGGAAAGTTCCGCCATTGGCATCGATGTTTTTACCAATTTCTTCTGCTCTGTCTCTAACGTCCATCATCACCTTCCTTGGAGATAATTTTTTGCCAGTAATATTTGCAGGACACTGTGATGTACAACGACCACATTCTGTACAAGAATAGGCATTCATTACATTCCTCCATGAAAGATCCTGAACGTCTTTTGCACCAAAAGTGGGCATTTCATCAGATTCTCCAGCATCAGTGTTATCTACCGGCATACCAAGCATGATCTTTACTTCATTGGTAACAGAATCCATGTTGCTCATTTGTCCTTTAGGTTCCATCTTAGCAAAAAATGTATTCGGGAAGGCCAAGAAGATATGAAGGTGTTTAGAGTATGTGACATATACTGCAAAAGCAAAAATACCTAAGATATGTACCCACCACGCTGTACGTTCAATCGCTACTAAAGCTGTTTCTGATAAACCTGCAAAAATGGGAACAAAGAATTGTGATACAGCGAAAGTACCTACAGGAGGGTAGTGCTCATTTCCTAGTGTTTGCAATACTGCATCTGTAGCATTCATTGAGAAAAGCATTGTCATTAGAATTATTTCCGCATATAAGATGTAGTTGGCGTCTCTATAGGGCCATCCTTTCATCTCGTCCATGTGAAATCTTGGGATTCTTAATGCATTACGTCTTATTAAAAAGATAAAACAAGAAACTGTTACCAATAAGGCCATAACTTCAAAAAAGCTACCAAGGAAATGATAAACTCCTGAAGGAATAACATTTGAAAAAATTCGGTGTTGACCTGTTAAGCCATCAATTACTATCTCTAAAACTTCGATATTGATAAGAAGAAACCCTGCATAAACTGCAAAGTGCATGATGCCAACCACCGGACGATCAAACATTTTTTGTTGTCCAAATGCTAATCTGAACATGTTTGCTAGTCGTTTGTTTTTGTCTCCTTGTACTTCTATGTCTTTTTTTCCAAGTTGTATATTTCTATAAATGAATCTAGCTCTTTTGGTTACAAGATACCCTGTTAAACCGATTGCAGCCACAAAGAGTAGTTGTTGCACAATCTGTATCATAGTGTCTAAAAATTATTGTGTGTTTATTGTTTATTGTGTAACTCTCAAATACATAAAAATGTTATGCAAGCAGAGTATTTTTTACTAATAAAGTAGATTAAAAAGAGATTTACAAATATTTTGTTATAATCTTGGCGGTAAATATAAGTAAGCAGTTTTGGAAAAATCACGTATCTGATTAAAATATTGTGATTATTACACTTATTGAGAATAATTCTAAATTGAATAATCATTCATTTATTTTTGTGAAATATAATTATTCTTAGTTCAGTTTTACTTTCTAGATTCAATTAAATCTAAGTATTTAGGATATGTATATTAAGATGGGAGATTTCGTTTTAGAGATTTTATTTTATTTAAAACTTGTGGTAGTAATAATGATAAATAAATCTTCTAAATTGATGACTGCCATAAACTAAAATAGCAATGACAAGAAAAAATATATTTATACCATTCACTATAATTTTACTGTTACTCTCAATTACAGGATATGGCCAAGCCAATAAATGGGAGTTAGTGACACTGGACAGTTATAAGAATAAGAACATCAAATATGCTGATTTTACATATGACCCAAATGTCAGAACTGTGCAGTTATATGCCGTTGGTGGAGATCAGTTAAACAAACAACTTAACCTTCCTTTTGTCTTTTTGAATAAACGAACACCACTTGTTTTGGAATTTGATGTGTTTGGTGATGATGCAGATTATTACGAAGCCGAAATAGTTCATTGCAATAGAGATTGGACACCTTCAGAGTTGCAGCCAATTGAGTTTATGAGAGACTACAATTCTTTCAAACTAAATGAATTCGATTTTTCAATGAGTACAAAGGTCCCTTACGTGCATTTTATATTTCAGTTACCACAAGTTAAAATGTCTGGTAATTATGTGTTGAAGGTCTATAAAGAGGGGAATAAGAATGATCTAATCATCACAAGAAGATTTTTGGTAGCTGAAACAACTGCAGCAATTGTGGGTGAGGTAGTAGATAGAAACGGTAGTGAGAGAAGGTACAAACAACAAATAGATTTTAAAGTTAATTACGGTGACCTTACGGTAGTGAATGCGATGAGAGATTTTTCTGTAGCTATTTTACAAAATGGAAGATGGGATAACTCTATAGAAAACCTTAAGCCTAGATTTATTCGTGGACATGAGCATATATTAGACTATTCATATGGAAATGGGGAGAATACCTTCTGGGGTTTAAATGAATTTAGAGTTTTTGAGACAAGTAGTCTCAATGGTGGAGGAGCAACAGTGTCGTCTGTAGATGTGATGAAAAACTTCAATAAGGTTAGATTGCATGAAGACTTAATAAGAAATGGTAAAGCTTTCAATCAGCAAAGAGTAGATTATAATGGAAATTATCTGATTTATGCATCAGGGAAAAGAGATCACTGGTTAGAAGCTGACTATATGGAAGTAATTTTCTCACTAAAGGCAGAAACGCCTTTCCCTGGAGATGTTTATGTGTATGGTGGATTTTCGGAATGGCAGCTGAATGAAGAATACAAGATGGTTTATGATGATAAGGCAAGAAAATATTTTGGGTCGGCACTACTAAAACAAGGGCGATACGACTATATGTATACTGTTTTAGATACAAAAAATAGGGAAAGAGATAATATAGCTGCAGAAGGAAGTTTTAATTTGACAAGAAATATATATGACATAATTGTCTATTATCGGGGCCCTGGAGATAGGGGGGACAGAATTGTGGCATACAAAAAATTAAATACAAAGCGATGATAATTAATGTGTTTACATTGGTTAGCATAAAAAAATAAGAAGGATGCTTGCGTATTAATCAAAATACACCCACCTTTGCACCGCATTAAACAAAAACGCTCCTGTTGAAGGGTACTCGGGATGTAGCACAGTCCGGTTAGTGTACCTGGTTTGGGACCAGGGGGTCGCAGGTTCGAATCCTGCCATCCCGACAATAAAGAAACCTTTATTAGGATGGTCCGATAGCTCAACTGGATAGAGCAACTGCCTTCTAAGCAGTAGGTTCCAGGTTCGAGTCCTGG